>NZ_JBHWWF010000004.1:0-225151 GCF_042736455.1 Streptomyces sp. NPDC060064
GCCCGCTCCTGTTGTTCCCCCCCCCCCCCCTCTGGTCGCCCCGCCCCCCCCCCCGCCCCCCCCTCAACCCCCCCCCCCCCGGGGGGGGGCGCCCCGGCCCCCCCCCCCCCTCCCCCGCCCCCCCCGCGGCGCGTCTGTGCTGTCTACCGTGAGCCTCTGCCTTGACCTTCTCCCTCGGGGAAGCCCCAGCATCGCTGGGGCCGGGCGAAGTGCCTGGTACGAGGAGGAAAGAAAGCATGGGATTGCTGACGATCGGGGCGTTCGCCCGCGCTTCCCGGCTGTCCGCGAAGGCGCTGCGCCGTTATGACGAGCTGGGGCTGCTGCCGCCGGCCCGCGTCGACTCGTTCACCGGATACCGGTACTACGACGAGACGCAGCTGGAGCGGGCCCGGCTGGTGGCGTGGCTGCGGCGGATCGGGATGCCGCTGGCCCGTATTCGGGACGTCTGCGACCTGTGCGCGTCGGACACGGCCGCGGCCGCCCGGGACATCCGGGCGTACTGGGCACAGGTGGAGGCGGAGACCTCCGCGCGGCGTGATCTGGCGGCCTTCCTCGTCGACCAGCTGTCAGGGAAGGACACCGACACGATGTCTCAGCTCAGCACGCCTCTGGGGATCCGTTACGCCGCACGGTCGGACCGCGGCCTCGTCCGGGAGACCAACCAGGATGCCGCGTACGCCGGTTCCCGGTTGTTTGCCGTCGCCGACGGCTTCGGGGACGAGGGCGCGCCCGCCAGTGCGGCGGCGATCGATGCGCTCAAGCCCCTCGAGTCCGGGGGGCCGCAGGCCGGGGGGCCCGCGTCCTCGCGGGTCGGAGATCTGCTCAACGCCCTTGAGGATGCCGTCCATCGGGCCAACGCCGCCGTGAACGGCTTGGCCGACTCCGGTACGACGCTGACCGCGATGGTGTGGACCGGCTCGCAGCTGGCGCTCGTCCATATCGGCGACACTCGTGCCTATCTGCTGCGCGACGGTGAGTTCTTCCAGATCACGCACGACCACACCGTCGTGCAGTCGATGATCGACGAGGGCGGCCTCAGCCCCGAGGAGGCGGCATCCCACCCTCAGCGGGCGATGCTGCTGCGGGCGCTGGACGGGAGTGAAGGGCTCGCCCGTCCCGATCTGAAGCTGCACGAGGCGCGGGCCGGCGACCGTTATCTCCTCTGCTCCGACGGCCTGTTCAGGGCGGTGTGGGACGAGGATGTGCGGCGGACCGTCGGCGTGATCGCCGACCCGGACGAGGCCGTCCGTGAACTGGTGGCACTCGCCCGCGGCGCGGGCGGCCCCGACAACGTCGCCTGTGTCGTCGCCGATGTGGTGGCGCTGTGACGGCGGTCGCTGCCGCCCTCCATCTCACTCTGCACCAGCTGCGGGCCCGGCGGTTCGAGGGTGAGGCGGCGGCGCACTGTCTCGCCCGTGCGGCGCGCGGTCCTCGTCGGAGCGGTCGTCGAAGCCGCCGGTCGACCGGACGAGGGGGGCGGTAGCGAGGGGCCCGGACTCCGGCCCGTGCCGCGGCTCCACGGCCTCAGTCCGTCCCGGAGTCCGGCTCGCCCCGCACCACGACCACCGAGCACGGCGCGTGCTGGGTGACGTGCAGGCCGACCGAGCCGAGCAGCGTCGCCTTGAAGCCGCTGTAGCCGCGGTGGCCGACCACCAGCAGCGAGGCGCCGTCGGCCTGTTCGATCAGGGCCTGTGCGGCGTTCCCGATCATGACCTTCTGGGTGATGGCGGCGGCCCTCTCCGCGCCGAGGGTCTCCGTCAGCGAGTCGGCGAGGATCTGGGTCGCCAGTGCCTCCGGGTCGAAATCCGGGGGCACACTGGGCACCATCGACGCCCAGCCCGCCGCCGGGTACTCCCAGCTGATCACGGCCTCGACCGGGTCGCCGGTCAGCTCGGACTGCCGTACGGCCCAGCGCAGCGCCCTGATCGACGGCGCGGAGCCGTCCACGCCCACGACGATCCTGCCTGCGTCTGCCATACCCGCCACCTCCGGTACGTAGCTCTCTGTAAAGCCTACGCAAAATCAGACAAACTGTGTCACCGATGAGCGGCCGTTCGGCGCACCGGCGGGCACTCCGACAGCTGCACCAAGCCCTGTAACGGTGACCCGCCCCCTGTTCCGGGTGCTCGTACCCTGGTGCGGGGACCACTCGAGGTGCCGACCGGCTGGAGGACTGCGGTGAGCGAGAGCGAGAGCGAAAGATGGAAGGAGCGGGGCGTCGCTCTGCGTGTCTTCGTCTACGTCTTCGCCACTCACCTCTTCGCCGGCTTCGTGTGGATCCTCTTCTACGTGGGGGAGCACGCGCAGAAGTGAGCCGGGGTGACGGCGAGCCGCACCCCGTGCCCGGTCCTCCTGTTCGTGGTCGGCACCGTGCGGATGCCGGGCAGTCCGGCTCGGCTCAGCTCCGCCCCGTCGCGCTCGTGAACAGCTGCTGGAAGGCATCCGCCGACTCCTGGCCCGACCGCCCGAACGGAGCGTCGAAGTCCCAGACCAGGAAGAGGAGAAACGCGATCAGGGCGCTGAACAGCCCGGCGAGCAGCAGTTCCCGCGGTGTGCCGCCGATCTGCAGCGCGAAGATCAGCCCGACCGTGACCAGCGCCCCGGTGATCAGGCCGAACCACACGACGCCCGGCAGTGTCTCCCCGGCGTTCTGCGCACGGGCGTTGCGCGCGTCGTCGGCGACGGCGATCTGATCGACGAGCGGCTGGTACGCCTGCGCCTCCAGCTCATTGGCCGGCTTCCGCTCGGCGATGTCCGCGCGTACGACGCCGAGCAGCTCCGCGCCCCGGCCGGAGAGCTCGTTGTGGTCGATCATCCGCGGCCATTCCTGGTCGACGACATGGGAGACGTAACGGTCGATGTCGCTGCGGAGCTTGTCCTGCACGTCGGCCGGATAGACCTGTGCCCGCTGAGTGATCTCGTGCAGCGCCTGTGCCTCGCGGCGTACGTCGTCCTGTGCGGCGCCGCGCGCCTCCCAGACGCCCGCGATGGCCAGACCGAGCACGATCGCGTACACGACGCCGACCATCATCGTCATGTACTCGAGGACGTCGGGGGTTTCGGCGGGATCGTTCTCCTCCGTGTCCTCGGCCCTGCTGAGCCTGCGCTGCCTGAGCACCGTGATGACAAGGACGACGGCGCAGGCGACGGCCATCGCGCCGGTCAGGACCAGCCATTCCGACATGAGGGTTCTCCGATCGGGTGGGGGCGAGGGCGAGGGCGGTGCGTGGTCAGGCGCGGCTGCGCCGGGATGCGGCGGACCGTGAGCGGGGCCGTAGCACCGCTGCCGCGAGCACGGCCGGAGTGGTGATCACCAGAATCAGGATCACCAGCGGCGTCCCGGTGGCGGCCCGTTTTCCGGCCGCCCGGCGGTGGTTGCGTACGGCGAGGGCGCGCGGCCGCTCGGGACCCGTACGGGCGACGGGAGCGCGCGGGGGTGCGGAAGACGTCCTGGGCGCGGGCTCCGGGGGCTGCGGCGCCGGCGGCAGTGCCGCGGGTGGCGCCGGAGGGAGCGGGGGCGTCGAGGGCGGCGCGGGCACGACCGGACGCGTCACGGTCGGGCTGGGCGCGGGCGGCTCCGGTTCGGGCGGCGGCGGTGTACTGGTCGGTGGAGTGCCGGGCGGTGAGGGTGCCGGCGGCACAGGCGGCACAGGCGGTGCGGGTGCCGGCGGCACGCTCGGAGTCGGTGTCGGTGTCGGCGTGCAGTCGTCGAAGTAGATCGACACCGATACGGACGCCGATATCGACACGGATACCGACACATCGGCCACACCCGGCACTCGGTCGGCGATCCCGGCCCCGACCCCGACCCCGATCCCCTGCGAGCCGAGAATCGCCGCGATCCCCAGTGCGCTCAACTGCCCATATCCCGCCACAGGGGCACGTTATGTCCGCGAAGCCCGGACCGGCGCCCAGTTTCACCCGTACGACTGATCAGCACATTTGTCGGACCGTCAGGACAACGGACGACCCGCCGGTCGTGCCGGTCCGCGTAGTGGCAGCCTGCGCAATGCCGGCGGAAGCTCTTTTGCACTTTGTTGCATAATCGCTCGCGGCCCGCTAGAACTGGACTGACGAACCCTGCGCGAGGAGGCGCCCCGATGAGCCCGACCCCGAGCCCGCTGAGCCCGTACCCCCATCTGCTGAGCCCGCTCGACCTCGGGTTCACGACCCTGCCCAACCGGGTCCTCATGGGCTCGATGCACGTCGGCCTCGAGGAGGCCGAGCGCGGCTTCGAGCGGATGGCCGCCTTCTACGCCGCCCGTGCCCGCGGCGGCGTCGGCCTCATCGTCACGGGCGGCATCGCCCCGAACGACCGGGGCCGTCCGTACGAGGGCGGCGCCAAGCTCACCAACGAGGCCGAGGCGGAGCAGCACCGGGCCGTCACCGCCGCCGTGCACGCGGAGGGCGGCAGGATCGCGATGCAGATCCTGCACTTCGGCCGGTACGCGTACCACGCGGACCTGGTCGCGCCGAGCGCCATCCAGGCCCCCATCAGCCCGTTCGTCCCGCACGCCCTGACCGACGCCGAGGTCGAGGAGACCATCGAGGACTTCGTACGGGCGGCAGAGCTGGCGAAGTCCGCCGGGTACGACGGCGTCGAGATCATGGGCTCCGAGGGCTACTTCATCAACGAGTTCATCGCGAGCGCCACCAACCACCGCACCGACCGCTGGGGCGGCTCGTACGAGAACCGGATACGGCTCCCGCTGGAGATCGTCCGCCGCACCCGTGAGCGCGTCGGCACGGACTTCATCCTGATCTACCGGCTCTCCATGCTGGACCTGGTGCCCGGCGGCTCCTCGCTGCAGGAGGTGATCACGCTCGCCAAGGAGATCGAGGCGGCCGGCGTGACGATCATCAACACCGGGATCGGCTGGCACGAGGCCCGTATCCCGACCATCGCGACCTCGGTGCCGCGCGGCGCCTACACCTGGGTGACCAAGAAGCTGATGGGGTCCGTCTCCGTCCCGCTGATCACCAGCAACCGCATCAACACCCCGGAGGTCGCGGAGCAGTTGCTCGCCGAGGGGCGCGCGGACATGGTGTCGCTTGCCCGGCCGTTCCTCGCCGACCCCGAATTCGTCGCCAAGGCGAAGGCGGACCGCGCGGAAGCCATCAACACCTGCATCGGCTGCAACCAGGCCTGCCTGGACCACACCTTCAGCGGGAAGATCACCTCCTGCCTGGTCAACCCGCGCGCCTGTCACGAGACCGAACTCGTCCTCTCGCCGACCCGGCTGCGCAAGCGCGTCGCCGTGATCGGCGCCGGCCCCGCCGGACTCGCCTGCGCCGTCTCGACGGCCGAGCGCGGACACGAGGTGACCCTCTTCGACGCGGCGGACGAGATCGGCGGCCAGCTGAACATCGCCAAGCGGATCCCGGGCAAGGAAGAGTTCAACGAGACGCTGCGGTACTTCCGTACGCAGCTCGAACTGCACGGCGTGGAGGTCCGGTTGGGCACCCGCGTCACCGCGGACGACCTCGCGTCGGCCGCGTACGACGAGATCGTCGTCGCCACCGGAGTCACGCCCAGGACCCCCGAGATCCCGGGCGTCGACCACCCGAGCGTCCTCAGCTACCTCGACGTCCTGCGCGACGGCGCGCCCGTCGGCGAGCGCGTCGCGGTCATCGGCGCGGGCGGTATCGGCTTCGACGTGGCGGAGTTCCTCACCGACGGCGGGGAGGGCGCGAGCCTGGACGCCGGTACGTACTTCCGCCAGTGGGGCGTGGACACCGACTACAGCGCTCCGGGCGGCCTGACCGCCCCCGAGCGGCCCGCGCCGCCGCGCTCCGTCCACCTCCTCCAGCGCAAGGCCAGCAAGGTCGGCGCGGGTCTCGGCAAGACGACCGGCTGGATCCACCGCACGGAGCTCAAGCACCGCGGGGTCCAGATGACCGCCGGGGCGACGTACGAGCGGATCGACGACGAGGGCCTGCATGTGAGCGTCGACGGCGCGGCCAGGGTCCTCCCCGTGGACACGGTTGTGCTGTGCACAGGACAGGAGCCGCAGCGCGCGCTGTACGAGGAGCTGAGCGCCGCGGGCCACTCCGTGCACCTCATCGGCGGGGCGGACGTGGCGGCCGAGCTCGACGCGAAGCGCGCCATCGACCAGGGCACACGGCTCGCGGCCACGCTCTGAGGCGTCGGCGCCGCGTACCTAGGATCGAGCCATGTCCCTCCCGCACGCGATCCTCACGGCCCTGCTCGAAAAGCCCTCGTCGGGGCTGGAGCTGACCCGCCGCTTCGACAAGTCGATCGGCTACTTCTGGTCGGCCACGCACCAGCAGATCTACCGCGAGCTGGGAAAACTGGAGCAGGCGGGCCATATCCGCGCACTGCCGTCGGCGCAGCCGACCCGCGGGCAGAAGAAGGAGTACGAGGTCCTGCCCGCGGGCCGCGAGGAATTGGCGGCGTGGGTCGCCAGGTCCGAGGACCCGAAGCCCGTCCGCGACCCGCTGCTGCTGCGGCTGCGTGCGGCGGGCGTGGTCGGCAGCGAGGGGCTCGAGGCGGAGCTGGAACGTCATCTCGCGCTTCACCGGCGGCAGTTGGAGGAGTACTCGGCGATCGAGGAGCGCGACTTTCCGCCGGAGCGGCAGTCGAGTGAGCAGGACAGGCTGCGGCACGTGGTGCTGCGCGGGGGCATCGAGCTGGAGACGTTCTGGACGAAGTGGCTCACCGATGCGCTGAAGGAGTTCGGGCGACGGCCGTGACGGTCACCGTGACGTTCGCCGTGACGAGCGCCGCCTCACCGGAAGGGCCGATCGCCGAAATGCGACATCTGACGACCCGTGAGATTGTCGCAAGATGATCGACTCCTTGATCGCCGCCTTCTGTGCGGCCGCGCTCGCCCTGCTCGTGACCTCTGTCCTCGGCCTCTCCCGAGCCGGCGGCGGCGACCCGTCCGCCGAGGCGCGCTCCGTGACGCTCGCGCTGTACGGCGCCGTCCTCGCCCTGGTGACACTCGGCCTGTTCATCGCCCTGACGTGAGGTGACGGCAGACGTCCGCAGTGAGCGGCCGTTGTCAGTGGCTGATGAGAGGCTCGGTGTCATGACCGACCCCACTGCTGCGATCACCGACTACTGGGACGCCGCCGCGCCCGGCTTCGACGACGAACCGGACCATGGACTCCGCGCCGGGCTGACGCGTGCCGCATGGGACCGGCTGCTGCGCTCCTGGCTGCCGTCGGACCCGGTGGACGTTCTCGATGCCGGCTGCGGCACCGGCTCCCTGTCCCTGCTGCTCGCCGAGGCCGGACACCGGGTGACCGGCGTCGACCTGGCGCCACGCATGGTCGACCAGGCACGTGCGAAGCTCGCGGCCGCCGGCCTCGCGGCCGCCGGCCTCACGGCCCGTTTCCTGGTCGGGGACGCGGCGATACCGCCGACGGGCGACCGGCGCTTCGACGTCCTCCTCTCCCGGCATCTGGTGTGGACGCTGCCCGACCCCGAGGCCGCGTTGCGCGAGTGGGTCAGCCGCTTGCGACCCGGCGGCCGGCTGGTGCTGGTCGAGGGCCGGTGGCGCGAGGCCGGGCAGAAGGGAGTGCCCTACGTACCGGAAGCCGCGTCGCTGCCGTGGAACGGTGGAATCGGTGCGGCCGAACTGGCCGCCGCCGTACGCCCACTCGTGGCGGAGGTGCGCGTCGAACCGCTCAGCGGCGACCCGCAGTTGTGGGGCGGCCCGGTGACCGACGAACGGTACGCGCTGATCGCCGAGGTCTGACGGGCACGTACCGCGGTTCGTCAGTCGTCGCGGTCGTCGCGGTCGTCGAGGGTGTCGCGGTCCTCCTGGTCGGTGAGGTCGCTGAAGTCGGTGAGGTCGCTGAGGTCGAGCCGGCGGAGCCGCTCGGGGTCGGCGAGGATGTCGATTTCCATGATCTTCCCGTGCGTGAGCGTGAAGCCCATGACCGAGAACAGCTGTCCCTCGGGAGCCGCGACGATACCCGCGGCTCCGTTGACCAGAGCCGGCCGTGCGTACTGGGCGAACCGCGAGAACGTGATCGCCTGCTCGACCACGGCCAGCGCACCGCGAACCACCTTCGACACGCCCACAGCCGCCGCACCGCTGTCGGCCCGGAGCACCACATCCGGGTCCAGCAGCGTGAGGAGCGCCTCGAAGTCACCGCCGCGCGAGGCGGCGAGGAAGGCGTCGACCACCTCTCGCTGACGGGCGAGATCGGTGTCGGCAACCGGCGCCGCGCCCTGAACCCGGCGGCGGGCGCGGCTGGCGAGCTGCCTCGTGGCGGCCGGAGTGCGTTCCACGATGGAGGCGATCTCGTCGAAGGAGACGGCGAACATGTCGTGCAGGACGAAGGCGAGCCGCTCGGCGGGCGCCAGCGTGTCGAGGACCACGAGCAGGGCGAGACCGACCGAGTCGGCCTGCAGCGCCTCGTGTTCGGGGTCGACCGCCTCCGCGCGGCCGACGACCGGGTCGGGCACATACACATCCAGCGGGTCCTCGCGCCGTGATGTGCGCGTACGCAGCACGTCCAGGCACACCCGTCCCACGACCGTCGTCAGCCACCCGGCGAGGTTGCCGATGTCGCTGGTGTCGGAGCGGCTGAGCCGTAACCAGGCTTCCTGGACCGCGTCTTCCGCCTCGCTGAGCGATCCGAGCATCCGGTAGGCGACCGCCCGCAGTTGGGGCCGCTCGGCTTCGAATCTCTCCGCCAGAAAATCTTTCTCGTCCATCGGTCACATTCTTCCGTCGAGATCCGTCAGAGGAGTGAAGAACGAAACCAGGCGGATACGAGGAGAGCAATCATGGAAGCACGTATGAGCAACCCCGCGGTGGTCATTCCCGAGGCCATGCCGGCCATCCTGAACGTGCTCAAGGCCACGAGGAAGGGCGGCGTGCCGGAGACGACGCTCGAGCTGGTGCACCTGCGCGCCAGCCAGATAAACGGCTGCGGCGTCTGCGTCGACGGGGGCGTGCGCAGCGCCAGGAAGGCGGGCGAAACGGACGAGCGGCTGTTCGCGGTGGCGGCCTGGCGCGAGACGCCGTACTTCACCGACGCCGAACGCGCCGCTCTCGCGCTCACCGAGGCCGCCACCCGGCTCAGCGACCGCTCCGACCCGGTACCGGACGCCATCTGGGACGACGCCGCCGACCACTACGACGAGCAGCAGCTCGCCGCGCTGATCCTGATGATCGGCGTCACCAATCTCTTCAACCGCCTCAACGCCACCACCAAGCAGGTCGCCGGCGCATCCTGGTAGCAGAGCCGCATGCCGTCACGCCGGGGGCGTGCTCCGTCAGGAGGAGTAGTGCCCCCTATGACGGTCGGTCAGTGCCTGTCGAGTGCCGGACGAACCAGGAGCGGGCCAGGTCCGCGACCTGGTCCAGGGCCCCGGGCTCCTCGAAGAGATGCGTGGCGCCGGGGACGATCTCGAGCCGGTTCTCGCAGCGCAGCTCCGCCTGCGCGTGCCGGTTGAGATCGAGCACCAACGTGTCGTGGCCGCCCACGATGAGCAGGGTGGGCGCCCGTACGTCTGCGAGGTGGGGTCCGGCGAGGTCGGGCCGGCCGCCGCGGGAGACCACGGCACCGGCGTCCGCATCGGCCGAAGCAGCGGCCCGCAGTGCCGCCGCGGCTCCGGTGCTCGCCCCGAAGTAGCCGATCGGGAGGGACTCGCGGCTCCGCAGCCAGTGGGTCGCGTCCGCCAGCCGCTGGGCCAGGGTTTCGATGTCGAAGACGTTCGCCCGGTCGGCTTCTTCCGCCGGTGTGAGCAGGTCGAAGAGCAAGGTGCCCAGACCCGCCCGGTTCAGGGCCGTCGCCACGTGCCGGTTGCGCGGGCTGTGGCGGCTGCTGCCCGAGCCGTGGGCGAACATCACCACCGCTTGTGCACCGTCCGGAAGGGTGAGGTCCCCGGCCAGCCGGACCCCGCCGGCGTCCACTTCGACCCCTGTGACCTCGGCCTCCGTGGTCCCGACGTCCGCGGCCTGTGCGAGCAGCGAGACGACTTCTTCGTCGGGGGTCTGGGAGAAGTCCTGGTACCACTCGCCGACGGCGGAGAACATGGCCGGCGTGGAGAGGCACACCACTTCGTCCGCCTTGGTGCGCAGCCAGGCGGCGGCGTCCGGTGGCGCCACCGGAACGGCCAGCACCACACGGCCCGCGCCCTGCGCCCGTACGACCTCGCAGGCGGCCGCCGCCGTGGCACCGGTCGCGATCCCGTCGTCCACGATGATCGCCGTCCGGCCGTCGAGCGCCACGCGTGGCCGGTCCTCGCGGAACCGCCGCGCCTGCCGTACGAGTTCCGCCTCCTCGGCGTGCTCGACCGATGCGAGTTCCTCGCGCCGGAGCCTGCCGCGGCGGACGATGTCGTCGCTGATGACCCGCACTCCGCCTTCGCCGATGGCGCCGAACGCCAGCTCCCGGTGGTACGGGACGCCGAGCTTGCGGACCACGATCACATCGAGCGGGGCGCCGAGCGCCCGCGCCACTTGGAACGCCACGGGGACTCCGCCCCGGGGCAGCCCCAGGACGACGGGTTTCTCCTCCTGAAGGTGACGTAGCGCTTCGGCCAGGCGCCGTCCCGCGTCCGTACGATCGGTGAACAGCACAGTGGTTCACCCCCAACCCAGGGGAGACAGGAACCACTCCCGCACCTCTTTCAAAATAACCCCATTTGCCGCTGCTGAGGAGGTTGGCGAGGTACGGAGGCTACGGTCGTTCGTATGGAACGAATCGGCGCGGTCCTGATCGATATCGACGGCGTGCTCACCGTGTCCTGGAAGCCGCTGCCCGGCGCCGTAGCGGCCATGGAACGCCTGCGAGCCGCGGGACTCCCCCTGGCGCTGGTCACCAACAACACCTCACGGACCCGCGCCGTGATCGCCGCGAAGCTGTCCGGTGCGGGCTTTCCGGTCGGTGTCGACGACATCCTCACGGCGCCCGCCGTCACCGCCGCGTACCTGCGCGAGCACTATCCGGAAGCCCGCTGCCTGCTGATCAACACCGGTGACGTACGGGCCGATCTCGCGGGCGTGACGCTCGTCGACGAAGGTGATGACGCAACCCCTGACGTGGTGGTCTTCGGCGGTGCGGGCGACGAATTCAGCTATCCGGTCCTCAACCGTGCCTTCCGTGAGCTGCAGCGCGGTGCGCCGCTCGTCGCGATGCACCGGAATCTGTACTGGCGTACGTCGGACGGGCTCGAGCTCGACACCGGGGCGTTCCTCCTGGGGCTGGAACGGGCCGCCCGCGTCGAGGCGGAGATCACCGGCAAGCCGGCCGAGGCGTTCTTCGCCACCGCCCTGGCCCACCTCGGCGCCGACGCGGCGGAGACGATGATGGTGGGCGACGACATCGAATCCGACGTACTGGCGGCCCAGCGCTGTGCCATCACGGGCGTGCTGGTGAAGACCGGCAAGTACCTGCCCGAGACGCATGAGGCGGCCGACGGCACACCGGACCACGTTCTCGACTCCTTCGCCGACCTGCCTGACCTGCTGGAACTCTGAAACGCCCGGCCCGCGCTCACGCCGAACCGCGCCCGCTCCTGCTCCTGCTCCCGCGCCCGCTCCCGTTCTCGTTCCCGCTGCTGTCGGAGACCAGTGCCGCGATCTCCGCGGCCGTCCACTGTCCCTCGGCCCCCGGGCAGCCCGCCAGATACTCGGCGGCCCGCAGCGCACTCCATCCGTGTGCCGCGACGACCCCCGCCACGAGATGCCGCAGATACGCCGCAGCGGGTGGTTTCACCGCGACGTCTCCGACGCCCCACGGGGCCGTGAACGTCAGCACCGGACAACCGTCCAGCAGCCCGGCGCACACCAGCGTCTCGTACCGCCCGGGGCCCGTCTCCGCGCGCCCCCGGCCGAGAACCTCCGTCAGATCGAGGTCCGGTCCCGGCGCCCGATACATCTCCTGCGCTGCGATGTCCGAGAACTGTGCGGCTGTCAGCAAGTAGGCGCGGGCGGGAAGTTCGCCGCCGCCTTCGGGGTCGTAGAACGCTCTGCCGCCGGTCCACACCAGCGACTCGGTGGCGAAGTACACCAGCCCCGGCAGCATGACCGCCACCGAACGCGCGGGCGGGCGGGAGTCCCGGCAACCGGCGAGGCAGTGGTTCAGCCGGTCAAGATCCATGTTGGAGCCGTATGCCGCGTACCAGACGCGAAGGACGCTTTCGCCGTATCCGTCGAGGGCTTCGGGCCGCCGGGCTCTGATCACGTGCTCACTCCGCAGGACGTTGTATGCCGTGGCCTTCCACTATCCACGGCTGTCTCCACTGCGAGACCGCCGTCCCGTCGTGCGTCGATCACGCGTTGCATCTCGGACATGCCGCTCGGCCGGCGCCGGGCTGTGCGACGAGCCCGGCGCCACCACGTCGGAGGACGGCGGCGGATGCCGCCGCTCCGACCCCTCAGGTGCAGGTGAGCCTGGGTGCCGTCCAGTCGGCGTGGTCGTAGTTGATGCCGTCGCCGCTGTCGGTGACCACCAGCCTGAGTTCCAGGCCGCCGGTGAGAGCCGCGGTGAGGTCTCTGGACGCGTCGGCGCCGGTGAGCCTGCCGCTGTCGGCGACCTTTGTGCCGTCCCGGTAGATCTGGAAGACGACCGACCCGTTCGCGCCCTCCGACTCGTCGTCGATGCCGACGCCGGTGGTCAGCGTCGTACAGCTGCCGCCGAGGTAGTACGTGATCGTGGAGCCCGCGTGGGTGCCGAGGCCCTTGGCGTAGGTGGTGCCGTTGACGGTGAGGGTCCTGCCGTCGCCTGCGGCCTGTCCGCCGTTGCTGCGGTCGCGTTCGGCCGGGCCCCAGCCGTTGACCGCCGATGTCCACGACAGGTCGCTGAGTGCGTGCGTACCGGCCGCGGGGCCGTTGCCGCAGGTCAGCTTGGCGTCGGCCCAGTCGGCGTGGTCGTAGTTGATGCCGTCGCCGCCGTCGGTGACGACCAGCCTCAGTTGCGTACCGCCTGCGAGGTCGGCACTCAGCCGGCGGGGCGGGTCGGCGGCCGTGCGCAGCCCGCTGTCGGCGACCAGCGCGGTGTCGCGATAGATCCTGAACACCGCCGAACCGCCCGCTGTCGACTCGTCGTCCACGCCGACATCGACGCTCAACGACCGGCAGCTGCCGCCCAGGTGGTACGTGATGTCGCTCGCCGCGTGGGTGCCGAGGCCCTTGGCGTAGGTGGTGCCGTTGACGGTGAGGGTCCTGCCGTCGCCCGCGGCCTGTTCGCCGTTGCTGCGGTCGCGTTCGACCGGGCCCCAGCCGTTCACCGCCGACGTCCACGACAGGTCGCTGAGCTGGTTGACCCCGGTCGGCGGCGGCACCGGAGTGCCCGGCGTCACGCGGTACATCACCGTGCCGTGGGCGGGCACCGAAGCGCTGATGGTGCCCGTGGTGGTGCTGGTCTGCTGGGACCAGAGGTCCTTGAGGGTGTACGAGGACGCGCCGCCGATCCCGATCGCCTCGACGGACGTCGAGATCGTCCTCGTGGAGGTGGTCTCATTCGTGAGAGTCACCGAACGGCCGCCGTCCGCCAGGGGTTTGGACATCACCACCAGGCCGCCGGAGCTTGCCACCACCGTGCCCTGCCTGCCCAGGCTGTCCTGGTCGACCGCGATGACGTCGGTGTTCTTCAGGATCGCGAGGGTCGCGGGGGAGGCGCTGCGCAGATCACTGCCGATCAGCAGCGGGGCGGCCATCTGCGCCCAGAGGCTGAAGTGGGTGCGGTACTCGGTGTCGGTCATCCCGCCGTTGCCGACCTCGAGCATGTCCGGGTCGTTCCAGGCGCCGGGCTTGGCGTACGGCGCCAGCCCCTGGTTCTGATGCGCGATGCCGATCATGCTGGACCAGGAATCGCTGATGTCCCCGGTGGTGCGCCAGGAGTTGCCGAGGTCCGGCGCCCAGTTCCAGGGCTGGTTCTCGCCCCACTCGCAGATGCTGTAGAGGATCGGCCGGCCGGTCGCCTTCAGTGCGTTGGCCATCGCCGTGTAGCGCTGCTTGGCGTCGGCGCCGGTGTTGTTGCAGTTGTCGTACTTGAGGTAGTCCACGCCCCAGGACGCCCACAGGTTGGCATCCTGCTGCTCGTGGCCGAGACCGCCGGGAAACCCCTGTACGTCGCAGGTCTTGGTGCCGGCACTGGAGTAGATCCCGAACTTCAGTCCCTTGGAGTGCACATAGTCGGCGACCGCCTTGATGCCGCCCGGGAAGCGCACCGGGTCGGGGACCAGATTTCCGGCGGCGTCGCGCGAGGGGAGTGCCCAGCAGTCGTCGATGTTGACGTAGGTGTACCCGGCGTTCTTGAGGCCCTGCGAGACGAAGGTGTCGGCGATGCCCTTGACCATCGCCTCGTTGAACTCGGCCCGGCAGTGGGTGGAGTTCCAGTTGTTGAAGCCCATCTGGGGCGTACGCGCCAGGCCGTTGTCGGCGGCCGGTGCCGTGACAGCCGTGACAGCCGTGACAGCTCGCGCGTCCGTGGTGGCTGTGGCTGTGGCTGCGGCTGCGGCAGCCGGGACGGCGATGAGCGCCCCGCCGCCGGTGAGCAGCGTGAGCGCGGCGGCTACGACGGCCAGGCGCTCTCTGACGGTGTGTCGTTCGGTGTGCATATTCGGCTCCGGAGGGGGGTGAATGGCGCACAAACAAACGGGGGCGAACGAAAGCGACCACATCTCAGCGCCGAGTCAGGCACATGTCAATAGAACGGGCGTCAACTGCCCGTCCGGAAGCCGAGGGAGCCGAGGGAAGCCGAGGGAGCCGAGGGAGTCAGAGCCAGCCGTTGCGGCGGAAGCTGCGGTGGAGGACGACGCAGAGGAGGGCCATGACGCCGAGGACGAGCGGGTAGCCGTAGGTCCAGCGCAGCTCCGGCATATGGTCGAAGTTCATGCCGTACACCCCGCAGACCATGGTCGGCACGGCGATGATCGCCGCCCATGCGGTGATCTTGCGCATGTCCTCGTTCTGGGCGACGGTCACCTGGGCGAGGTGGGCCTGGAGGATCGAGTCGAGCAGCGCGTCGAACGACGTGATCTGCTCGGTGACGCGCGACAGATGGTCGGCGACATCACGGAAGTACGGCTGGATGTCCGGGCCGACCAGCGGCAGCGGCTGGGTGGCCAGGGCGTGCACCGGCCGGTCCAGCGGCGCCACCGCGCGCTTGAGCTCCAGCAGCTCGCGCTTCAGCTGGTAGATCCGGCCCGCGTCGGCATGGCCCCCCTGCTCGCTGAAGACGGTGGTCTCGACGGCGTCGATGTCGTTCTGCACGGCGTCCGCCACGGCGAGATAGTCGTCGACCACCTGGTCGGCTATGGCGTGCAGTACGGCGGCGGGCCCCTTGGCCAGCTGCTCAGGCGTGGCCTCCAGGGCCTCCCGGAGCGGGCCGAGTGAACCGTGCCTGCCGTGCCGGACGGTGATCACGAAGTCGGTACCGGTGAAGATCATCAGCTCCCCGGTGTCCACCACCTCGCTGGTGGCGGTGAGTTCCTCGTGCTCGACGTAGCGGCAGGTCTTGAAGACGGCGAACAGTGACTCCTCGTACCGCTCCACCTTGGGCCGCTGATGGGCGTTCACCGCGTCCTCGACGGCCAGCGGATGCAGCCCGAACAGCTCGGCGACCCCGGCGAACTCCGCATCAGAGGGCTCGTGCAGCCCGATCCACACAAAGCCGCGGCCGGTCTTGCGCACCCGCCGTACGGCCTCGTCGACCGGGTAGTTCTCGGGCTGCCGTACGCCGTCCTCGTAGATCACGCAGTTGACGACCGTGCTGCCGAGCGGGGAGCGGGCCGGATGGCTCAGGTCCACGGTTTTGCGGGCGACGCGGCGCACCGCACGGCGGAGATTGCGGATCATTGGCACGGCGAACTCCTTCGGGCAACAACCGCCAGTGTGCCACCGGCCGCTGCCGGTCCGGCTGCGGCCCTCGCCCAGGCCGGCACCGGCTCTTGCTCGGGCCGGCTGCGGCCCTGCTCAGGCCGGTATCGGCGCCGCTCCGTAAGGGGTCACGTTGACCGTGATCGTCAGCGGATCGCAGACTGTTCGAACGATGGCAACCGATCAGATCGTGACCCTGCGGGGCGAGCAGGAACTGGTGCGCCGGGCCGGGCACCTGTTCACCGGAGCGCGGCAGGAGTTCCTGTGCGCCGCCGCGGACCTGCTGACCTGGTCGTCCGGAGTGAACGCCGCCTTCGCCGGAGGCAAGCGGCCGCCCCTGACGCCGGGCGGTCTGTCGATGCGCAAGCTGTACACCACGCAGGCGCTGGCCGACGCCGAATCCGAGCGTCGTCTGGTGAGGATCGTTGAGTCGGGCGCCCAGATACGGATCTGCGCGGGGCCGCTCGCCCGCGAGGCGATTGTCATCGACCGGCAGGTCGCGATCCTCGCCGGAACACCGGTCCGCGGGATACGGACCTACACGGTGGTCCGGTCACCGGACGTCGTCGACGGTGTCAGATCGCTGATCCACGCGACCTGGGAGACCGCCGCCGACCTGGCCGACGTCCGGCGCACACGACCTCCCGTACTCAACGATCAGGCTCGCGAGATCCTGCGGATGCTCAGCGCCGGACACACCGACGAGACGGCATCACGCCACCTCGGCATGTCTGTGCGCACCTACCGCAGACGCGTCGCCGAGCTCATGACGACGCTGGGCGCCACGTCGCGATTCCAAGCCGGCATCCGCGCCAGGGAATTCGGCGTCGGGGTCTGACTCCGCGGGCCGGCCGGTCCGTCGAACGCCCCGCGGCGCACGTTCCGGCTGCGGGCATCCGACCGGTACCGACAGGTGCTGGTCAGCGGCTTGTCGCGGCTTGTCGCGGCTTTTCGATCAGCCGTAGCCGGATTCCCGCAGGACTCGTCTGGACCCCGGGCGGACGGCCGCGCGTCGTCTTCGGCTTCACGATCACGCACGGAAGGATCACCGCGATCGACATCCTCGCCGACGCCGAACGGCTCAGCGGGCTCGACCTGGAGGTCCTGGGCGACTGAGAAGCCGGCGCCTCCGGCTCCCCGGCCCG
Organism: Streptomyces sp. NPDC060064; assembly: GCF_042736455.1. Taxonomy (NCBI): domain Bacteria; kingdom Bacillati; phylum Actinomycetota; class Actinomycetes; order Kitasatosporales; family Streptomycetaceae; genus Streptomyces; species Streptomyces sp. NPDC060064. The sequence goes on from NZ_JBHWWF010000004.1 coordinate 16,955, forward strand.
CCGCCCCCGTGGCCGACCGGTCAAGGCAGGTCAAGGCAGGTCAAGGCAGGTCAGGCCGCCTGGATGAGTCCGATGGTGTTGCCGTCGGAGTCCTTCACGATGGCGGTCAGCTTGCCGCCACCGACGTCCTGAATGTCCTGCACCGCTTCCGCACCCGCACCGAGGAGGGCGCTGACAGCACTCCGGATGTCGTCGACGTGCCAGTAGCCGACCGGGCCGGTCATTCCCTTGCTGTGGCCGTGGGGGTCCAGACCGATGTCCTGGCCGCCGGCCCTGAAGCCGACGTAGTAGGCCTCGTCCATGACGGGCTCCACACCCAGCAGCTCGCTGTACAGGGCCTTGGCCTGGGCGAGGTCCTTGACGGGGTAGATGATCGTCTTCATGCCTTCAGTCATGGCGTACTCCTCATGTCGCGGGTCTCATCAGCTTTGACGGAGTCCGGTCCGTCACTGGGCTGACCCGCCGCGCCGGAGGAATGTGACCGCTGGAAGGCACAAGAATTTCCGTCCACCCGGCGCAGCGCGACCGGGACCCGCGGCACGGCTCAGCGGCGCGATGCTTCAGCGCGCGGGTTGGCGGTCGGCTGGTTAGCGTGAAAAACCGCACGAGTCGTCGAGCGGGAGAGGGTCGGATTCATGGCCGCGCAACCTGAGGGCATGCCGTGCTGGGTCGATGCGATGTTCAGCGACGTCGAAGGAGCGAAGAGCTTCTACGGCGATGTGCTGGGCTGGACGTTCGGTGAGGAGTCGTCGGAGTACGGCAACTACACACAGGCGTACTCCGACGGCAAGGCGGTGGCCGCCGTCGTCCCCCCGATGCCCGGCCAGGACGGCCACTCGGCGTGGTGTCTGTACCTCGCGTCGTCGGACGCCGCCGCCGTCGCCGGGAAGATCCATGACAACGGGGGCGAGGTGCTGATGGAGCCGATGCAGGTCGGCGAATTCGGCTCGATGCTCCTGGCTCGCGACCCTGGCGGTGTCGTCTTCGGGGTGTGGCAGGGGGGCACCCACGAAGGCTTCGAGGCGAAGGGCAAGCCCGGCGCGTACTGCTGGGCCGAGGTCTTCACCAGGGAGCCCGAGAAGTCGGATGCCTTCTTCCCCTCCGTCTTTCCGTACAGCGTGAAGCGGATGGACGACGACGTCATGGACTACAGGCTCTTCAGCCTCGGCGACGAACCGGTTCTGGGCCGGATGGAAATGACGGACGACTTCCCGCCCGAGGTGCCGCCGTATCTGAACGTGTACTTCGGCGTCGAGGACTGCGACGCGGCGGTGGCGAAGGCGACCGAACGCGGCGGGGTGCTGCGGTTCGGGCCGATGGACAGTCCGTTCGGCCGGTTCGCGGCGCTGAGCGACCCGCAGGGCGCGGCGTTCTCCGTCATCGACATGACGACGACCGAGGGCGAGATGCCCAAGACTTCCGATGTGACCTGACGGTGTGACCTGACGGTGTGACCTGACGGTGTGACCTGAGCGGCCGAGGCCCCGGGCAGAGAGGCTGAACCTTCCTGCCCCTGCGCCGAGTTGGGCCTCGGATTCTCCTGCCCCGGGTCGCCGGCCCGGGGCTTTCTGCCGGCGCGGGGGAAGGCCCTCTTCGAAGGCCCTACTCGCCGATACGCACGACCGCGAACGTGATGTTGTCAGGCCCGCCCGCCTCGATGGCGGCCTTCCACAACTCGTAGGCGGCCCTCTCGTCGTCGTGCACCCGCAGCAGGCTCTCGATCGCTTCGTCCGGCACCGGGTCGGTCAGCCCGTCGGTGCAGATCAAGTAGCGATCGCCCGTGGACACCGGGGCGGCGGTCGTGTGTGCCGTGATGGCGCTGAACGCGGGGCTGCCGCCGAGCGTCTGTGTGACGGCTGACGTGGTGCGCCGCCCAGGTGCCGGCGGGGGGCTGTCGTCCACGCTCACCTGGCGAAGTCCGTCCTCAGTCACGTGGAACACTTTGCTGTCGCCGACATTGAACGTCAGCAGCGAATCCGCCAGCACGACGACGCCCGCGACCGTAGTTCCCATGGTGACCCGCTCGGGAAACCCGTCGGTCGCCGCATACACCGAGCGATTGCAGAGGTCCAGAACGTCACGGACTGCTTGCTCGCCGTCCAAGGCAGGCCCGAGCGAGGCGAGTTGGCGGACGACCAGTGAACTGGCCACTTCGCCGGCCGGCTGCCCGCCGAGCCCGTCGGCGACCGCGACGACGAGCGGTGTGCCGGCGGGGAACAGCAGCGTCTGGGGACTCTCGGTCACGGTGCCGCACAGCGTCCACGGTCCGACGACGAGGCTGTCCTCGTTGTGATCCCGGATCAGCCCGTCATGGCTCAATGCGGTCACAGCTATGTACGGCACCGGCGTTTCCCGCCCTTCCGCAACGGCAGGTGTGTCCCTCACCACCATTGTGACGCCGCGAGAGTGCCGGTCGCAGTGCCTGGGCTCCGCGGAAGCGGTATCAGGGCGCCGTGAAGAGTGTCGGGAAGCGGGGAGCGAGCCAGGGCTTGCGGCCCCAGGTGAGGACGCGGCCCCGGGCCATTGCGCCCCACGGCTCGCAGCGGCCGAGCGCCATGAGCAGGAAGGTGACCGGCTCGGTGAGGATGGTGCAGTCCGGCCGGCTCGGCGGCTGCGCGCTCACGGCCACGGCGCCGTCGGTGAAGGTGACGCCGAAGCGGGCGCCGCCCCACAGGCGGATCGTGTAGCGGGCGGTCAGCCCAGCGGTGGTGGCGGTGTCGACCACCCGTGGCATGGCCGTGATCAGGAAGGGCAGGGTCAGCTCGACCCGGGCGCGGTCGATCATGTGCGGGCGGCCCAGCGCGCGGGCGAGGTCGTAGCCGTGCCCGAGCATGTGCGCCACCAGGTACGAGCCCAGTTCGGCCCGGCTCATCGGGCCCAGCGGGGTGAACACAGTCCCCTCCACCGTGCGCTGGTCCACCGCCTCGATGAACGCGGCAGCATGCTCCACGATCATCCCGGCCAGCGGATCGGCCGCGCGCTCGTCGAACTCGGCGAGCGCGCGCTCGTTGGCCTCGGCCAGGCTCCGCGCGGTGCCGTCCCCGTAGCTGCGCTCGTGCCCTGCCGCGATATCGGCCATCAGCTCATTCGCCTGGGCCAGATGCGCTGCCGCCGCCCCGACGCTCCACTCCGACCCGGGTACCGGAACACCTGTGTCGGCGACCCCGCGCAGCAGCGCGGCGATCTCCTCGGCGGTGTCGCGTATCGCGTCACCGAGTCCCTCGGGCAGAGTGCCTCGTACTTCCTGCCCAGCCACTGGTGCCACGACTCTCCCATCGTCACCCTCGTACCCACAGCGGATACGCAGCCCGTCGGCGAACCTGTTCGAGATCGCCCGGGTAGACAACCAGGCAAAGAGAGCGGCGACAAGAGCTTGGGCAGCAAACCGGACGGATCCGGTCCGGGGTCACGTCGGCGACCCCGGCCGAGGCGCCTTGCTAACGTGAAGCGCCGGGCGCAGTCTGGGGGTATGGGTGCTCAAGAGGGCCCAACGCTCATCACTTCCGTGCAGCGAGCCTTCCGCTTGATGGAAGCCGTGGGGGCACACGAGGGCGGCGTACCGGCGAAGCAGCTGGCGCGTGAGGTAGGGCTGCCCCTGGCCACCACCTACCACCTGCTCCGGACGATGGTCAACGACGGGTATCTACGGAAGCTGGACGACGGCGGGTTCGTCATCGGGGACAAGCTGCACGTGCTGCATGCCGGAAGCCGTGGGCAGGCGCTGCTCACGCGCATCCGTCCCACGCTCGCCGCTCTGCGGGACGAGATTACGGCGGCCGCCTATCTGACCTTCTACGAGGACGGCGAGATCCGGGTCGCCGAGATCGTCGACAGCCCCCGGGCACCACGGGCCGACCTCTGGGTGGGATTCGAGGACGCCGGGCACGCCACGGCGCTGGGCAAGTGCATTCTGCGTGAGCTGGACGACGACTCCCGCGGCGACTACCTCTCCCGGCACCGTCTCGCCGATCTCACGCCACGGACGATCACCCACCGTTCCGAACTGCTCCGACGACTCGATTCGTCACCCGCCACCCCGGCCGTCCTGGACCTGGAGGAGTACTCCCTCGGTACGGTCTGCGTCGCCGTGCCCGTATACAGCGGCCGGACACTCGGCTCGCTCGGTGTCTCCGTCCGGGCGGACCGGCTCTCCCGAATCGATCAAGTCCTCGCGCAGCTGATCCCGGCAGCGAATCGCGTGACCAGGGGCCTTTCACTCACTATCTGAAAATCCTGCCCTTGTGACTCACCCGCTCATACCTGTTTCCTGGACAAACCGGGCCATTCAGGCCTCACCAGCGGATCAGGGAGTTGCGGACGCGAACATGATTCAGACCCGAGACGATCAGCGCGACCGCCCACGGATCTGGAAGCTCACAAAGCGCACGACCGGCACCTGTGCACCGGCCGGGCCGGACGACAACCCGGGGGAAATCCTGGCCTCGGGGGCAACGAAGCTGGACCAGCCGCGCACCGCCGCCCTCCTCGCCGGCGCGCCCGCGCTGATCGTCTTTGCGGTTGCGCTCCTCGCCCTCATCAGCGGAGCCGGGGCGACCTGGTTGCCGCTGCTCGCCGTCGGACCCACGCTGGCCGCCGCCACCAGCAGGCCGTCGGGAGTCCTCCGTATCGGCTTCATCGCCGTGGCACTGGGCGCCGTGTTCGGCGTACGCGGCGGTGCGCCGGGCCGTGAGCAGGCAATCGTGCTGTCCGCACTGGTCGCGGTCACCCTCGCGGGCAGCCTGGCCAGCGCGCTGCGCGGGCGTCGCGAACGGGTGCTGGAAGCCGTCCGCTCAGTCGCCGAGGCTGCCCAGCACGCCCTCCTCAAGCCCGTGCCTGCCACGGTCGGGCAGTTCCAGGTGGCTGTCCGCTACAGCGCCGCCGCGGCGGAGGCCCGAATCGGCGGGGACCTCTACGCGCTCGTGCCCACCCCTCACGGGATCAGGCTGATCGTCGGAGATGTGCGCGGCAAAGGGCTGCCCGCGGTGAGCACCGCCGCGCTGGTGCTCGGTGTCTTCCGCGAGGCCGCCTATGACGAGCCGGATCTCCTGGATGTCGTCGGCAGGATCGAGCGGAGCCTGGCGCGCAACCTTGGTCCCGACGACTTCGTCACCGCCGTTGTCGCCGGGTACGCCGGGGCCGAGCGCATGGAGATAGTCAACTGCGGACACGCCCCTCCGCTGCTGGTTCGCGGATCCGACGTCAGGGCTGTCGAACCGACCCATCCGGCTCCGCCGCTCGGGCTGAACGCCCTCACCGGTGAGACCCCCAGCCTTCAGGTGCTGACTTTCACCGACGGAGACCAGTTGCTTCTCTACACCGACGGGGTGACCGAGGCCCGCAACCACAGTCGTGAGTTCTACCCGCTCATCGAACGGGTGGCACGGCATGTGTCGGACGAGCCGTCCCGTACCGTCGCCGCGCTGCACAACGAGCTGCTGGCGCACGTGGGCGGCCACCTCCACGACGACGCGGCGCTGCTTCTGCTCCGTAAACCGGCCGTTGACCGAGTTCCGGTCGGCCCGTGTGGGGCGGTTCAGGGCGCGTCCACAGAAGCGATGACGCGTCAGGCGCCGGGTGCGCGGTAGTCCACCTTCTGGCGGACCGCCTCGTCGATCTCCTCGGGCGTCAGCAGCACGACCATGCTCGTGCGCACGCCGCCGGCCGCCGACACAACGAGACCCAAGGCCGCGGCGGAGGCGTTGCTCGGCAGGTCCACCGTGACATAGATGTCCTCCTCGCCGAATGCCCAGTACATCGATTCGAGCTGACCCCCCAGGCTCTGGACCATGCGTTCGACGACCTCACGGCGTGCCGTACCGCCTTCCTTGAGCAGGCCCTTCAGCCCGTCCACGGTCAACCTGGCTCTGACAAGGTATTTCGACATGGGCCTCCGCCTTTCACACGGTGCGTCCATCGTCGCCCTGCGTCAGCGCGACTGCATCCCGGGCAGGCGGCCGGGGTGGCCGTCCCCGTGCGTCCTCCGTCCGATCAGCCCCGCCCGTCCTCCGCCGCCGCGGATTCCGCTGCGGCAGCGGCCGACTCGGCGGCATCCACGCGTGCCTTCATGTCGGTGACCTCTGCGGGGCTTGTGGTCACGGGGCCGTCGGGCGTTCCGCCGACGTTCTCGTCGCTGTTCTGCCCGCAGCCGGTGAGGGCCGTGAGGAACAGGAGGGTGGCCGCGACGGCGGTGGCACTGCGTCGGCGGGACATCACTTCTCGCTCCCGTTGTTGTTCGCCTCGCACCAGGTCTTGACGGCGGTCAGGTCCTTCCGGCGCTTCTCGAGAGTGGGAACGAGGGAGCGGCGGAAGGTGAGCTTGTCGTTGAGGTAGGTCTCGATCTCGGTGTGACCGGCTGCCTTGGCGTTCTCGGCCCGCTTCGCCAGCCGCGCGATGGAGCCGCGCTGCGTCGCGTTCCCGTCGAGGCGGGCCAGGGCTCGATCGAGACGCTTCTCGATCTTGGGGACCCGCTTGCAGAGGGCCTGGGCGCCGTCGCCGGTGGGCGCGGCGTCCGGCGACGGTGTCCCTCCGCCGGCGGACGCCGTGCCTGCCGCGGCGAGCAGCGCGGCGACGGCGGTGAGAGCCAGGGCAGCGGTCTTGACGGTCCTCATGGCGGTTTCTCCTCCGGATCAGGGCGAGGCCCATCTGCCAGCGCCTGCCGAGAAGTTAGGAGCCGTCCTTGTGGAAACCTTGTGGGTGCTGGGCAGTTCCGGTCAGCCAGTCCCGCTCGGCCGGCAGGAGGATCTCGGTCTGCCTGCTCTCCCGCACCGGGAGCCGCACCTCGATCCGCGTGCCGCCGGCGCCAGGGCGGTCCTGGACCTGGACGCGGCCGCCGTGCAGGGCGGTCTGCTGCGCGACCAGGGTCAGGCCGAGCCCGGAGCCGGGGCTGTCCGGTCCGCGCGCGAAGCGATGGAACACCGCATCGCGGAGTGGCGGTGGGATGCCGGGCCCCTGGTCGTCCACCGTCAGTACGGCGACCGAGCCCGTGGGCTGTCCGCCGGCTCGAAGGCCCAGCTCGATCCGGGCCCGTCCGTCGCTGCCCCGACCGTGAGTCAGGGCGTTGGCCAGGAGGTTGTCGACGATTGTCCGTACTCCGGGCTCCCATGCGTGCACGCTGAGGCGCGGCATCACCGGGACGGTGATCTCCGCTGTGGGATGCCTGCGCCTGGCGTCGGCGACGGAGGCGTCGATCACTTCGGTGAGGTCCACCGGACCGAAGGCATCGGCCTCGACCAGGTCGCCCCGTCCGAGTTCCCTGAGCATCACCAGCAGGCTCAGCAGCCGGGCGTGCTCGGCCCGGAGATCCCTCAGGACCTCGTCCCGGTCGGCCGATGCGAGGTCGGGATGCTCGGCGAGGATCTCCAGGTTCGTCTGCATGCTCATCAGCGGGGTGCGCAGTTCATGCGCCGCGGCGGAAGCGAACGACCGGGCTGTGGTCAGGGCACCCGTGGTCCGCGCGGCCTGTTCGTCATAGCGGGCCAGTACGGTCTGCAGCGTACGGGCGAGGTCGTCGACCTCGGTGACCCCGGTCCGGCTGTGGTCGAGCCTTGCCGCATCCACCCTCGGGTCGAGGCCGCTGGTGCGCTGTTGCAGTCGTCGCAGCGGGCGGCCGGCCCGCGAGGCGACAGCCAGAGCCAGCAGCCCGGACAACGGCGCGGCCAGCAGCGCCACGGTCACCACGCGCCGACGTACGAGAGCCAGTTGGTCCTCGCTCGCGGTATCGGGGGAGAACAGCCACAGCGTGCCGTCGACACCGGGGCGCGAGCCCTGCACAGGCACGGACAGCACCCGCCAGCTCCTGGCCCCTTCCTCGACGGTGACCGGCGTCCGAGTGCTCTGCGGAAGCGGTACGGAAGCATCGGGCTGCGGGCCGCCCGAGACGGTGCCCCGCGGCCCGGTCAGCCGGATACCGACATCCAGGCCGGAGGCGTACAACTGCCGCTCACGGGCCTGCTCGACCGCAGCGGGACGGTCGGCGGCGGTGGCCCGCAACAGCCGGCGGGCGTCCCCCGCGGCCACTGCCGCACGCTCCCGCAGATGCGCGTCCTGCTCCGCATGGAGATCACGGGCGACCAGCCGGAGCAGCAACCATCCCGCCGCCAGCACCAGAACCGGCACAGTGACGCCAATGGCGAGTGCGATACGCGTCGACAGCTTCACGCGCTCCGGCTCCCGTTGTCCGGGCGCAGGACGAAACCGACGCCCCGCACGGTATGGATGATCCGTGCCCGGCCGCCGCTCTCCAGCTTGCGCCGCAGATAGCTGACGAAGGTGTCGACGGCATCCGTGCGCACCTCGAAGTCGTACCCCCAGACCCGCTCCAGCAACTGGTCCCTGGTGAGCACGATCCCCGCGTTGCGCGCCAGGACCTCCAGCAGCTCGAACTCCCGCCGGGTCAGCACCAGCAACTCGCCGTCCAGCCTCGCCTCGCGGGCCGCCGGATCCAGCACCAGAAGGCCGATGCGGACCATGTCCGTGTCCCTCGGCGGCCGCCGGCGCAACAGCGCCTCCAGCCGCAGCACCAGCTCCTGCAACGCGAACGGCTTGACCAGGTAGTCGTCACCACCCGCCTGCAGCCCCGCGATGCGGTCCGCCGTCTCGTCCAGCGCCGACAGCATCAGTACGGGCAGGTCGTTGCCGTCGTCGCGCAGCGCCCGGCACACCTGGATTCCGTCGAGATCGGGCATCGAAATATCGAGCACGACCACATCGGTCGGCTCCCGGCGCACATGGACCAGGGCGGGCCGCCCTCCCTCGGCCAGCGCCACCGCGAAACCGGCCAACCGCAGTCCCCGCTCCAGCGAACGCCGGATCGCCGGATCGTCGTCCACCACCAGCACCCGTCCCCGACCTACGTCACCACCCATCCGCGCCTCCCGCCCTCTCAGCTCCCTGCACCACACCGGCACCCACCCCATCGTGTACCAGCAAACAGCCGGATCTGCGTCCGTCAGGAACCGGTCGGCTGCGGATGTGGGAGGCCAAGGGCCGTGGGGCCGGCCGCTGCGTTACGAAAGGGTGGCGTACGGTGCCCGCCGCGGCCCTGCCTCCTGTGAACCGGTAGCAATCAGACCCTTACCCCCGGGAAACCACGCCGGGCACCCCGGTTCGTAACGTCGTCGGATGTGATGCGCATCCAACGACGCCTGTTACAGCAACCGCCCGCTCTGCCCGGCTGGGGCACGATCCGCGGCCGTGTGGCCATCGTGCTCGCCGTCCCCACCTGTCTGCTGCTGGTCGTGACCGGCCTCGGCGTCACCGACCGGGCTGCTGACTGGTCCGCGGCGCGCGAGACCGCCGGCCGAGTCGAGCTCCTCCTCAAGACCCAGGACCTGGTGCGTGAGCTCCAGCGCGAACGTGGCCTCACCAATGGCCTGCTGGGCGGCGCCGCGAAGTACCGCGACGACGTCGATGTCCAGCGCGCACGCACCGAAACCGCCCGTGCCGGATTCGACGCCCTGCTCGGGGCGGGGGACGCGGGAGCGGACACCGCCGACGCCTTACGGGAGGCGCTCGCCCCGGTCGCGGCACTGGCCGCCGTACGCCGCCAGGTCGACGGCGGCACTGGTCAGCGCGCCCCAACCCTGGCCGCGTACACCAAGGCGATCGATGGACTGATCGACGCCGCAGCCGCGGAACCGGCTCGCGGTGACCGCGGCCTCGCCGAGGCGATGGGCGCCTGGCAGGCCCTCGTCCGAGCCACCGAGGCCGTCGCTCTTGAGCGCGGCTCCCTCAACGGGGTCTTCGCGGCAGGGCGTTTCAAGAAGAGCGAGTTCCTCGACTTCACCGAGGTGCGGGCGGCCCGGCTGGCCTTCCTGGCCCAGTACGCCGAACTCGCCACCCCCGCCCAGCAGTCCGCGCTCGACGCCGCCTTCGCCACCGGGGGCGCCCGGCGGGCCATCGGCTACGAGAAGCGGGCCGAGGGCGGAGCCGATGGCAGCCGGCTCGCCGTGGACCCCGGCACATGGTGGTCGTCGATGACCGCGCTCGTCGACCAACTCCATGGCGTTCAGCGGCAGATCGGCGCCGAGGTCCGGGTTCGCGCGGACCGGATCGGGGACGACGCCACCGGCCAGCTGGGCGGCTTCATCGGCCTCGGTGTGCTGATCCTCGCGGTTGCGGCCGCACTCGCCGTGCTCTCCGCCCGCTCGATCACCCGGCCGCTCGTCGCACTCGCCGATGAGGCCGACTCGGTCGCCCGTACCGGACTGCCCGCCGCTGTTGCCCGGATCCAGGAGGCCGAGGCGGACGACGAACTCGTCTCCGGACCGTCCCGCAGGGTGCCTGACAGCGCCCGCGAGATCACCCGGCTCGCCACCGCCCTGCACAATGTCGAGCACACTGCGATAGGTCTTGCGACCGAGCAGGCTGTGCTGCGCCGCAACAGCTCCGAGTCACTCGCCTCCCTCGGCCGCCGCAATCAGGCACTGCTCTCCCGCCAGCTCGGCCTGATCACCACGTTGGAGAGTCAGGAGATCGACCCGGACGCACTCGGCGAGCTCTTCGAACTCGACCACCTGGCCACTCGCATGCGCCGCAATGCCGAGTCGCTGCTCGTGCTCGCGGGGGAGGAGCTGCCGCCGCGCACCTGGTCGGGACTGGTGTCGGCGGCCGAGGTGGTGCAGTCGGCGATCGCCGAGGTGGAGCAGTACCAGCGCGTCGCCGTGGTCGACGTACAGGAGGGCCGGATCCGCGGCCGGGCCGTCGCCGAGCTCTCCCATCTGCTCGCCGAACTCATCGAGAACGCCCTGCTCTTCTCACCGCCGACGCGTCCGGTCGAGATCCACGGCTGGCGCGACGGCGGCGAGTACTGCCTCGCGGTCGTCGACCGCGGCTCCGGGATGACGGCCGAGGAACTGACCCGCTCCAACGCCCGGCTCGCGGGCCGGGAGTCCTTCCTGGTCGCCCCCACCCGCTACCTCGGCCACTTCGTCGTCGGGACCCTCGCGGCCCGGCTCGGCGCCCAGGTCGAACTGCGCCCCACCCAGGGGCAGGAGGGGGTCTGCGGAGTCACGGCGTACCTTGCCCTGCCGACCGCTCTCGTCGATGTGCCGCAGACGCAGCCGGCGACGGCCGGCTGATCGTGTCTGCCCCGCCATGGTCGGTCCGGGGCCATGTCTCCAGTGGCCCCGGAGGCAGGGGGAGTGCGGGGGCGGTGAGCGCCGCGGCGGTCTCAGGCGGAGCCGACGCCGAGCTCGCGGCCACGGTAGAAACCTTCGCGCTCCTCTACGACGTAAGGGGCCATGGCCGCACGCCGCTGTGTCTCCGCCTCGGAGGCCCGCCAGGAGTCGCACGCCTCTTTGGTGTCCCAGAACGACACCCCGGTGATCTCCTGTCCGTCCTCGGACCAGTACGCATAGGCGCGACGCAGGCCTTGCGGGTGCGGAGCAGGGCGCCAGACCCTCTCGAACTCCTCCAACGCGCCCGGCTTGATCCGGCGCGTCGTCACCCAGACGAAATGCTCCTCCATCGCAGCCTCCTCCGGAACGCCGGTTCGACTCGACGGTCATCTCATCGTAGGTCCGTGGCGCCGCTTCCGCCCGCCGCCGGGGCCGACGGCGTACGGCTCACCGTCCGGCCCAACGCGGCCGCTGCCCGGGCGAACTTCGCGGCGTCCACGACCGCCGCACCGCCCAGGTCGTTGTTGAAGTACACATACACATCGTCCTCGTCCGGCCAGGTGTCGGAGATGCGTCGGGCCCAGGACTTCAGCGCTTGGCGGCCGTAGCGCGGCGGGGGCTCGGCGATGCCGCCGTGCAACCGCACGTACCCCCACGAGGCTGTACGCCACAGCGGCGTCACCGGGCGGGACCCCCGATCCGCCCAGCACAGTGCGCTGCTGTGCCGTTCCAGCAACTGCCGAAGCTCCCGCTCCGCCTCCCACCACGAGGTGTGGCGGAATTCGACGGCCACCCGGGCCGTGCCGGGAAAGCAGCTCAGGCAGGCGTCCAGAGCCCCGATGTCCTGCCGGAAGTTGGGCGGCAGTTGCAGCAGGACGGGCCCCAGCCGGTCGCCCAGGCCCTCGGTCCGGTCCATCAGCCGGCGCACCGGCTCCTCGGGGTCGTGCAGCCGCTTCACATGGGTCAGATAGCGACTGGCCTTGACCGCCATGACGAAGCCCTCCGGCGTCCGCTCCCGCCAGGAGGCGAAGTTCTCCGTGGTGGGAAGCCGGTAGAAGGCGTTGTTGTTCTCCACAGTGGCGAAGTGCCGGGCGTACTCCTCCAGCCACAGCCGCTGCGGTTGCTCGGGCGGATAGAGAACGCCGCGCCAGTCCTTGTACTGCCACCCCGAGGTTCCGACGAGCATGGGCATGGTCAGATCCCTGCCCATGAGGCAGCGGAATGCCGCCGATCAGCACTGCAACGGCCCTGCATGGTGAGTCACCCGGGAACGAAGGCGACCCGGAACATCTTGGGCCACCACTTGCCGGTGAGCAGGAACTGATGGGTCCCGGGAATGGCCGCGATACCGTTCAGGACGTTCGCGCGCCGCCTCTCGGCTGCGCCGAGCAGTGCCGGAACATCAATGTCGCCGGTCACCGTGCCGGTGTTGGCGTCGATACGCACAATCCGATCGGCGGACCAGACGTTTGCGTACACGATGTCACCGACGCACTCCAGCTCGTTCAGCAGGCTCACGGGCCGCCCATGAGCGGTGACGGCAACCTCCCCTGTCTTCGCGAGTGTTCCGGGGTCCCGGAAAGTGAGCCGGGAGGAGCCGTTGCTCGTCACCAGCCGGTCGCGGTGCCGCTGGTGGCACACTCCCCAGCCTTCGTCCCGGTAGGGGACCCGGCGCAACTCGGCCAGCGTCCTCGCGTCCCGTTCGACCGCGACACCGTCCTGCCAGGTGAGCTGCCACAGAGTCGGCCCCACAACGGTGATTCCCTCGCCGAACAGCGGCAGGGGCAAATCGGCGCGGACCGCGGGAGGCTTGCCGAGCGGCCCCGCCCGAACCGACGACTGTCCGGCCACGCCTGTGCTCTCGTACAGCATGCCGCCGGTCATCTCCAGGCCCTGGGTGAAGGCCTTCGGGTCATGCGGCAGGACCTCGACGACCTCCACCTTCAACCGCTCGACCCCTGCCGCGGCCCGCCCGTGCATGCCCGGGCCGCGGCCCTCGGCTCCGCCACCCGTCCCGCACGACGGGACGAGCATTCCACTGACCAGGGCCACGACCACGACAGGGACCGCCGGCGCAAGACGCATCTCGCCTCACACCGGCACGGTGGCCGACAAGAGCAGCCCTGTCCCGCCCGACCGGCTCACGGACGCTCGCTCCCAAGGCGTAGTTGTCCCGGCGTCGGCTCGCCGCCGTTGGGGGGCGAGGGGACGACCGAAGGGGACAGGCCGTCCACGAACACCGGCCGGGTCACCTGGTTCTGCGGTCGTGTCTTGGCCGAAGCCGGTGCCCCGTGCCCCTTGGCAGCGGGCCCTCGGCCGGGGACCACTGCCGCAAAGCGCGACGACACGAGCGCGGTGAGCCGTTCTGTCGTGTTCTGCTTCGGCCGGTACTTGTACGCATAGCCGTATGCGTCGCCCTCCCCGCGTGCCGGAGCGCCATTCAGGACAGCCCCCAGCACAGGGACGTTGACGCGTTCGAGGATGCGCAAGGCGTCGACGACCTGGCTCCTGCTTGTCCGCCCGGCGCGCGCCACGAGCAGGTAACCGTCAATGGCGGGTGCCATCGCTGCCGTGTCGGCGAAGGGGAGCACCGGAGGGGTGTCCACCACGACATGGTCGAATTGCTCGGCAAGAGTGTGCAGCAAGGAGCCGAACTGGGTGCTTCCGAGGAGCTGCGTCGGGTTGGGCGGAATCATCCCACTGGTGAGCACGGTGAAGGACCCGGCCGACTGCAGTACCTGATGCAGTTCGGCCTGGCCCACCAGAGCTGTGGTGAGCCCGGCGTCCCTGACCAGGCCAAGGGCTGGAGCAATCGATGGGCGGCGCAGGTCGCAGTCGATCAGGCACACCCTCGCGCCCTCTTCGGCCAGTGTGGCGGCCAGGTTGACCGACACGCTGCTCTTGCCCTCACGGGGCAGCGGGCTGGTGACGGCGATCACCTTCGGCCGCTGGTCCACGTCCGCGAACTGCAGATTGACCCGAAGCTTCCGGAAGCCCTCCGCACGAGGACCGTGCCTGTCGTCGCGCAAGGAGACCGGCTGCCGTACGGCTCGCGGGTCCTGCACGATGCTGGACAGCACGGGAGGCCCCCCGGCCCCTGCCAGGCACTCGGCGAGGGCTTTGGAATCACGCATCGACGTGTCCACTGTCTCCAGTGCGACGCCCAGACCCAGCCCGAGAAACAGGCCCACCGCCAGACCGAGCGCGACATTGAGAGTGGTGTTCGGGGACGAAGGCGCGGACGGCACGGTGGCAGGCTGGGTGACGGTGAGTCGCACCGGGGAGGCGGACTTGCTCTTCTCCGGACGTTCCAGCTCTCTGATCACCTGTGCGAAGCGAGCAGCGACCGCGTTGCTCATCCGGGCAGCTCGTGACGCCTGGGTGTCGGTGACGGTCAGACGGACCAGCACCATGTTGAGCGGCGCCTCGGCCGAGATCCGCTTCGCCAGCTGAGCCGGCGTGATGTCGAGCCGGAGGGATTTTACGACCGGTCCGGTCACCTTCGGGCTGCTCGCCACGTCGGCATAGGACTGGACTCTGGCCTCGGTGAACGCGTTCCCCTGATTGAGCTGGGACGTGTCGGCGCCGCTCTGGAGAGAAGCGAACAGCGTGGTCGTTGCCCGGTACTCAGGAGTGGCAAAGACACTTGCCAGGATTCCGGCTGTCGTCCCCAGCAAAGCCACAAGAGCGATGACGTGCCATCGGCGGGAAAGGACTCGTAGGTAGTCGCGCAAATCCAACGTCTTCCCCGATCGGAGCGAGTGGGTGAAACAGTCACGCTAGGACCACGCTGCGGGATTTGGGGCACGTGGCATGCACACTCGCCTTTTCTTACCCCAACGGAGTGAATGGACGTCCCCTCGGAGGGGCTCAACGGTCTCGCACGGCATCGATTTTTACAGGCATCGAAAACCTAGTCGGCGAAACGCTTCACCGTTGCGTAATCCAAGGCGTCATGGTCAGTGGCAATGACGACGGAAGAGGACCTGGCTGCGGTTGACCGGCTCCTGGCCGGCCACTACCGCCTTCTCTGCTGCCTCCGACACGGTGAGCCTCCTCTTTGCTTGCCAAGCAGAATGTTTCGGAGGAATATGCCTGACACTCGCTCGACGTGGCTTCCCGTACATCTCTTGAGTGACACTCGTCAGGCGAATGGAGCCATGTCAGCCGTCAAGTGGGGGCGCGAATGGGCTAATTGTCGATTCCGTTCATTCTATTTGCGTTGCCCCTGGTTATCGTTGCCATGCGTCGCCGGTGCACATGTCCCCGGCAACGCCCCACCCGCAAACCTGGAGTGACGGCGTGATGGATCGTCCGAAGTACCTGGTCACCGGAGGAGCCGGCTTCATCGGCTCCCATCTCGTCGATGCACTGCTGGCACGTGGTGAGCCGGTCGTCGCACTCGATGACCTCAGCACCGGACGCCTGGAGAACCTTGCGCATGCGCGCGAGCAGGGTAACTTCCAATTCATCCACGGCTCCGTACTGGATGCGCCGCTCGTAGACGATTTGGTGCGTGCATGTGATTGTGTAGTGCACCTGGCGGCAGCCGTAGGCGTGAAACTCATCGTCGAACAGCCGCTGAATTCCTTCACCATCAACACCAAAGGCACCGAAACCGTCATCGGGTCTGCTCACCGCTATGGCCGAAGGGTAATCCTCGCCAGTACATCGGAGATCTACGGCAAGAACTCCTCCGGACCGCTGAACGAGACCTCCGACCGCATCCTGGGCAGTCCCTCTGTCCCACGGTGGTCCTACAGCACCGCCAAGGCGGTCGACGAAATCCTCGCCGAGCTGTACCGCAGGGAGTACGGACTGCGTGCCACCATCGTGCGGTTCTTCAACACCGTCGGTCCCCGGCAGAGCCCCGCCTATGGCATGGTCATCCCGAGATTCGCCCGTCAGTCGGTCCGAGGAGAACACCTCACCGTCTACGGCACCGGGCAGCAGAGCCGCTGTTTCCTGCATGTCGCGGATGTGGTCGAAGCGCTCCTGTCGCTGATTGACCTTCCGGATTCCGTAGGTGAGACCTTCAATGTCGGCAGCGACGAGGAGATCAGCATTCTGGATCTCGCGGAGCGGATCATTGCCTGCGCCGAGAGCACTTCGTCCGTGCACCGTCTCTCGTACAGCGAGGCCTACGGACCGGGGTTCGAAGACATGGAGCGTCGCGTCCCCGACACCACGAAACTAAGGGCCTTCACCGGCTGGCAGCCGCAACGGAACCTCGACGATGTGCTGGCGGACGCCGTCGCGGATGCCCGAAGCGAGGTGAGGCGGCAGGTACTCGGGCTTGTCGCCGACGGCCAGGCCAAGGGGGAAACAGATAATTCCACCGGCCAGACCGTGTTGGCGGGTCCATGTCCGGTCTGAGCCCCTGGTTGGTGTCGGCAGTCGCGGGGCTGGGGGCTCTGCTCATCGCTGCTCTGCTGACCGAGCCACTGCGGCGGCTGGCCCTGCGGCGCGGATACACCGACCAGCCGAATGCACGCAGAATCCATGTCCATCCCACGCCTTATCTCGGCGGCATCGCGGTCGCGTTTGCCACCCTGTGCTCCGCGAGTGTGGCGACACTCGCCGCGAAGGGGCACGACACCACGGTTGGCGTCGTGCTCACATGCGCTGCGCTCATCGCCGTTCTCGGCCTCGCAGACGACCTGCGTCCGCTCAGCATCCGTCTTCGTGTCTGCATCGAGGCGGCGGCAGCCCTGGTGGTGGTTCTGTGGTGCGGCCATCCCGTGCTCTTCGGTACATGGCTCGACGTGGTCGTCGCGGTCGCGTGGATCCTCTTCACCACCAACGCCTTCAACCTGCTGGACAACATGGACGGCGTGGTCTCCACCGTGACCGTGGTCACCGCGGGATTCCTCTGCTGCGCCGCTCTCTCCGGCGGTCTGGTGGGCACTGCCTCGGTCATGGCCGCCCTGGCCGGGGCGTGTGCAGGCTTCCTCTTCCACAACTGGCATCCGGCGCGGATCTTTCTGGGTGACGCGGGCTCGCTTTTCGTGGGCTTTCTGGTGTCGTCCGCCACGGTGTCTCTGCACAGGGACAACGGCGCCCTGTCCGGGTACACCAGTCTGTTCCTCGTCACCTTGGTCGTCACTGCGGACACCGGACTGGTCATGGTCGCGCGACGCAGGGAGGGCAGACCTGTGCTGCAGGGCGGTAGGGATCACATCGCCCACCGACTCCGTCGCTTGGGACTGACGGTTCGTCAGGTAGCCGTTGTCATCGGGGGCTTCGCGGCCATGACATGCCTGACAGCGGTGCTCGTCATGTTCAAGGTCCTCCCGCAGAACGCCGTGCTGGTCACGGTTGTCTCGGTCACCCTGGTGGCCTCGGGGCTGCTTCTGAGGGTCCCTGTGTATGCCGTGAGCGCGGACGCACAGAGCTGAGGGGAGCCACGGTGCGTCGCCGTGACTCCCCTCGACTCTGTCGTCAGCCCACTTCCACCGTGAGGGACTTGGCCGGTGGCAGCTCGGCGTACTCGGGCAGGGTACGGAACCAGCGCACCGTCTCGGCCAGTCCACGCGGCAGCGGCACTTGGGCGACATCGGGGAAGAGCTCGCGCAGCAGACCATCCGCGGCCTGGGAGTGGCGGACGTCTCCCGCCCTCGCCGCCTCGTGCCGGATGTCGGCCGGCGACCCGATGATTTCCGCGAGCTGCTGGGCGATGTCGATGAGGGGCACCCGGGTACCGAAGGCCAGGTTCACCGGACCGGGGTACGCGACCTTGCGCAGGACCGCATCGGCCAGCACCCTGACGACGGTTCCGACATACGTGAAGTCCCGCGTCTGCAGGCCGTCGCCGAAAACCCTCGCGGGCGTGCCGCGCAGCATGGCATCGATGAAGGCCGGGATCACGGCGGCATAGGCATGGCCGGCCGGCTGCAACGGCCCGTAGACGTTGAAGAACCGAAACGCCAGAACCCGGAGGCCGAACGAGGCGCCGTAGGCGAGGGCATAGGACTCGGTGGCGAGTTTGCTCGCGGCGTAGGGGCTCATGGGCTGGGTCGGCAGCTCCTCGTGTTTTGGAAGCACGGGAACGGCACCGTAGACCGAGGAGGACGAGGCGGCGACCACCGGGAGGCCTGCGCGTCGGCAGGCCTCGAGGACGTACACCGTCCCGGTCGCGTTGACGTGATGACTGGCGACCGGGTCCGCCAGCGAGCGCGGCACGGACGGGCGGGCTGCGAGGTGGACGACAGCATCCATTCCGGCGACGACGCTGTCGAGGAGGTCGGGGTCGAGAATGCTGCCCTCGACCAGCTCCGCGTCGACTCCCACCAGGTTGGCTGCGAAACCTGTGCTCAGGTCGTCCAGAGCGATGACCTTGCCCACAGTCGGACGCGATGCAAGCTCTCGGCAAAGGTTGGCGCCGATGAAGCCGGCGCCTCCCGTAACAAGGACGTTCAACAGTGCTCACCTTTCGAACGGGGATGCGGTCCACCAGCCTCGGGTGACGGCGATGGAGGTGTAGAGAGCCTGTGTGTCGGCCACCAGACGTTCCTCGCTGAAGCGCCGGCTGGTGAACGTACGCGCGCGTGCCCCCATCTCCTGGCGCAGTTCCCCGTCGCGCAGCAGAGTCACGGTGTGGCGAGCGAGTTCACCGGACGACAGCCCGGCCAGGAGCCCCGTCGTGCCGTCCTGTACGACCTCCGCGACGCTGCCGACGTTTGTGGCCACCGCCGGCAGCCCCGCCAGGCCGGCCTCGATCAGGCTGACGGGCATGCCTTCGTTGTCCGAGGTCAGCAACACCAGGTCGGCCGCCGCGTATACGGTCTCCACGTCTGCGCGCCAGCCCAGCAGGTGGAGGGAGTCACCGAGGTCGGTGACCGCTTCCGGATCCGGCTGGAAGTCGCCCGATCCACACACCACGAAATGCGCTGCGGGTACTGTGCGGCGCACCTCGCGGGCTACGGCGAGAAAGCGGTCGGGTCGCTTGATTCCGGTAATTCGTCCCACATAGGCAACCACGGGACAGCCCTGCGGGAGTCCTAGCAGTCGCCGGGCTTCCGAGGGCTCCGGTGCGGTTGCGAGCCTGGTGCCGGGCGGCACGACCGTGAATTGGTCCGCCTTTCCGATACCGGCGGCGACGAGGTCGTCCCGCACCCGGCTGCCCACGGCAACCAACCGATCGCTCAGGGCTGCCAGCCTGCGCTCGGTCTGCACCAGGACGCGAGTCTTCGCCGGGGAGAAATAACCATGCAGGAGATGGCCGTGAAATGTGTGCACCCTTGAGGGGACACGCGCCAGCACGGCAGCCGCCCGCCCCAGCGCGCCCGCCTTCGCTGTGTGCGTGTGGACGATATGGGGCCGGAATCGGCGCATGGCTGCCGCCAGTTCGAGCAGGCAGCGCGCATCGTCCGTGGGCCGGACAGTCCGGCCCAGGCCATTGAGCCGATGGACCGGCAGGTCGGGTGCCCGCTGCTCCAGATAGTCCGCCTCACCCGCACCCACAAGTCCGGCAATCAGCTGATGGTCGAATCGCTCGGTATCCAGGCCCCGCATGAGTGCCGTGACCTGGACGGCCGGACCACCGATATTCATTCTGGTGATGACTCTCATCACGCGTAGGCGTGGGATGCCGAAACCGGTGCTCTGGTACGTGGCGGTCGACATGTGCCAGATATTAAGCCGAGCACACTCCGGTATCTGTCAAAGGCGCGACATATGTGTCCGCCGCTTTGGACACCCCCCGGAAGCATTTCGATAGGCCTTGGAAGGATCGCCGAGAGCCAGCCTGGTATTCGGTCGGTTCTCGTATCCCGCACCGCAGCGTCGACA
Source organism: Streptomyces sp. NPDC060064 (assembly GCF_042736455.1). NCBI lineage: Bacteria > Bacillati > Actinomycetota > Actinomycetes > Kitasatosporales > Streptomycetaceae > Streptomyces > Streptomyces sp. NPDC060064. Next base: position 36,862 of record NZ_JBHWWF010000004.1, read on the forward strand.
CCGTTCTCGGCCCGGCGTCTGATATACCGCGTAAGTGCGTATGTTCCCTGTCGGGTTGAGCGCAGCGGGGCAGCGTCGGCGTCTGCAGTAAATGCTCCCAGGAGAAAGGAGACCATGAGGTGATCGACGGCTCCAGCGAGGTAGAGCAGGGCAAGCGCTTCGCCTTCGGCCGCAACTGGCAGGAGTTCAGCCGGCTCATCGACGAGGATCGAATCGCCGGCGCGCGGGAGTCCATCGTGGCGGCCCTGGGAACCCGGGACCTTGCCGGGCGCGCGTTCCTGGACATCGGCTGCGGCAGCGGGCTGTTCTCGCTGGCCGCACTCCAACTCGGCGCGAAGGTGCACTCCTTCGACTACGATCCCGACGCGGTGGCGACCACCAGACGGCTGCGCGACCGGTACGCGCCCGACAGCGACTGGCGGGTGGAGCAGGGTTCGGTGCTGGATTCCTCCCTGATTTCCCGCCTCGGACAGTTCGACATCGTCTACTCCTGGGGAGTGCTGCACCATACGGGCGCCCTGAGGGAAGCCTTGGACACCGCCTGCCGAATGGTTGCCCCCGGTGGCCTGCTGTATGTGTCGATCTACAACGATCAAGGCCTGCGCAGCCGGCTGTGGACGCATGTCAAGCGCACATACAACTCCTCCGGTGCGGTAAAGCGGCGCTTGCTGGTCGCTGGCAGCCGGATGTATATGTACGCTCCCGGACGCGCGGTCGCCTTGTTGAAGCTGGCCCGGACGGGGCGACGTCCTGTCGGCAGCGAGGGCCCACGTGCTCGCGGTATGTCCGCCCAGTACGACCTCATCGACTGGGTCGGGGGCTATCCCTTCGAAGTCGCCGCTCCGGAAGAGGTGTTCCGTGTCGGCCGGCGCCATGGGCTGGAGCTGCGTCACCTCAAGACCTGCGGAGGGGGCCTGGGCTGCAACGAGTACGTCTTCGCGTCGGTTGCCGACCAGGGCACTACGGACACTTCACGCGGGGCGCACAGTGTGACGGCAGCCTGACCGTTCTCGCCGCCCGAGGCGGCCGCGGTCGTTCCGCGGCCGCCGGGCCCCCACCGTCGCGGTGCTCAGCTCCCATCGGCCGTCTCCCCCGACCGCCTGGCGGAACCGCCCCCCAGCAGCTTCCTGTACAGGGTGATGTGCCGGTCCACCATGGTGTCCGCACTCAGGTGCTCAAGAGCCCACTCTCGGGCGGCCTTCCCCAGTCGTGAGGCGGCGGCGCGATCGGTGAGCATCCAGTGCAGGCCCTGCGCCAGGGCTTCGGGGTCGGCCGGCGGCACCAGCACCCCTCGGTCGCGGAGCAGTTCAGGTGTTCCGCCGACCGCGGTGGCAACCATCGGCCGACCGGTCGCCATGGCCTCCATGACGGCGTTGCTCAGGCCCTCCTCCAGGGAGGGCAGCACGACGACGTCCGCGCGGGCGAGGAAAGCGGGTACATCGGTGCGATGGCCCAGAAACCGTACGTCGATGCCCAGCCGGTCGGCCTGTTGTTGCAGTTGGAGTCGCTCGGGACCATCACCGATCAACGCGAGGGTGCAGGGATGCCCCCGCCGTTGCAGTCGGAAGACGGCGTCGAGCAGGTACTGGTGGCCCTTGTAGGTACGCAGATTGGCCACGCACAGCACCACGGGCTGGTCCGTGACCAGGTCAGCCGGTGCGACCGCCCGGAAATCCCGTTCTTCCATCCCGTTGTGGATGACGGTGATCTTGTCCAGTGGCAGACCTTCCTGGCGCAGGGCATCTTCGGCGACGGCTTGCGCGTTCGCCACGACGAAGTCTGTCATCCGGGTTGCGCCCCGCTCCACGGCCAGCAGTGCACGGCGTCCCTCCTTGAACGTGCCCAGACTGCGCCGCCCGGCCACGCACACCGGAACCCGCGCCAGACGGGCGGCGGGGGCTCCCGCGACGTAGCAGTGGAACAAGTAGCAGTGGAAGACCTGCGGGCGCGTACGCCGCAGGTGTGCCGTGAGCCGAGCGAACGCCCTGACGGCGGCCGCGGCGTCCCTCAGGGTGCCCCGGAGATCCACCCACGGCCGGGGGATTCCCCGGTATCCCAGGCTCACGATCCTCACCCCGGAACCGGCCAGCTCTGTCTCACGCGGCCCTCGTTCGGACAACAGCAGCAGTGTGGTTTCAATGCCTCGCTCGACCAGACCTCGTGCAAGCATCACGACTTGCTTTTCCGCACCTCCCAGCCCCAATTGGCCGATCATCAGACACACACGGGACAGTTCGGCACCGCCGACGACATTCGCGGCGATCGGTACGGTCTTGGTGTCGCGGCGTCCAGTCACTGATATCAGCTCCATCCATCCAGCAGTCAGGCGCGGCACTGCGTGCTTTCCTTCTTCTTCAGGCTCTCAGCACCTTTTGTGTCGATATCAAGCTCGACGCGCTGTCGTCCGGGTGATGGCACCGCGGTGGCGGCCGGGGCCGGGGACGGCTATCCGGGCGGCAGGGACGCCGCGGCGTTCCGGCCCGGCACACAGCGACGCATGGCGTAGAGGAGCGTGCGCAGGTCCGCGGTCACGGGGAGCAGGTTTCTGGCCCGGATGCCCGTCACCCTGGCGAACAGGCGCGTCTGCAGGGCGGCCAGCAGTACGTAGGCCAGCGAGGAGGCCAGCGCACATCCGGCAGCGCCCCACACGGGGATCAGCAGCAGGTTCAGTGCGATGTTGACCGCCAGGGCGATCACGGACGGCACAACGATCAGCTTCGCGCGGCGCAACCGCAGAAGGTAGGAGCTCGGCAGTCGGCTCGCTCCGAGCGCCATCACACCGGGAGCCAGCAGCATCACGAGCGGCACCGCATCGGCGTACGCCGCACCGTACACGGCGGAGACCAGTACCGGTGCGGACAGCATCAGCACCAGTGCCGGGGCCAGGGCCAGCAGAACCGCGTACCTGGTGATCTGCACGGTGACGTCGGCGGATTCGGTGTCGGTGGAGTTGAACTGGCGCTTGAGCATTACCTGGGACACGACATCCGCCAGCACGCGGATGTACCCGGCCAGGCCGACCGCCAGCGAATAGATGCCTACCTCCCGCGCGCCGGCGAATGCGCTGAGCATGTAGATGTCCGCGTTCATCAAAAGGAACACCGAGGCGGGCCCCAGGTGGTATCGGGAGCCGGTGACCACCGTCGTGCGTGCCAGCGCCAGATCCCTGTGTCGCCCCGCGCCGGCTCCGACGGCGATGAATACCACCAGGGGGACACTCCCCGCGGCGACCCAGACGACCAGCGCCGCTACGACGCTCAACCGCTCACCGGCCGCCAGCGCGGCCACAGCGATGCATTGGGTGAGCGCACCGGCGAGCATCGACCAGTTCGCCACACGCACCTGCCCCCGCAGCAGCACGATGTTGACGGCGTAGTTCGACGCGATGCCGAGCGGAACGTTGAGGCAGGCCACCACCACCAGGAACTGGCCCGGCAGATTCAGGGACTCGGGTCCGATCACGGCCACCAAAGCCGTCCCTGCAAGCCCGCTGAGCGTCCCGAGTACCAGGGCGAGGGGCACGCTGTTGCCGGCGAGCGCCTCGCGGCGCTCGGCATCCGTCCACAACGCGCTCTGCGCCTGCTCGCCGGACAGGTGTCCCAGCATAGTGGCGGTGGTGGCGACGGTGACCGCCATGTAGTAGATCCCCCGACCCTCCGGCTCCAGCGACCGGGCGATGGCCGCGCTCGTGAACACGGACAGCACAAGGCACGCGGCCCGGCTGCCCAGCATGCCGAGTACCTGCCGTGCGGTGTCAGCCACAGTGTCCCTGGGCGGGTTGGGCGGTGGCAGGCGCGGTGTCCCAGGACTGCTCCGCGCATGTGCGGTGCCAGAGCTCGAACTGCAGGAGCGACCACAGCTGTAGGGAGCGGTCACGCCCCTCGTCATGGTCCTGCAGCAGTTGTCGCACGACATCGGGCCGGAACAGGCCGCGAGAGCGAGCCGTGTGGTCGGTCAGCAGATCGAAGGCCAGCGGCCGCAGTTCGCAGCGCAGCCAGTCCGCCAATGGCACCCCGAAGCCGGCCTTGGGCCGGGTGATCAGCTCGGATGGCAGCCAAGGGGTCATCGCCTTCTTCAACAGCGCCTTGGTCACCTGGCCGTCGACCTTCCACCGGCCCGGCAGACCGGCGGCCCACTCCATCAGATGGTGGTCCAGGAACGGAGAGCGGGCCTCCAACGAGTGAGCCATGGTGGTGATGTCCACCTTCACGAGCAAGTCCCCGGGCAGGTAGGTGTTCACGTCGACGTCCATCAAACGGTTGACGTCCTCGTCCGCACGGGAAGTGTCGAACATCTCCGTGACCAGCTCGTAGCTGTTGACGCCGGCCACCTGCTCGCGCATCGCGTCGGTGTACAGAGCGTCCTTGGCCTCGCGGGTGAAGTACGACATGAGGGTGGCGTAGCGGTGCTGTGGCGTGTCACCCAGCAGCCGCAACCCCCGTCCGACCCGGCGCAAGCGGGGCGTGGTACTGCCCTCCACCAATGCGGAACCGAGACGGTTCAGGGCACCATGCAGCCGGTAGGGGGCCTGCATCCGCCCCACTCGCTTCATGTACGCATAGCGGCGGTAGCCCCCGAAGCTTTCGTCCCCTCCGTCGCCGTTGAGCACCACGGTCACGTGCTCGCGGCTCAGTTGAGCCACGAAGAACGAGGGAATGGCAGAGGAATCGGCGAACGGTTCGTCGAAATGCCGGGTCACCGTGGGCAGAATCTCCAGGGCGGACGACCCGGCCACCACGAACTCATGGTGGTCGGTTCCGTAGCGGCGGGCCACGGTCGCCGCGTAGGACCGCTCGTCGTACCGCTGGTCGTCGAATCCGATGCAGAACGTCTTCACCGGTTGATCACTGACTCGGGCCATGGCGGCCACCACCGCGGAGGAGTCGATGCCGCCGGACAGAAACGCGCCCAGCGGACGCTCGCTGACCATGCGGACCCGAGTGGCGTCCAGCAGTAACTCCCGTGCCTGTTCTGCTGCTTCCCGCTCGCAGCCCACCTGCTGCGGTGTGAAGTCCAGCTTCCAGTAGCGCCGCAGTCGCACCTCGCCGTCTTGCCATACCAGCAGGTGCCCGGGGGGCAGTTTGCGGATACTGCGGTAGATCGACCACGGGGCCGGCACATACTGGTACGTCAGATAGTGATGCAGAGCCACCGGGTCCAGCTCACGGGGCACCGCTGGATCGGCCACCAGAGCCTTCAGCTCCGACGCGAACGCCAGTGACGCTCCGGCCTGCCGGTAGTACAGCGGCTTCTTGCCCACACGGTCCCGTGCGAGCAGCAGCCGGCGCCGCGCGGCATCCCAGATCGCGAAGGCGAACATGCCCCGCAGGTGCCCGACCAGGTCCTCACCGTGATCCTCATACAGGTGGACCAGCACCTCGGTGTCGCTGTTGGTGGTGAACCGGTGCCCGCACCCGATCAGCCGCTCCCGCAGTTCCGCGAAGTTGTAGATCTCGCCGTTGAAGACCGCCGCGACGGTGCCGTCCTCGTTGTAGACCGGCTGGTCTCCTCCGGCCACGTCGATGATGGCGAGCCGGCGCATTCCCAGCGCCGCGTGGGCGTCGGTGTGGAAGCCCTCTCCGTCGGGCCCCCGGTGGGCGATGAGGCGGCACATCACGCGTACCCGTTCGGGGTCGGGAGGGCTGGTCGACACAATTCCGGCTACACCGCACATAAAATGCTCTCCCAACGTGATGCACCGTCAGTTAGCCGGTCCGGCGACATCGCCAACGCTGCTTGCCGGTGCACCGCTTCGCGGGCCGACCACCAGTGTCTGATACATATCACACGGAAATGGGCATTCTGCCAGATCTTGCTCTCGCAACGGCCGCCCTCCCCTTCGGGAGACATCGCCCTGTGCTCTGATCCGGTGACCTCTGCTGCCTGGCGCCGTCAACATCGCAGTCGGGTCGGAATGGCAGGTTATGGTCACCGAACCCCGACCCCCTGACTGCACGTGGGAGCTGACATGGCGATCGACGCCCCTGAAATGCTCGGCAATCAGGCGATGACTTCGGCATGCCGAGCCATTCTGGCCCGGCATGGTGGGCTTGCCCCGGGCCGGCGTGTGCTGGACTTCGGATGCGGCTCGGGCCGGCATGTCCGCGAGTTCGCCGCCGAAGGCTACGAGGCGACGGGCGTGGACAGGCCGGTGGAGCGATTGGTCGCAGGGTGGGAAGAGTTGTCGACGGACGGCAGGAGGAACCTGCACTTGTCGGACGCGGATGGGAACTTTCCATTTCCCGCCGATTCCTTTGACTTCTGCTACTCGACTTCCGTTTTCGAACATGTGATGAGCTACGAGAAGCCAATCAGCGAAATCGCTCGGGTCCTCAAATCCGGCGCCTGGACGCTGCACGTCTTCCCCGCTCGCTGGCGGCCGGTGGAGCCGCACATCTTCACCCCCTTCGGCGGTCGGTTCCAGCATCCAGCGCTCATTTCCCTGTGGGCGAGGCTGGGTATCCGTAACTCCTTCCAGCGGCGTCTCGGCGCTGCCGAGACCGCACTGCGGAACATCGAATACAGCAGATGCGGTATCAACTACCCAACAAAGCGGGAGATTTCTCAGGCCTTCGGTCGCCACTTCTCGCAAGTCGAGTTCGTGGAGCGTGATTTCGTCATGGCGACGCGGAACGTCAGCCGGGCCTCCGGACTTCTCGCTCCTGTGATTTCATGGTCTGCAGTCGAGTCGCTGTACCGCGGGTTTCATACTCGGGTTGTGCTCGCACGCAAGGGGTAGAGAACAGCCCCGGTGACTGTTGTATTGGCGCCCCGTCGGCGCCGGGCGCCACATTGCCGAATGCGCGGTGTCAGTTTCGAAGCACAGCGGTTGCGGAGCCCACGAGCAATCCCGTCACCAGGCTCATGCCCAGGTTGATCACGGGCACCGGCTGACCGGTGCCGAAACCATGAAAGAAGTGAGTGATGGTCAATCTGGTGGGCGGGGTGATGAGACCTCTCACTGCCACCGTCATCAGCTTGGGATGCCTTGTGGTCGCCATGCCGGCCGCGACGTACATGCTGCTGTATTACGGCACAGCGACCGTCGCCGCCGGCGTCGTGGTGTGCCTCGCCCTGTTGGCCGTGCCGCGCCCCGACCTCGCGTTGCTGATACTGCTCGGGATCGTCCCAGCAGTCGCCGTCGGCGATTCCAGTGGCGTGGCACTGCCCGTATTCGTTGCTGCGGGAGTCGGTTTCGTTCTGTTCCGTGTCGTGCTGAGCGGCTTCCAGCTGCGCGTCCATCTTGCTCTGATTGTGCTCATCGCCTTCGCCCTCACCTCGAGTTACCTGCTGCCTCGGATGACGCTGCTGATGGACCGGTCGTGGAGTGCGTTCCCCTCCTTGCTGATGGGCCTCGGCTTGCTCATGGCTTCCGCCGTTGCGCCCCCGGGCCCCCGGTCGGTCGCGCATATCGTCGCCGGCTCGGGCGCCGGTGTCGCCGGGTACCTACTCGTCCGGGGAGAGCACGTTGACGACCGTTTGGCGGGTCTGGGCCTGAACCCCAACTACCTGGGAGCCATGCTGGCACTCGCACTGGTTGCGGCAGTCGGCCTGGCGCGGCTCAACCACTCCTGGGTGTGGCTGCTGCCCGCGCTGGTGTGCGCTGCCGCGATCCTGGAGACCCGGTCGCGAGGCGCCTTTCTGATGGTCGCGGCAGGACTGGCCTGCGTTCTCTTCATCGGCCGTCCGCTGCGGCACAAGGCGGTCATCGCGCTGGCGATCCTCGCCGTCGCCATGGCTCTCCCGGGAACACTCGACGCGGTGGAAAGCAATTTGACGGGAAATCGGACGTCAACCGAGCTGACCACGAACACCGAGGTGCGGAAGCAGGTTGCCCTGCTGGCCGTGCGTGTGGCGCTCGACCATCCGCTCCGCGGGATCGGGTACGGGGTGTTCCCCGGTTACGCACAGTCCCCGTCCGGCATCGGCATCTACATGAACACCCATAACGACTACCTGCGCCTGGCGGCTGAGGCCGGAGTGGGCACGCTCGCACTCTTCGTGGCTTTGCTGTGGCTCGGCCTCGGCCGGCGGTGCACTGCGGACCAAGCGGTCCTCCAATCGCTCGGAGTGGCCTATTCGGTGGGGCTGCTGTTCGCCAACACTCTGGGGAACCTGCTGGTGACCGCTCCTTTCTGGGTTTCCCTGGGCTGCCTCCTCGCTCACTCCACGCGCAGGCAACCGAAGCCTTCGCTCCTCACCTCCCCCGCATGGGGGAAAGCTGAAATCCCCACTGCGAGTCCGAGATCGGTCAAGGCCGGCGTTTCGCCCACGGCTGGAACTGGCATCAGTGTGGACAGCTGATCAACGAGGAACGCATCTCGGCCAAGCCTCAGGTGGAAAACGGCAGGCCACGCTCGGTGGGCTTGGATTGGCCGACCTTGATCCAGCGGCGCTCGGCAGCGTAAACATCTTCGGCTTACCGCCCCGGCGTGCAGTGTCCGACAGGTCCCATGACGCGGACCACGTACCTCAGCGCGCCTGCATCGCGACGGCGATCCTTTCCACCGACTCTTCGATCCGCGTCACGCACTCCCGAGCTGCGGCGGGACTCGCACCGAGCGGATCGGACACGTCGTCGTCAGCCACGCCCGCCCCGGCCGCACCGCGCCGAGCCGCCGCACCCTCCACGAGCGCGGCGAACCGGGCGGCCGGGTCCGTCGCACCCGCCGCGTCCTCGGCCCGCACCAGCCGGGCGAACTCGCGAAGGCTGAAGGCCCGGGACAGGGCCCGTACGGGGGAGAGCCGCACCGCTGCCTCACGATGCTCCGTCGCGGCCCCGAGCACCAGATCCGCGCTGTCGACGAGTCCGGCCGTCAGCCGGCGCGTGACCGTCCCGGACGGGTCCGCGCCCCGTTCGGCCACCATGGATGCGGCAATGGCCGCCATCGGTGCACCCGGGACGGCCTCCGTGCCCGCACTGCTCACATGGATCGCCTCCCGCAGTGCGGCCAGCCGCTGCCTCAGAAGGCATTCGGCGACAGGCGACCGGTAGAGATTGGCGGTGCACACCGTGAGTACCCGAAACGGGGACGGGCGCCAGGCGGCGAAGGAGGGGGTGGAGTCGAGCATGACGCCAGTATTACCCCGGAATCGCCTACTTTTCTGGCCGGGACGCGGCAGCCGTGCCGGACCGGGCGGAAGAGACGTCACTCAGCTTTCGGGGCAGCCCGGGGACGGGTGCACCGTGGCCCGCAGCGGGCGTGGCAGTCGTTGGTGGAAGACGGTGGGTCCCTGGTCGGCCGGGGGCTCCAGCAGGTGCAGCGTCAACGTCCGGCTGCTGCCCGCGGGCACTTCGACGTCGAACGTGTACACCGGATGGCCGCGCTCGACACCCGGTGTCAGGAAGGCGCGCCGCCCGTCGAGGTCAGCCTTGACCAGATCTGCCCCGCCGGTCGCGAAGTAGGAGACCAGCAGGCGATTGTCCCCCTGACGCGTCGGATAGGGGGGCTTGTCGAGACGATCGGTGACGTAGGTGGGAAGTCCTGCGGACGGTGCACCGTTGGAGAAGACCGCCTTGACGGTGACCTCGCGGCCGTCGGCGGTGCAGCGGCCGGGGGACCAGTCCAGGGTGCGGTCGAGGTAGTAGTCGAGCTTGGTGCCGGCGGCATTGTTGACCACCAGCCCGGCGTAGGGCTCCGGACGCTGCGGCAAGGAGCCGCCGACCGGGCGTGATTCCAGCTCCTGCTGCTCCTTCGCGTGGGAGCTCCAGGCGGTCACCTGCCCGTTGCCCAGCAACTCGTACAGGCCGAGCAGCAGCGAGGGCCGCAGGTGGGGATCCTCGGCGGCGGTCATCAACCGCCCGGCAGCGGCGCGGGCCACGTCCAGCAGGAAAGCCTTGCGCTTGAGCGGGTCCGGGTACGTCATGTAGTTGGTGCGCTCGCTGATGTCCACCACGTTGTCCGCGCTGACGACTGTGCCGTCGGTCGTGCGCGCCTGCCCGGAAGCTGCGAGCAGCCGGGCCAGCGCGCCCGGATCCAGTGCGAGTACGCCATCGACACGCTCGCCGCTCTGGTAGAGCCAGGTGGCCGACCAGATACGCGCGGCGTAGGGGAAGTGCGGGCTCATGTTGGAGTTGGCCCAGGTGTTCACCGCATCGCCACGTCCGTACATGGTGGCGAACTCGGCGCCGAGGTCCACCTCGGGGTGAGCGCCCACCATCTCGGCGTCGCTTCCGAAATGCGTCAGCTCCAGCGCCCCCCGGTCGGCTGTCAGCATGGCGAAGGCACCGGGCATCCCACCGGTTCCACGTGCCTCCGCGGGGTTCTGAAACATCACGAGGTAGCGCCGCGGACCGTCCGCCCCCAGCATCTGCGGCAGGAGGCGGGCGCCGGTGGCGGCGTTCTCCATAGCGGGCGCCATCCGGTCCAGCCGGCTGAGGAGTTGGTCCCGGACCCGGTCCACGGCGGGGAGCCAGGTGTGGCGGGGCAATCTGCGGGCCTCCGTACGAGTTGCCGCCACCTGTCGTGAGGCCTGCTCGAGAGCTGGGGCGGCACTGCGCAGTTCGGCGAGGTTCAGGTGTCCGCCACCGGCCTCCGCGCCGTTCGTGATGTTGCCGGCGGCGCTGACGACGGCCGGCAGCACCTCGCCGGTCAGCCGGTCGACGGCCTTGGCCGTACCACGGACGGTCGCGAGAGGGCCTCCGAGGCCGGGCAGGTGCGCGGCCAGGGACCACGCGGGCCCGCTGGTGAGCCGGTGTGCCCGGGCCGCGTGCGCCGCAGCGGAACGGCCCGCTGCTTCGGCGCGCGCCCTGCGGCCAGTGCCGCCACTCGCCGTCGGGACCGGCGAGGAGGACGCCGTCACCGTGTTCCGCAGTGTCTCCAGGTCGAGTCGGGCCGCGAGCAGCTCGCTACGGGCGTACAGACCCGTGACGAGCACCCAGCCCGAACCGGTGAGAAGAAAACCTGCCGCCACCCACATCACCGGCCTGATGCGACGGTGAATCCGTCCCACCAGGCCGGTGACATAAGACAGAACGGCGCTGGCCGAGAGTCTTTGGGTGGTCCACGGCATCGTTGGTCTCAGCCGCGTTCAGCGTCAGTACGCCGACGCCTGGTGATCACCAGTGTCCCGCCACCGAGAAGCAGCAGACCACCTGCCGCGGTGAGCAGAGCCACCGGTGCATCCGAGGAACCGGTGTCCGCGAGCCCGGAGGTTCCGTTGCCATGACCGGAGGAGCCGTTGTCGTCGTGACCTGAGTTGGGGGAGCCCCCATTCTCGTCGCCGTGCCCGTCATCGCGCCCGTCGTCGTTGCCGCCGCCGTGCCCGTCACCGTGCCCGTCGTCGTCGCCGTCACCGGGTCGTCCGTGCCCGTCACCGTCACCGTCGCCGTCCCCGTCACCGGGTCGTCCGTGCCCGTCACCGTCGCCGGGCGGATGAGTCCCGCCGTCGCCGGGGGGATGGCTCCCGTTACCGCCCCCGGGGGCAGCGGACACGGTCACCGTCGCGGACAGCGTGAGCCCGGATGTCTGGCCGACGAGCTGGTAGAGGTAGGTGCCCGGGCGCACGCGCGCGGGGATGGTGATCCCTCCAGTCACAATGCCGTTGGCGTCGGCGGTGAAGGTGCCGAGCACCACGCTTCCTCCGCCTCCGCCTCCGCCACCTCCGCCCCCGCTTCCTCCGCCATCGCCGTTCGGGGTGGCCGATGCAAGGGGCCGTACGGACGCGGGCGATGCCCTCAGTGCGGCCCTGGCTGCGGCTCCGGGTGCGGGGACGAGGCTGAGGACAACCTGCTCAAGGGGTTGGAAGCCGGTCGCGGTGTGATTGATCGGATCACCGGGGGCCACGGTGTTGTCGTCGATCACAACACCGGGGGCTGGTGGGTACTGTGCGAACGCCGGTTCGGCGGCCACCAGTGAAGCGGCGGCAATCAGGCTTGTGGTGGTGGCGGCCAGGGCGACACGCCATCCAGAACGTCTGGGCATCGGGTCGGGCTCCTTCGGAAGGCGCTTGATGAGTGATCGTCCGTTGTTGTCGGCGTGGGGAGAGTCGAGCGATCAATGCCGGACAGGCTGTGGGAAGTTTCTGTTTCAGGCCGTGGCCCCGCGGCCGGCTATGCGGACGCAGAAGCCCCACCGCGTTGTCGTCGAGCAGCTCGGTGCGGACGGCCATCCGGACCGGCCCCAGTGTGAAATCGACTCGGTACGTGTTCGCGCACTCCAGGGGCGCACCATGGTGTGGGTGAACAGGTCCGCCGTCTGCACCACCTCCACCGACATCGCGCTGATCACTCCCTCGCCTCAATCGGCACTGCCGCAGGTCTTCTGCCATCGCCGACTGCCCGATTTCGGACGACTTCCGGGCCATGACTCATCGGCAGCAAGGCCATCGACCGAGATCAAGCAACAGGATCCATAGACGTGGGCGGCTCCGGCAAAACAGGCTCACCCGGCGCTCCACAGGACGGCGCAGTGGATGCACTCATGTGGCCCTCAGCGCTCGCGGCCGCGGCCTGACTCTGGTGAGGCCTGTATCGCGAAGCGGGAGACCTTGGACCGAGGCGAATCTCGCGGACCTCGGAGGTGACCGTGCCGCCGGACGAGGCGACCCGGGTGCCCTCGGAGGTCGGGGTGAGCCCGGCCGTGTCCAGTACGGCAGCCGCGCGTCCGGTTCACCGGCGTCGGGCCGACTGAAACCACAGTGAAACCGCGGTGAAGCTCACTGCTCGCACGCTCTGCGGCATGACTTCGAACCAACGCCTCACCCCAACCCGACCGGCCATCGTGGCAACCGGGCTGCGCAAGTCGTACGGCGACAAGGTCGTGCTCGACGGCATCGATCTGAACGTCGCCAAGGGAACGATCTTCTCGCTGCTCGGTCCCAACGGCGCCGGCAAGACCACCGCGGTCCAGATCCTGTCCACACTGATCACCGCCGACAGCGGTCGGCTGAGCGTTGCCGGGCACGATCCGGCCACGGACCCCCAGGCGGTACGCGCCGCGATCGGTGTCACCGGCCAGTTCTCCGCGGTCGACAACATGATCACCGGCGAGGAGAACATGACCCTCATGGCGGACCTGCACCACCTGGGCCGCCGCGAGGGCCGCCGGCTCACCGCCGAGCTGCTCGAGCGCTTCGATCTGGTCGACGCGGCCAAGAAGCCCGCATCCACCTACTCCGGCGGTATGCGACGCCGGCTCGACATCGCGATGACCCTGGTCGGCGCCCCGAGCGTGATCTTCCTCGACGAGCCGACCACCGGGCTCGACCCGCGCAGTCGCCACAACATGTGGGAGATCATCCGCGACTTGGTGGCCGGCGGCGTCACGGTCTTCCTGACGACGCAGTACCTGGAGGAGGCCGACCAGCTCGCGGACCGGATCGCGGTACTCAACCAGGGAAAGCTCGTCGCTCAGGGCACTCCGGAGGAGCTCAAGCGCCTTGTCCCCGGCGGTCACGTCCGGCTGACGTTCGGCGACGGCAGCGCATTCGAGGCGGCCGCCCGTGCCTTTGGCCTGGGTCTGCGGGACGCCGACGCGCTCACGCTCAACGTCCCGAACGACGGCAGCGTACGCGGACTGCGCGCCGTTCTCGACGTACTCGACGCCGCGTCGATCGAGGTCGACGAGCTGTCCGTGCACACCCCCGATCTCGACGACGTGTTCTTCGCGGTCACCGGCCGCCCCGACAACGAGAAGGTGCAAGCCCGATGAGTTCCACGATGAGTTCGACGTCGTACGCCCTGCGCGACTCCGCCACCATGCTGCGGCGCAATCTGCTGCACGCCAGGCGCTACCCCTCCATGACGATCGGCGTCGTGGCCATGCCGATCATCATGCTGCTCCTCTTCGTGTACGTCTTCGGCAGCGCGCTGAGCAATGGGCTCGGCGGCGGCGGGGACCGCGGCGCGTACATCGCCTATGTCGTACCGGGAATCCTGCTGATCACCGTGGGCTCGGGGGCGACGCCGACAGCGGTGGCCGTCTGCACCGACATGGCCGAAGGGATCGTCGCCCGCTTCCGCACCATGGCGATCTCCCGCGCCTCCGTCCTGGTCGGCCATGTGGTCGGCAGCGTGATCCAGACCGTGGTCAGCCTGACCCTGGTGGTCGGTGTCGCTCTCGCGATCGGATTCCGGTCCAGCGCGACGCCCGTCGAGTGGCTGGCCGCGGCCGGCATCCTGACCCTGATCGACTTCGCGCTGACCTGGGTTGCGGTCGGTCTCGGCCTGAAGAGCCCGAACCCCGAGGCGGCGAGCAACGCCGTGCTTCCGCTCTCGTTCCTGCTGCCCTTCATCAGCAGCGCCTTCGTACCGGTGGACTCGATGCCGTCCTGGATCCGCTGGTTCGCCGAGTACCAGCCGTTCACCACCGTCATCGAGACCCTGCGCGGCCTGCTGACGGGCACGGAGATCGGCAACAACGGGCTGATCGCCGTCGCCTGGTGCCTCGGCATCACCGTGGCCGGTTACCTCTGGTCGAAGAAGATCTTCAACCGCGACCCCCGCTGACCCGAAACCCCAACTCCCCTGCAGCTGGGACCCCTCCGCAGCTCGGGTTCGCCGGGACCGCGCTGAAGAAGGGCGAGACGGTGACGGTGGCCCTGCTCGCCGCGAACCAAGACCCGCAGGAGTACGGGGACGCACCGGAACGGCTCGACATCACACGGGAGTTCGGCCGCGGTGGCGGTCATCTCGCCTTCGGCCACGGCACCCACTACCGCCTGGGCGCAGCCCTCGGCCGCCTGGTCACCTCGGTGGTCTTCGACCAGTTGCTCGTCCAGCGGCCGGACACCGCGCTCGCCGTGGGCCGGGACGAGCTGGAGTTCGGGCACTGGCCGGCGGACGGCTTCCATCTGATCCGGTTGCCGGTACGTCTCCAGGAGGTGTCGGGTTCCTAGGGGGTGTCCCGTTCCTCCAGCGCCGTCAGCGCGGCGGCCCGCAGTCCGTCCCCGTCCAGGGCGGCGTACTCCGACACGGCGTCGGCGTACGCCGCCCTGTCGGCCTGTTCGGCCGCCTGCCGCGCCCGGGCGGAGGACATGGTGGGCTGGAAGTTGCGAAGATGACGGAAGCGATCTGCCAGGGCGAGAAGCCGCGCCCCCGACCTCGTACGGCCGTGGTCGAGGTCGACCGCCCCGAGCGCGAGCAGCAGCGCACCGCAGACCGGAAAGTTCACCAGGGTCGGCAGGCCGTCGCGGCGCGTCAGCAGCGCCCCGAGCCCGTCCTCCACCGCGGCGTTGATCTCCTCCACGAGGTCGAGCCGGCCGTGCCACGCATGAGCGGTCAAAGCGACGGCCTGGACCTCCAGGAGCCAGGGTTCCAGGTCCCGTTCGGCGCCGAACACCGGGCCTGCGCTGCTCTTCACCTGATCGACGGCCCGGCGCCACAGACGCAGACCCGCTTCGGTCTCGCCACGCGTGAGCGCGATCTCCGCGCGTGCCCCGAGGCCGGGCGTGAGCACGTCCGAGGTCTCCCGCGGCTGGTTGAGCATCATCTGCTCGAGCCGGCGCTCCGCCTCGTCGACCGTGCCGGTCTGCAGACTGGCGAGCACCATTCCCCAGCGGATCCCGAGCGAGTCGGTCCCCACCCCGAGCTTCTCGAGGACGTGCAGGGCCGATTTCATGTGGGGCAGTGCCGCATCTCCCCGCTCGGCCTGCAGACACAGTTCGGCCATCCGGCAAGGGGCCATGACCTGCACCCACGGGATGCGCCGGTCCTCGAAGGCCTTCAGCATCCGGTCAGCCGCCGTCAGCGCGCGGTCCAGGTCGTACTGGCTCTCCCACACATAGCTGGCGACGCAGTTGGCGACGCCGGCGAGCAGGGGCTCGTCGCTGTCGCACAGCGCGTTCAGCGCCGAATGCTCCGGGCCCAGGAGCTCGGGTGCGGCGCACAGCACGATCGAGAGGGCGCCGATCAGGGTGTCCGGCGAGGCCGGCGGCAGCCGGCGCAGGGTGACGAGGGGACGTATCGCCCCGGGACCGACACCCAGGAACAGATTGGCGGTGCACATGACCGCGGCCGTCCGGGTGGCC
Organism: Streptomyces sp. NPDC060064; assembly: GCF_042736455.1. Taxonomy (NCBI): domain Bacteria; kingdom Bacillati; phylum Actinomycetota; class Actinomycetes; order Kitasatosporales; family Streptomycetaceae; genus Streptomyces; species Streptomyces sp. NPDC060064. The sequence goes on from NZ_JBHWWF010000004.1 coordinate 52,831, forward strand.
TCGACGAGGCCGGGCCCGGGCCGGAAGTGGGAGAGCAGCGGTCCGGTGTCCTGGGTGAGCGGGACAAGGCGGGTGTAGTTGGCCTCGGTGGTCCACAGGCTCCCGAGCACCGCGGTGGTCGCCGCGACCGTGGCGCCGTCACTTCGGGCGAGGCCGAGGCGCAGCGCCTGGACGAGGTTGTCCTGCTCGGCCCTGATCAGCTCCCAGGACACGAAGGGGTCGGGCCCGAACAGCGCATCGTGGTGGGCCGCCCCGAAGTCGCTCGCCCACGCCATGAATTGCCCGGTCACCTGGCCGTCCTCGCCGGCCTCCGCCCGACGGGCCGTACTGAATTCACGTACGGTCTCCAGCATTCCGAAGCGTATGCCGGACGCGGTGTCGGTGACCTTGAGCAGGGACTGGTCGACCAGGTCCTCAAGCACCTGCGGGACGTCACTGCCGCCGGGCGGGCCGCCGAACAGCTCGTCGGCACCGAGCAGTTGCTCGGCCGCGTCCGCCGTGAAGCCGCTGGGAAAGACCGACAGCGCGCGCAGCGCCGCCCGCCCGGCCGGGTCCAGGAGGTTCCAGCTCCAGTCGACGACGGCGTGCAGAGTGCGGTGGCGCTGTGGTGAGTCCCGTGCCCCGCCCCGCAGCAGGGCGAACCGGTCCTCGAGCTTACGGGCGATGTCGCCGACCGACATGACCCGTACCCGCGCCGCCGCCAGCTCCGCGGCCAGTGGCAGCCCGTCCAGCTGGCGGCAGAGTTCGGCCACCGTCCCGGCGGGCAGCTCGACACCGGGGCGGGCGGCCCGCGCCCGCTGCTCGAACAGCTCGACGGTCGTCGGCAGGTTCAACTCCGGCAGCAGATACACCGATTCGGAGGAGATGCCGAGTGGGGCCCGGCTGGTGGTGAGCACCCGCAGATCGCGGGTCATCGACACCAGGGCCTGCACCAGCTCTGCCACGCCGCGGATGACATGCTCACAGTTGTCGAGAACCAGGAGCGCGGGACCGGGACCGAGGGCGCCCACGATGCCGGTGAGGACGTCCGTCGGGATGGCGAAGTGGCGCACCGGAGTGCGCAGCGACTCACCGACGCCGAGGACGGAAGCGACCTCTCCTGCCACGTCGTCGTCGCTGGTGAGACCGGCGAGCGCGACGAGATGCACCTCCCGCTGCTCCGCCTCGCGGCTCACCACATGCGCGAGCCGGGTCTTGCCCAGGCCGCCCGCCCCGACGATCGAGGTGACCCGGGACATGCGCAGCAGCTCGGCCACCGCGGCGATGTCGGCGTCGCGGCCGAGCAGCGGGTTGGGCTCGTGCGGCACCCCACGGCGGACCGCGGGCGCCTCACCCCGCAACAGCTCCTGGTGCACGGCCTGCAGCGCGGGCCCCGGGTCGGTGCCGAGCTCGTCGCCCAGCGTTCGGCGATAGCCGTCGTATGTCGCCAGAGCGGCGGACGGCCCCGCAGTGGCCGCCTCGCAACGCAACAGCTCGAGCAGCACCTCCTCGTCCCGCGGCAGCTCGCGGACCAGGCCGGTGAGCGGCTCCACCGCCTCGGCCCGGCGGCCGAGCCGCGCGAGGGCCAGGGCGCGGACCCGCATGAGCGACCGATACGTCGGGGCCCGCTCCGCACGCAGCGCGGACACCGGGTCGTCGGGTAGGGCGTCCTCATGGAACACACCACCGCCACCGCCGTCCCACAGCGCAAGCCCCGCCTCGGCGTGCGCGAGCGCCGCCGCGTGGTCCCCGGCCCGGGAGCGCTCCGCGCCCGCGGCGGCGCGGAGAAGGACGGCGGAACTGTCCACCTGGTCCTCGCCCAGCGCGAGGCGGTAGCCGGTGGGGGTGCTGGCGATCACGTCGGAGCCGAGGCGTGCCCGGGCGCGCGAGACAAGGATCTGCAGCGCCTTGGTCGGATTCTCCGGTTGCCCGTCCGGCCAGAGCCCGTCCACCAGGAGCGCGGTGCTGCATCCTGTGCGCAGCTCGCCCGCGAGGAGGGCGAGCAGGCCGCGCAGCCTGGGCGCGGTGATCTCCTGGTCGCGGCAGGAGACCCGCGACAGCAGGGTCAACTCGGTGGTCATCAGAGAAGGTTAGCCAGCTGTCCGACGGCGCAGCTCTGCCCCGTCGCAGAGTGACTGCGACACCGGCACGCTCAGTAGCCATTGCTCTTCGGCGGGGTCGTGTTCACGGGCGCATCGGTACCACCCACGGTGATCTCCGTCTTCATGCCCAGGTCCTTGTGCCCGTCGACGGGGCAGTAGATCTCGTAGGTGCCGGACTTCAAGGTCACCTCGAGCGTCTCGGAAGCTCCGGGAGCGAGGGTCTTGGTGCGGTGCTCTCCGGCGGGGCCTTCGATCTCCAGGGCGTGGTCGTGATGGCCGCTGTTCTTGGCGACGAAGGCGTAGGCGCCCGGCTTGAACGTTTTCTGTGACAGTGCGATGTGGAAGTCGATCAGGTCCGCTTTCACCTGCGTCACTGCTGGTTCGACGCTCTTCTTCGGGGGTGTGGAAGTCGTCGAGCCGCCTCCGTTCCCACTTCCGTTTCCACCTGCGCAGCCCGCGAGCACGCCCGCCAGCGCTCCGGCTGCCAGCCCCAGCACCACACGGTTCCGGGTGAGTGTCCTTGTCATGGCTCGGCCCTCGCTGGAAGTTCCGTCGTGCAGGGTGTTACGGATGAACCGCGCCGAGGGATTGGCGGTCGGACCACGGACGCCTTGGGCGAACGGAGGAGGAGAATAGGAGGGTGATTTCCCGCGGAGACGGAGCAATCCCTTCGGGGAGGCCGACCGTATCCCCTGGTATGAGGAGAATGGGCCTCCCTCTCGACCACGCGTCGGACGAGGCACTGCTGTCCGGACTGGCGACGGGCGATCCGGAGATCGCCGTTGCGTTTGTGCGCCGCTTCCAGCGCACGGTCTTCGGCGTCGCCATCGTGGTTGTCGGCGATCTCCAGCTTGCCGAGGACATCGCGCAGCAGACGTTCGAGCGGGCGTGGCGGCACGCCCAGATCTACGACTCCCGTCGCGGGTCCGTGAAGACCTGGCTGACGACGATCGCGCACAATCTGGCGATCGACACGGTGCGGGCGCGCAGAGCCAGTCCTGTCGCGCCCGAAGACCTGGACGCGCTTCTCGACATCGTGACCGACACCCCTGAGCAGCGGGCGCTCGCCGACGAGACGTCCGTCAGGCTACGGACGGCGGTGGCGGCTCTGCCGCGGGATCAGGCCCGCGCCCTGGTGATGGCGGGGATCTACGGGATGACCGGCCAGCAGATCGCCGAATTCGAGCGGATTCCGCTGGGCACGGCCAAGACCCGGATCAGAACGGCGATGGGCAAGCTGCGGGTGACCCTGGAGGCTGAGGGGAGCCGATCATGAACTGCATGACCTGCGATCGGCTGGAGGAGCTCGCCCCCGAGCTGGCGCTGGGCGTTCTGCCGGCCCGGGAGCGGGCCGAGGCGGTCGCACACCTGGACCGCTGTCCCGGCTGTCGGGAACAAATCGAGCAGCTGACCCTCGTCGGGGACGGCCTGCTCGGTCTGCTTCCGGGCAGTGAGCCGCCGGTCGGCTTCGAGACCCGCGTCGCGAACCGGCTGAACCCGTCCCGGCCGGCGGCGCCCCGGCGCCTGTGGTCGCGCCTGCGTGTCGCAGCCGCCGCGGCTGCCCTGGCGATCGCCGTCGGCTTCGGCGGCTGGGCCATCGGCACGGCCGTCGACCACTCCGTCGCCCCCGCCTCGGAAACGGTCCAGGCGAACCAGGCTCTCCTGCAGGCGTCCCTCGTCGCGGACGACCACGAAGTGGGCCGGATATTCGCCTACCCGGGTTCGCCGGGCTGGGTGTACATGGCCGTCGACCTGGAGGGTGGCGTGGGAACGGTCAACTGCCGGCTCGTACTCTCCGACGGCCACACGGTTCCGGTCGGCTCGTTCGCACTCAAGGACGGCTACGGCTACTGGGCCGCCCCGGCCGCCGTGGACCCCGCGGCGGTGTCCGGCGCCCGGCTGACGGCCCCCGACGGTTCCGTCGTCGCCACCGCACACTTCCCGCCGCAGAACCCCTAGGTCACGGGGAACGGCGCCGGTCGCTCCCGGCCCCCTGTCACGCCGCGTTCCGGGCGGCGGCGAGCAGGCCGAGTCCGATCTTGTCGGTGCGGCCCGGCGATCCGCCGAGCCGGTGGACGAGCACCCAGTTCCCCGTCTGCGGGAGCACTCCGGTGAAGGCCGACGCATCGCGGGTCGCCCCGTTGTGCCACAACAGTGGCCCCGCCGACTGCCAGGACGGCGCCGGTTCGCCCAGAGAGCGCTCGAGCAGCAGTCGGGTGACCACGGTCGCCAGCGCTCGAGGCGTGGCCCACAACCCGCCTGCGGGCAGGATCGGCCCGTCCATGGTCCACCGGGCGCGTTCCCTGCCGAACAGGTTCCGCGCGCCCAGCAGTCGGTCGGCGGGCGGATGCGCGGTGACCTCGTCCACCCCCAGCGGTGTGAGCACATGCTCCCGCACCAATTCCTCGTACGGCCGCCCGGCCGCGGACACCAGGGCCGCACCGAGCACGGCGTAGCCGAGGTTGGAGTACTCCTCTTCCTGTCCCGGTTGCCTCACGACGATCTCCCCGAGTCGGCCGAGGACGGTCCGGAGCGCGTTCTCGTCGAAGGCGGCGTAGGGATCGCGGCCGTTGAGGCCGGGTGGCAGCCGTGGCAGGCCCGACGTGTGGTCTGCCAGCTTCCCGAGCGTGATTCCCGATCCGGGCGGTGTCGGGAGCCATTGCTCCACCGCGTCGTCCAGGCCGAGCAGGCCGGCCCGGACCATCCGTATCAGCAGGGTGCCGGTGAGGACCTTGGTCAGGGATCCGATCTCGACGAAGGCGGCCGGATCGTGCCCGTGCCGGGCCAGCGGCGGAGCCGAGCCGCTGAGCACACAGATGGGAACGGGCCGCAGTGACAGGCCCGCCATCAGGACTGCGCCCACTGCTGGAGAACAGCCTCGCGTTCGGCGGGGCGCGCCGACTCGCCGGGTGGTGCACCGAGGTGGATCGCATCCTCGGTGACCCGGAACAGCCCGACCATTGCCACAGTTGATTCCACCGTTCGCGTATTGCCATGGGTTCGGCCGAAAGACGTTCTCAGGGAGCCCGTCTGACGATCAGCCAGTATTTTCCACGGCGCCCGTGGCGACCGCCTCACCGGCGTGCCCATGGAGGGCGGCAACCGCAGCCGGGGAGCGGAATCCGTCGACAGGGGCGAGAGTGGCATTGGTGCACCCCCGCGGATCGGAGGCCCCCATGAGCAGCCGGGACACCCGGAGCCCGCACTGTCTGGTGACCGGCGCGACGGGGTACATCGGAGGCCGGCTGGTGCCCGAATTGCTGGATGCCGGGTACCGCGTACGGTGCATGGCCCGGTCTCCGGACAAGCTGCGCGACCACGCCTGGGCAGGACGGGCCGAGGTGGTACGCGGGGATGTGACCGATCCGGATTCGGTCGGCGACGCGCTGCGCGGTATCGATGTCGCCTATTACCTCGTGCACGCACTGCGGGCCGGTGACGACTTCGAGGAGACCGACCGGACGGCCGCCCGGGTGTTCGCCGAGCGGGCCCGCGCCGCGGGCGTACGGCGCATCGTCTACCTGGGCGGGCTGACCCCGGCCGATGTTCCGGAGCGCGAACTGTCACCCCATCTGCGCTCCCGCGCCGAGGTCGGCGAGATCTTCCTCCGCTCGGCTGTGCCGGCGACCGTGCTCCGCGCCGCGGTGATCATCGGCTCCGGTTCGGCGTCCTTCGAGATGCTGCGCTACCTCACCGAGCGGCTGCCGGTCATGGTCACACCGAGCTGGGTCAGCACCCGCATCCAGCCGATCGCCGTCCGGGACGTGCTGCGGTATCTGGTGGGTAGTGCCCGGATGCCCGACGAGGTGAACCGCGTGTTCGACATCGGCGGACCCGACGTCGTGACATACGAGCAGATGATGCGGCGGTACGCGGTGGTGGCCCGCCTGCCCCGCCGCTTCATTCTGCGCGTACCGATGCTGACACCCCGTCTCTCCGGCCTGTGGATCGGCCTGGTCACCCCCGTTCCCGCCTCCCTCGCCCGGCCGCTGACCGAGTCGCTGCGGCACGAGGTCGTCTGCCGCGAACACGAGATCGCCCAGTACGTACCCGATCCGCCTGGTGCACCGATCGGCTTCGACCAGGCCCTCACCCTGGCCCTGCGGCGCGTACGCGACGCTCAGGTCACCACCCGCTGGTCCTCCGCCTCACTGCCCGGCGCTCCGAGCGACCCCCTGCCCTCGGACCCGGACTGGGCCGGGGGCAGCCTCTACATCGACCGACGCTCGCTCGCCGTCGATGCCTCACCGACGGCACTGTGGCAGGTCATCGAGGGGATCGGCGGTGACAACGGCTGGTACTCCTTCCCGCTCGCCTGGGCGGTACGGGGCTGGCTCGACCGGCTGGTCGGAGGCGCCGGACTCCGCCGCGGCCGCCGGGACGCCGCACGGCTGCGGGTGGGGGACTCGCTGGACTTCTGGCGTGTGGAGGAGATCGAACCGGGCCGGCTGCTGCGGTTGCGTGCCGAGATGCGGCTGCCGGGGCTCGCCTGGCTGGAGATGTACTCCGACCGGGACGAGCAGGGCCGGGCCCGCTACCGGCAGCGGGCGCTGTTCCATCCGCACGGTCTGCTCGGGCATGTCTACTGGTGGAGCGTGTCGCCGTTCCACGCGGTCGTGTTCGGCGGCATGGCCCGCAACATCGCGCAGGCCGCGCTCCAGGCGGATGCCGCGCATGACGGCCAGGGCGCGAATCCGGGCTGAGCGACACCTGGCCGGTCGCCTGGAAGCCCACACACGGTGTGTAGTTCGCGACGCGCTGCTCCGCGGCATGTGTCGGCAGCGCTCGGCCGCGCAGCCGCGGGTGGACGAGCCGCGTTTCCGTCAGCGCGAGTTGATGTCGGCGGTGATGGTCACCGAGCGGTCAGCCGATGCACAGAACGACCAGACACACCTGCGTCGGTGATGTCGGATCGCCCGGCGACGTCGACGGCGGAGGGGTCGCAGCCGGTGTGTCTGCGCCGGGGCGTTCGGTGGACGCGGGCGCGGGCGTCTCCGGGGCCGGGGCGCCGACCTTGCCCACGTGCGTCGCCCTCGTGGCCGACTCGGCTGTGATGTGCGGCGTTGCGCTCGGAGCGGCGAGGGGGCGGGCCGTGGCGGCGGAGTTCTGCTGCCGGCTTGTCGTCGCCGTGGGAGGCGTGGCGACGGTGGTGCTGTGCTGCCGGTCGGTCGTCGTGGGTGGGCGATTGCTGGGATGCCGCGAAACCGGGGTGTCCGGTTGCTCCAACGACGAGTCGGCGGTCGCTGTCCGCATGTCCGCGGTCACCGGCTCCGGCGGTGAGGCCGCGTGTGTGTGGCTGGTGGAAGGCCTGGTGGTCGGCAGCGCGGCAACGGTCAGGCCGCCACCGACAAGGGCAACGGCCGTTGCGGCCACGGCCCGACGCCGGTTCTTCTTCCAACGTGCCAGCTGCCGACGCCGAGCCGCCCGGCCCTGCCCGGTGGAGGCCGCCCCGTCGAAGCCGCTGGACGCATCAGTGCCCGACGCATCCGCCACCGCGTCTTCGGATACGTCGCTGCCGATCGGCGCGGCATCCGAGTGATGAGTGCCGAGGTAGGACCCCGGAGCGGGGACCTCCTCCGCGCGCCATGCCTGCCTCGTCGTTGCGGTAGGGGCGAACGCGCTGTGGAGGCGATGGGCAGGCGGGGCGATGTCCGGAGCGTATGCGCCGCACCCTGGGCACACGAGTGCCCCATTGAGAGTGCGGCGGCATGCGGAGCAGTAGTCCATCTGCGATCTTTCTGTGCTGACTGCGCCGCCAGGGACGCCGGCGACCTGTTTTTCAGTTCGCACGCGGGATCGAGAGGCCAGTAACGCTACTGGCACCCGTCGAAGGTGGCGCGCAGCCCTTGTGATGCTGCTGCAAAGATTTACTGACGGTTGTGCCTCGTACTCCCGGACATGTCGTTACGAATGCCGGGATGAGAGGCGTGCCGTTCATGGTGAGGTCCGCGTCATCCTGCATGGTTTGATCACGGACCTCACGACATACATGCCGCGCTCGACCCGAATTCGGTCAGAGGCGGCGTACCCGCGCAGCGATCCCATGGCCGAGTAGAAGGTAAATAACGGCGGGCAGGCCGTAATTGAGGAAAACCCGCAGACCTTCGGTCTCCATGGTGAAGATGTCCTGGGACCAGCCGGCGAGCCAGTCCGCCATGCCGTGCACAAAGCCGACGAAGACATTCCCTTGGTTGGCGTCGAGCAGGTACAGCAGAATCCACAGGCCAAGAAAGCCAGCAGCTATGTCCGCGATCGTGTGGATGACCAAGGCTGCCCGGTTTGCTCCGGCGCCGTCCCGACTACGCCCATAGGCATCCCGGTTACGGTCATAGGGGTTGTAGGTTTCATTTACGGGCACGGGTTCATGGGGATTGCTCATGCCTTCCCTGCTTGCCTTGCCGGAGTACGGGAAACCTTGCTCAAACCTGCGATTTCATAACGGCTTTCGGCTCTCGAGTATCACTCAGGTCTGCGCCGCCAACACCGGTGTCCCAATTCGATGCGGGGAGCCCGGACTTGGGCCGGACTGATCATCGATCCCGCCATCCAACGGCTATGGCACGGGCGCCCATGTCACCCGAAGGTCTGCGGGCCGACGGCGCAGAGCAGTGTCAGGGCTTGGTGGTCGGGTGTGCCCGGCGCGGCGGTGTAGATGACCAGGCGGAGTGCCGAACCCGTGGCCTCCAGCACATCGCAGTCGAGCGTCAGCCGCCCTACTTCGGGGTGCTCGACTCGCTTCAGCTGCGAGGTGCTCGCGGCGACGTCGGTCCGTGCCCAGAGTTCCGTGAAGCGCGGGCTGGCCGACTGCAGTTCGTCGATGAGCCCGAGCAGGTACGGGTCGGCGGGGAACCGCCCGAGGCTCGCGCGCAGGTCGGCGACGGCGTACGCCTCGAAGTTCGCGGCTTCGGCGGGTGTACGGATCACCCGCGAGGGCCGCCCGGTGAAGTGGCGGCGCAGGATGTTGCGCTCACCGTCCTCGCCTGTCGCGTCGTCGCCGAGGAGTGTGATCGCCAGCGGGTTGGCCAGGACCACGCTCCAGGCGCGGTCGACCGCCACCACCGCGGCATCGTTCAGCCGGTCGATGATCCGCTGCAGCCCCGGCGTGATGTGCGCGGACGCGACCCCGGGCGCGGGCGACGAGTGTCCGGCCAGCCGGTAGAGGTGGTCGCGTTCCTCCTTGGTCAGCCGCAGAGCACGTGCCAGCGGCCCGAGAACGGAGGTCGAGGGCCGTCCTGCGCGGCCCTGTTCGAGCCGGGCCAGGTACTCGACCGAGAGCCCGGCCAGGGTGGCGAGCTCCTGGCGGCGCAGCCCGGGCGCGCGCCGGCGCGGGCCGGCCGGCAGGCCGACTTCGGCGGGTGGCAGGCGGTCGCGCCAGGCGCGCAGGCAGCTGCCCAGGTCGGCGTCGCTCATGACTTCATTCTGGCGGCTGGGCGTTCGCGGAGGGTCGCCCAGCGAGTACCAGGATCATTTCGGCCTCCCGTGGCCTATCCGCATCTCCGTGGCCGAGATCTGGACAATGGATTCAGTTGAATAAAGATGCAGAAACAACTGATTTAGCGGATCGGTGGCGTAAGCTCTGCGATATCGGTAGCGTGCGGCTGTCGAGGGGTGACCGTCCTCAGGTATGCCGATGCGTGGCCCCGGGAGGGATCCGTGCCCGCAGGCCGACAGCGCCGGATGACGTTCCCCGCCGGGTCGGCCGTTCGTCCCGTCCGGCCCGGCCCGACCCACGTCGTGCGCGGCTTCCACACCGCGCACCGCCCACCGCGCGCCAAAGGCCCCCATTCAAGAGTTACTTGGAAGAGGTCACGTGAACCAGAGCCCACTGCCGCCCACGCTGCCCGCAACTGACCGCACCCGTCACCGCCGACTGCGGGAGCAGGCAAGCCTCGACCGCGCAGCCCTCAACGCGATCCTGGACGCCGGCTTCATGTGCCACTTCGGAGTGGTCGTCGACGGGCATCCCATGGTCGTCCCGACCGTCTACGGAACCGACGGGCGGAATCTGTACTTCCATGGCTCGGTGGCCAGCCGGAGCCTCGTCGCCGCGCCGAACGCCGAGGTGTGCGTCACGGTCACGCATGTGGACGGCCTCGTCCTCGCCCGGTCGGTGTTCGAGCACGGCGTCAACTACCGCAGCGCGATGATCTACGGCACGCCCCGCCTCGTCACCGACCCCGAGACGAAACTCGCCGGTCTTCGCTGCCTGACCCAGCACGCCACCCCCGGCCAGTGGGAGTACGCACGTCAGCCCAGCCGCAAGGAGCTGGCGGCCACCGCGCTTCTCGCCCTGTCGCTGGAGGAAGCCTCCGTCAAGATCCGCACCGGCGGCCCCGACGACGGTGACGGACCCGACGCCGAACTCGGGATATGGGCCGGCGTGCTGCCCATGGTGACCTCCTTCGGTGAGCCGGAACCTGATCCGGCGCTCAAGGAGGGCATCACTCCGCCGCCCCACATCACCGCCCGCAGCGGCATCCGGCTGGGGTGACCACGGGCGGGCCCCGCCACCCGAACGGACCCGAACGGACCCGAACGGACCCGTACCGACCCGTACCGACCCGTACCGACCCGAACGGACCGGGACGGGACCACATACGCCTTCGCGTACGACACCCAACTGCGCCTGACGGAGAGGTCACCAACACGCAGGGGCCGGCCCGGTCGTACGCGTAGCGGCGGGTCCGATCGGTCCCAGGCAGCCGCACTCGACCAGCGGCTCCTGCCGTGCGGGGGTGTCCGGAGCGGCAGAGGATGGTTGCGTCCTCACGTCCCCGGGCCTGTCCGCGAAAGGCGGGTGCCATGACCCACCCCTCCGGCGAAGTATCAGGAGGCACCCCCGGCGCCCTTGCCAAGTTCGCCTGGCAGGTTCTCCTCACCGCCGGAATCGCTGCGATCGTTCTGGGCGTCTGTGTCCTCGCCTGGCCGGACGCGACGCTGGCGGTGGTCGGCGTCCTGTTCGGTATCTACCTGCTGGTCAACGGCATCTTTCAGCTGGCGGGCGCCTTCGGCCCGCACGTGCCCGGCGGTATGCGGGTGCTGAATTTCGTCATCGGCGCGCTGTGCGTGCTGCTCGGGCTGATCTGTTTCCGCGGAGCGACTCAGTCGTTGCTGCTGCTGGCCCTGTGGATCGGATTCGGCTGGCTGCTGCGCGGAATCATGCTGGTGGCCGTGGCGGTTTCCACCGAGGGGCTGCCCGCCCGCGGCTGGCAGCTGTTCTTCGGTGCCATCACCATCCTGGCGGGCATCGTGCTGATCATCTCCCCGTTCGGCTCGCTCGCCGCCCTCACCTTGGTGTCCGGCCTGTGGCTGATCGTCCTCGGCGTGGCCGAGGTGGTCCATGCCTTCCGTGTCAGATCCCTGGCGGTCCATCAGACCCCCTGATCGGGCACGCCTCGGGCACGACGGCAGACGGGCTACGCCAATCCCATGGGCCGGTACGCGGCGCAGGGCGGTGGTCCGGTGCGCGGTGGTCGTACTTCCGCCGACCGGTGCTACTGGTCGTTCGTCCCGGAGCCCACCAGACCCGCTTCGTAGGCAATGACGACCGCCTGGGTGCGGTTGGTGGCGCTCAGCTTGGTCAGCACGTTACCCACGTGCGTCTTGACGGTCTCCAGGCTCACCCGCAGCTGCGTGGCCGCCTCCTGGTTGGACCGGCCCTTCGCCATGAGCCGCAGGACCTCGATCTCGCGGCCGGTGAGCAGGGCGGCCGCGCCGGTGGCGGCATCCCGTCGTACGGGCCGGCCGGCGGCGAGTCGGCGGACGGCGTCCGGGAACAGTACGGAGTCACCGCCGGCTACCAGCCGGATGGCGTGCGCGATCTGCTGGGACGGCGCCCGCTTGCGGATGAACCCGCTGGCACCGGCCCGCAGGGCGTCGTAGACGTGTTCGTCGTTCTCGAAGGTCGTGATCACGATGACCTTCGGCGGGTCGGGCAGCACGGACCGCAGTCGCCGAGTCGCCTCGATGCCGTCCACATCAGGCATCCGCACGTCCATCACTACGACGTCGGGGCGTAGCCGTTCGACCATGCGAAGCACCGCGGCGCCGAACGACATGCCCGGCCCTCGGTGTGCGCGTGGCTCGCACCATCCCCTCCCCGGAAACGCAGATGGCCCGCAGGGTGAACGCCGGCCCGCACGGTCGGCTCTAGAGGCTCAGCACGATGGCGGCGCCAATCCCTCCGAGACACAGTGCGAAGGCGGCTTCACCCCAGCCGCCCTTCCCCCAGCGGAAGGGCCGGTCGAGGGCGAGCCGGCCGGGGCCGATGGCGGCGATGGCGAGGGCGACGACCGCGATGCACACGCTGTACTCCACGCCGCCGTTCGCGTCCCACAGACCGTGTGCCGCGCTAACGGTCACCATGGCGTTGATCATTACGCCGATCAGGGCAGCCGCCGCCAGTGGGGTGAACAGACCCAGAGCCAGTCCGAGGCCTCCGAGGAACTCCGAGCCACCGCCGATGGCGGCGTAGACCTTTCCGGGGCTGTAGCCCAGTGCGGCGAACCCTTTCCCCGTGGCGGTGAGGCCTTCGCCACCGAATATCCCGAAAAGCTTTTGACAGCCGTGTCCTGCCATCAGCAGGCCGAACGTGATCCTGATAAGAAGCAGACCGGCGTCACCGGCGGACACCGACCGCCGTGCTGTGACCTCGGCCGCAGGCCCGGGAGAGGCCCGTAGTTGGTCAGCGATTTTCATCATGGGAACTCTCTTCTGCCCCGGGGTCCCCGGGCGGTGCCGACTGATCGCTCAGGGAACCGGCAGAGCGGGTTGTGCACGTCGCCATGGCGTTCTCAAGCGCATGCGATGCGCGGAAGACCCGCGACCTTGCCGGGACGCAGCCGGCACGGGAAACCTGCGGAACCATCGCCACCGTTCCGGTCAGGCCGCCGGTCGTTCTCGTTATGAGGAGCGTGCGTGACGTCGGCGTGTCTTTTTCAATCATCGCTCACCCCGTTCACGTCTCGCGGTGACCGGGCCGCCGTCTTGTGATCCAGAGCAGTAGGGCCGGGTTTCCCGAAAGGTAGGGCCCAAAGCCTCGGAGTGCCGACCGCCCCAGCCGCCGCGGTTCTCACCTCATGCCCCGTGGCCTATCTGGTGGGCGCGCGGCGGCGGACGGCGCGCCGAGCGGGACGAAGGCAGGAGCGTGGGCGCGGCCGAAGTGGACTACAGCTCGTCTGATGGTCCATGACCGATGCGCTCGACGCCGTCGCCGAGGGGCGGTTCCACGGTGAAGTCCGGTTCCCGCAGCGCTCCCGTCGGTCCACCAGCCGTCAGGCGATCTGGCCGGCCGCCCACTCGGCCCAGTCGCGGCGCATGGCGTTGAACCGCAGGCCGTACTCCAGGGCGATCCGGCCGTAGACCGAAAGATTGTCGTCATCCCAGTCGACGGACTTCTCCAGTCGGTGCAGACTCTGGTACCCCTGATCGGACAGCTCGATGAGCTCGGTGAGGTAGCCGCGCGCCTGCTCGGGCGTCAGCACCCCGAGAAAGAACACTCGCAGGAGAATGTCGCTGCGGGTGTTCCGCTGAGGCTTGGTCTCGGTAAGCCAGTGCCGCAGCTCGGCCAGTCCCTCGTCGGTGAGGGCGTACTCCTTGCGGCCACGCGGCCCCTCGGCTGTCACCATGATCAGCCCTGTGTCCGCCAGCTTGGTCAGCTCGGTGTAGATCTGGCTCTGGGTTGCCGGCCAGGCGGTGGCCAGCGACGTCTCGAACAGTTTCAGCAGGTCATAGCCGCTGGCGGGGCGCTCGGAGAGGAGCCCGAGCAGGGCGTGTCGAAGGCTCATGTTCCACAGTCTACATTCCACTATTGACATGTTGTTATCAGACCTTCTAGTTTTGACATGTCAGAAACGGAACGCTGAAGCGGAGACCTCATGTCCTACCTGCGCACCTTCCTCCCGTGGATCGTCTTCGCCGTGCTGCCCTCGGGGAACTGGCAGTGGGCGGCGCTGGCAGCCCTGGTGGTCGCGGTGGCGGTGATCGTCCAGCAGGTACGGGCGGGTGCCGGATTCGACGCGCTGATCATCGAGCTCGGCTCCGCGGTCTTCTTCGCCGTGCTGGCCGTCATCGCTTTCGCCAACCCGGACTCGGGCGTGCACGACTACTCGGCGGCGCTGTCGTCGGGCACACTCGCGGTCATCGCCGGGGTCTCGCTGGCCATCGGCAAGCCGTTCACGTCGGGCATCGCCAAGCGCACCACCCCGCGCGAGGTCTGGGGGCTCAAGCCGTTCATCCAGACCAACGTCATCATCACCGCCGTCTGGACCGCGGCCTTTGCCCTGACCTCTGTCGTGCTCGCCTTCGTGGCGCACGAAGGGAACGGCCACTCGGCCCTCGCCACGCTCATCCAGGTCGCCGGTTTCGTGATCCCGATGATGTTCACCGTCCGCTACATCGCGCACGTCCAGGCCAAGGCCGGTGTCCGATGATCTCCGCGCCCCGGGCCCGGCCCCACCTGGCGGGCAACTACGCCCCGGTCGGCGAAGAACTCACCGCGTACGACCTGCGGGTGACCGGGCGGATCCCCGCCGAGCTGGTCGGCTGGTACCTCCGCAACGGGCCGAACCCGGCCGACGCCGCCTCCGGACACTGGTTCTTCGGCGACGGCATGATCCACGGCGTCCGGCTGGAGGGCGGCCGGGCCACCTCGTACCGCAACCGCTGGGTGCGTACCCGCAGCTTCACCGACGGGGCCCGGACCTACGACGACCAAGGCCACCGCGACCTCACCGCGGGCCCGGCCAACACCCACGTCATCCGGCACGCGGGCCGGACCCTCGCCCTGGTCGAGACGGCACTGCCCTACGAGCTCACCTGCGGCCTGGACACGGTCGGCGCGTACGACTTCGGCGGGAAGCTGGGCACCGCGATGACCGCGCACACGAAGGCGTGCCCGGTCACCGGGGAGCTGCACTTCTTCGGCTACGGGATGCTGGAAGCCTCCTACCTCACCTACCACCGGGCGGATGCCTCGGGCGAGCTGGTGATCAGCAGGTCTGTCGAGGTGCCGGGGCCGACGATGATGCACGACTTCAACCTCACCGCGGAGCACGTCGTCTTCATGGACCTGCCCGTCGTCTTCGACCCAAACCTGGCCATGACCGGGACCATGCCCTACCGCTGGGACGACGGCTACGGCGCCCGGTTGGGGGTGCTGCGCCGCAACGACCCGTACGGCGAGGTGCGCTGGTTCGGCATCGACCCGTGCTACGTGTTCCACCCGCTCAACGCCTACGACGCGCCGGACGGCACCATCGTGCTGCACGTCATGCGCTACCCGGAGCTGTGGCGGCGGACCGGCGACGTCATCGACCGCAGGCAGGAGGCCGTGCTCTGGAAGTGGACGATCGACCCGGCCACCGGGACGGTCCGCGAGGAGCAGTGCGACGACCGTCCCGGCGAGTTCCCTCGGGTCGATGACCGGCTGACCGGGCTCGATGCCACCTACGGGCACGTGACCTGTGGCAATTCATTGGTGCGGTACGAGCTGGGCAGCGGCGCGGCGACGGAGCATGACTTCGGGCCCCGCCGCATGCCCGGCGAGGCCGCCTTTGCCCCGGCCTGCGACGCGGCGGGCGGCCCCGGCTGGCTCATGACGTACGTCTACGACGCCGGCACCGACCGCAGCGACCTGGTCATCCTGGACGCGGGCGACCTCGCCGCCGACCCGGTCGCCATCATTCATCTGCCGACTCGCGTGCCGTACGGCTTCCACGGCAACTGGCTTGCGGATTGATCAACCAAGCCCGGACGGAGCAGGCTGCTCAGCTGGGCCCGGATATCCGACAGGCAAGACAAGCACCGGGCCGGAGGTGGACTTGAGCCGCAGGTCGACTTCGTGAGTCATCGTCAGGATCCGCTTGACCAGGGCAAGTTCAGCTGCAATGCCGGAGAACGGTTCGATCCCCGGCGGGGCGCGCGGACCGCCGCTTCACCGACGCTTTGAGTGTCGGAACGCGAGTCGGGTGCGCCGTCGGGGTCGGCGTCCGAGTCGACGTCCGGGGGGTGCGCCGAGGGCTTCCTTGGTCGAGGCGTCCGGTGGCGACGTTCGCCAGGTGGGGGACAGTCGGGCCCGGTCGCCGGGCTCTGGCCCGCGGTCTCCTGGAACAGCCTCTGGAGACCACCACCCCGGCCCGTGCCGGATCGGGCTCGCCAGCTGAAGCGCTCGGCCCTGCCGACTCAGACGCTCACCCGCCAACTGAAGCGCTCAGGGGCCAGGGGTGACCTCTCGGCAGTGGACGTGAACGTCGCGTGGTGGTCCCTGCTGCCGTGCGGGAGGGGAGACGCAGGACACAGGCGTTCATGTCACATCCTGCCGAGCTGTTCCGTCGTAAGTGTGTAAGCACCGACAACGGCAGAGGAGATCGGCATGAGTGCCCGTTTGGACGCCTTCAGCAGCCCGACCGTAGGCAAGGTCTTCAAGCACATCATTGCGGCAGGCAAGGTGCTCGAGGACTCGACGCTGCCGGCCGCGACGCAGGAGCTGGTGAAGCTCCGCGCCAGTCAGATCAACGGGTGCGGTTTCTGCACCGACATGCACAGCAAGGACGCCGCCGCCGCCGGTGAGACGTCGGTACGTCTCAACCTGGTCGCGGCGTGGAGGGAGGCCACTGTCTTCACCGAGGCCGAGCGGGCCGCGCTGGAGCTGGCGGAGCAGGGCACCCGCATCGCGGATGCGGCCGGTGGGGTGACGGACGAGGCATGGGCGAACGCCGCCAAGCACTATGACGAGGAGCAGTTGGCCGCCCTGGTGTGCGCCATCGCCCTCATCAACGCCTTCAACCGGGCGAACGTCATCATCCAGCAGCCCGCCGGCGACTACCAGCCCGGCCAGTTCGCATAACCAGGAGTGCCTGACCGGGACTGCTGGTTCCCGTGCGGCTGCAGCATCACACGCCCCGGGCGCCCCTCACCGGGGCCCGGGGCGTTGCTGTGGTCCGCCCGGCGGCCGAGGAGCAGCGAGTCGGCCTGGCCGGCACAGTTCAACCGCTACGCCTCACTCAAGTGGCCGGTCAGGCCTCTCTGTTCGCGTGAAGGGACCGCAGGGGAAAGGATGGACGGCGGACGGCACCAGACGGTCGCGCCCAGGGAGATGTGATGAGCGGACGTTCCGGCCTGTTTTGGGATGCAGTGGACGGGCGCTCGCCGTTGCCGCGTGCGGCGGCCACCCTGGGGTTGGAATTCATCGACGCGGACGTCGAGAACGGTACGATTCGTCTGGCGTTCAACGCGACCGAGGACTTCACCAATCCGACGGGCAACGTGCTGGGGGCCTTTCTCGCCGCGATGCTCTACGACATGGTCGGCCCTGCTCTTCTCGCCACACTCCAGCCCGACCAGTTTCAGTCCACCATGGAGCTCAAGGTGTCCTTCCTCCGCCCGGTCCGCCCCGGGCGGCTCTTCGGGAACGGCCGCGTCGTGCATCGGGTGGGCGATATCGCCTACCTGGAAGCTTCGCTGTCCGACTCGGACGACATGGTGATCGCAACCGCCAGCGCCACGGCTCGCGTTATCCCTCTCAGCGGCGCGGAAACCGCGGCCTGACACCGCTCAACCTTCAGTGAGATCGGTCAACCTTCAGTGAGACGGGACAGTGTGTCCTGTGGCAGAGCAGAGGCAGGCGCCCTGAGTCACCGGTCCTTCAACAGGAGATGCAGCAGCGTCATCACTCCGACGCCAACCAGCAGGGCTGTGCCGAAGGACGGGTGCTCCAGAGCGATGTACACCGCGCCGCTCCCAACGAGCATGAGCAGTACCGTCCGCTGATCTGTCTGATCGTTCATCGGTGAGGACCCTCCCGTGTCTGCGCTGTCATCGACTTCGGTGGCCCCTTAGGTGCCCTGCATCCGATGGAAACGACGACTGGAATCCGGACAGGATTCCCAACCCGCGCTTGGCCCGCCGCCCACCCGGGTTGGGATCATGTCCCTGACCTGGGCCTTGATCATTGGAGCGGGTGACGGGAATCGAACCCGCGCTCTGAGCTTGGGAATCAACCAGCACTTGATCGCCAGGCATGTTCCTGACCGGCGGAAACGCTGCACAGGTGTGCGGCTGGGTAGCGGCCGGACGGTGCCCGTAGTGACCCCTGTTTACCCCTACGAATGGCACGTAGTGGCACGTGGGGTGCGTGGGGTTCGGCTGCAGGGCCGGCCGCGAGCGGCTGCGATGAGGCCGCACCGGCCGAACCCGGGTTTCTGTGGCGCGAGGCTTCATCTGCCGGCTTCCTCCGTACCGGAGGTTTCCACGACTAGCCTCCGCAGCATGCTGCGTATCGCCGACTCCCGCACCGGCCACCTCGTGGAGATTCCCTCCGCGCACCGCCACCTCCTGCGCATCTGCGTCCATCTACCGGTCATCGACAACGGGATCGGCGCGGTGCACCTGCGCGTGCTGCTGCTCGGCGACGTACTCGCGCGCACCGCTGAGCTGCACGGCCTGCAGACCCTGACGGTGCTCACCGCACCGGACCTGCCGCAGGAGCAAGTTCAGGCGCTCGACCGGGTCATGGCCGTACTCGGCATCCACCCGCCCGCCACCGTCCGTGCTCACGATCCGAGTCAGACACCGAGCGCTCTTGCCGACGTGCACGTGCTCGCGCTCGGCACCGACCAGCAAGACAGCGTCGAGGGGGTACGGATCGACGTGGGCCGGGTCGGCACAGTACCCCCTGGCGAGGGTGTCCCAGGCTCCCCGGACGCAGCCGCCGCAGAGGGAACCGATCCGCTGGCTGTCAGGATGCTGATGCTCGGCCATGCCTACCGCACGCCCGTCATGGTCACCGGTGCCGCGCTCGTCGAGGCCCGGCGGACACTGCGGCACTGGCGGCAACTGGTGGCCGACTGGGCGCAGGAGCCATCCAGGCCGATCCCTGCCGACCTGCTGCGACAGGCTCATGCCGCGCTCGCCGACAATCTCGGCGTCCCCGCCGTCCTGGACATACTGCGCAGCGTGGAGAGGGACGCGGAAGTGCCGGCCGGTGCCAAGTTCGAGACGTTCGCCCATCTCGACCGCGTCCTCGGGCTGGACCTCGCGCGCGAGGTCGGCCACCAGCACCAGGAGACGCCGTGAGCGCAGGCGACTCCCGGCGCCTGGTCGTGCTGCGGCACGCCAAATCCGCCTGGCCCGACGACGTGGCCGACCACGAGCGGCCTCTCGCCCCGCGCGGCCGCCGTGACGCCCCGGCCGCCGGCCGCTGGCTGCGCTAGGCCGACTGCGTTCCCGACCTCGTCGTGTGCTCCACCGCCCGGCGCACCCGCCAGACATGGGACCTCGTCTCGGACGAGCTCGACGCCACCACGCCGGTGACCCACGACGCACGCCTCTACCTGGCGAGCGCCGGGGAGTTGCTCGGCGTCGTACGGGACATCCCGGCGCACGTACGGACGCTGATACTGGTCGGGCACAACCCCGGCGTGCAGGACCTGGTCCTGATGCTCACCGGTGAGGCGGACGGCTACGCCCTGGAGCAGACGCGTACGAAGTTCCCGACGTCCGCGATCGCCGTGCTGTGCCTGTCAGGGCCCTGGTCGGGCCTGGAACCGGGTGCTGCCCGGCTGACCGAGATGGTCGTGCCCCGCGGCGCGAAGCCATGACGGGACGGCGCCGACGCCCAGAGGTGCGTACGCCGCTCGCCTTGACCGGCTGCACAGGCCGCTGGTCACTCGAAAAGTGGCGACGGACCCCGCCTGGCACACGACCCCTCGTGCCACGCCCACCCGGCGTCGGTCAACTGGCAGCGAGGCGCAGACAGACGGTACGACCGAGCACCGCGAACGTTGGTGGATGACTGTAACTTCGCGTCCGCACACTGCCGACCCGTCGGGAACCTGCGGCGCAGATTACCGAAAGTCGATTTCGCGATAGGTGACGAAGAGGCGCCAGGCGTCGCTGCCGGAGGTCCTTCGATGCGGTTTGCGCTGGTGGACGTGCCCTTACGGCAGCCGCCCCAATATGGTCTAGACAACAAACAGGCCCTGGCCTCTGACCAGGGCCTTCATCGTGGAGCGGGTGACGAGAATCGAACCCTCTTGGGGCCCTGGTGGTGCGTCGGTGATGTCGGCCATGCCCTCGATACCGGCATCGCCCCGGCCTCCACCCGTCCCCCCGCGGTGCCGCGATCATGCCGCGAGGACCGGCCGTTCCACCGCCGGGCACGGCCTAGTCAGGCCGCACGGAATCGAGCAGGGCGGCGCACCGGGCGAGCAGGCCGACAAGTGTTGCCCGCTCCTCGTCGGTGAACTCGGCGGCCAGTGCCCGCTCCACCGGTACCGCCCGCGCGTCGGCGTTATCCATGGCGGCGCGGCCCTCATCCGTGAGCCGGGTCTCCAGGATGTTCTTGTGCCACTCGTGCGGAGTGCGCTCGATGAGGCCGCGCTCCTGGAGGTTCTTCAGCACCGTGTTCATGGTCGGCGGCGTCACTCCGCACGCCCGCGCCAGCGCGGCGGCCGAGATGCCGGGCCGCTCGGAGCTGTAGAGCAGAGCCGCGTACTGCGGGACCGTCAGACCGGCCGGCTTCAGCGCCGCGTGCTTGGCACCGTTCAGAGCCTGCTCGGCGCGCTTGATGGAAGAACCGAGGCGCTCGGACACGGGCATGGACGTCATCTCCGCATCGTAACGGCCATAAAGCAGGGAAGCGCTCACCCAATAATGAGTACACATATAGCAATTAGAGTCTTGACGAAGATTAGAGTTCGAATATAACTTCGTACACATTCGATCGCATGCGGACGACACTCGCATGCGCCGGCAACGGGGAGGCACCCACCCATGTCCCAAGCGATCACACGCCGCGCTCTGATCTCGGCCGCCCTGGCCCTGACCGCCGTCGTCGTGCCGCTCGCCGCCACCGCGAGCGGCCAACCCGCGGCCACGTCACCGGCCTCGCACACCGCCGCCCGGCACGAGACCCGCGCCCGCGTCTCCACCGCGTACGACCTGCCCGGCGCCCGCGTCTACCCGGAAGGCATCGCTGCCGACCCGCGCACCGGCGACATCTACGTCGGCTCGTACGCGACCGGCGCCGTCTACAAGGCGACGCCCGGGCACCGCACCGCCCAGGTCTTCCTTCCGTGCGGCACCGACGGGCGCACCACCGCGAACGGCTTGAAGGTCGACCGCGCCGGCCGGCTGTGGGTCATCGACTCGACCGCCGGCGTCGCCGTCTACGACCTTCACGACCGCAAGCTCATCGCCCGCTTCGACGTGACCGGGAGCGCCAAGTCGTTCGTCAACGACCTGGCGATCGCCCCGGACGGCAGCGCCTATCTGACCGACAGTTACCGGGGTGTCCTCTACAGCGTCACGCCCCGGCAGCTGGCGCGGGCCGCCGCGCGCGGCGGGCGTGCCGAGCTGACCACGGCCTACGACCTGGCCGGTGCGCTCCCCAACGCCCCGGCCGGCGGCGTTGCACTCAACGGCATCGTGGCCGACCCCTCGGGCCGCTATCTGCTGACCGTCGACATGACCGCGGGCACCCTCTACCGCGTCGACGTGGCGTCGGGCGCGGTACGCCAAGTCGTCCTGCACGGCGGAGACGCGCTGCACGGCGACGGCCTCGAAATGCGCGGCAACACCCTCTGGGTCGTTCACAACGTGACCAACGCCATCAGCCGGTGGAAGGTCGGCGACGACGGCGCGTCCGCCCGCATGGAGCGCCGCATCGCCGACCAGGCGCTCCAGATCCCGACCACGATCGTCCACAGCCGCGGCCGGACGCTCGTCGTCCGCTCCCAGTTCGACAAGGGTGGCCCGATGGGCCCCGGGACGCCGCAGCCGTTCACGGTGGCCGAGGCGGACGGCATCTGAACCGTCGTCCCGACGAGGAGCTTCATGATCTGCGGCAGGAAAGGGGTGCGCTTCTCCTGGTCCGCGCCCGCATCCACCCCACTGCGCTTCTGTGCGAGTTCATAGCTGCGAGGGGCTTGTGGGTGCCAACTCCGCCAGCTGGCAGGCGCGTTATGGCACGTGTACGGCGCGCGACCTACGAGTGGACCGGACAACAGATAAGCCCCAGGTCCCTGACCTGGGGCTTTCGTATGGAGCGGGTGACGGGAATCGAACCCGCGCTCTGAGCTTGGGAATCGCGGCGTATTGGGGCCTCGACTGCGGCCTGACCTGCGCGCACGGGTGCCTGGGCTGACCCTAGGGCTCTTCCTGGCACCCGCTGTTGCCCGTGGTTCACCGACCTGTCGGGCACGGATCGGGCACGAGCGGTGAGCACCCCTCTGGGAGTTCGATCGGGCGCCGATGTGGCCCCGAGGCTCCGTCGTCATGACAGCCGGACAGAGGTGCCCATGCACGCCCTTGTCCGGAGTCGTTGATGTCAGCGGATGATGTCAGGTCCACAAGGGCGGGCTCCCGACATCGATCAGTCATGCAGCTCTGATGAGAGGCCTGGTGTGATACCCCATTCGGCCCATGGGGATGGAGCTGTGCAGACCGAGAGCATCTGGTGAGCGCAGTCGGCGCCGGCCCTTGGGGCTACCGGGCGAGGAGGGCGCTTACGGTCTTGCCGCCGGACGGCCGGCGGGTCACTGCGGTGGCGCGGGCGAGGTGGTTGACCATGGCCCAGCCGAAGCCTCCGGTGCCGCCGTTCAGGTCGGGGGTGCGCATGCGCGGCGCCTGCGAGCTGGGGTCGTCGACGGCCACCTCGATGAGGTCGGGGTGGGCGGTCAGGCGGAGGGTGCAGGTGCCGCCGCCGTGGCGCAGGGCGTTGGTGACGAGTTCGGAGACGACCAGGGTGACGGTGTCGGCCGCAACTGAGTCGAGGGCCGGCTGCCAGAGGGCTTGGAGAAAGGCCCGCGTGGTCTCGCGCGCGTCGGCGACGGGGGTCGCGGAGCGGATGGTCGTGGCGTCGACGCACATCGTGTCCATCAGGTTCACCCTGGTTTCTGGCTCGTCAATGCCCGGTCCTGCCTACCCGCCCGTTGTGCCCCGCCCCGCGACTCCCTAACCCGGCAGGGCTCGATTACCTGACCGCTGAGCGCGCGGAAATCTATGACGGCTGGAGTAGACATTGGGTCGTGGTGTGGTTATGGTTTCTCTCGTAGCCGAGATCAGCAAGGCCCGGCAGAGATGAACTGCCGGGCAGCAGTACCGCAGTTGCAGGACGGTGCGGTGGTGGAGTTCCGAAGCCGGAGCGGTTGCAGGATGGCGACGGGACTGGCGGCCGGACCGGGTGGCCCGCAGTGATCAGGGGCCGCCGTGAGCAGTACCGCAGTGGCAGTACCTGTAAGTGCAGTTCGCAGTACCCAGCAGTGAAGTCAGTGAGCAGCACCTCGGTGAAGGCGTCGGCTGCGGACGCGCGCACCGGGAGGTTCGGCAGTGGGGTTCTAAGCCAGAGCAGACGCAGGACGGGCGACGGGGCTGGCTGCCGAAGAGTGGCGCTGTCACAGGCCACCAGCAGTTCGCAGTACCAGTAGATAGGTAAGTGATCTAAGAGGGAAGAACGGAGGAGTTGAGCGCCATCAGGATCGCCCGGGCGAATCACTGAGCCCGGGTACCGCAGGACATCGATAGTGAGGTGGTCTCCGGTCAGGCAACCGCGATCCCCGCATTCCCCGCCCTCTCCCGGGTGGGCGTGCGGAAACAGAAGGCCGGCGCAGTACCAGGGCCGGCAGATGGTGTAGCAGTTCCTTCGGGGCCCTGGTGCCATACGGCACCAGGGCCCCTCCACACGTTCCACAGAGAGGTGCAATGACAGCAGACGACTCGCTCAGCCGTCTCGATGACGATGACTACCCCGCCTACACGATGGGCCGGGCCGCCGAGATGATCGGCACCACCCAGGGCTTCCTCCGCGCCATCGGAGAAGCCCGCCTCATCACCCCGCTCCGCTCCGAGGGCGGCCACCGCCGCTACTCCCGCTACCAGCTGCGCATCGCGGCCCGCGCCCGGGAACTCGTCGACCACGGCACGCCCATCGAGGCCGCCTGTCGCATCGTCATCCTCGAAGACCAACTCGAAGAAGCCCAGCGCATCAATGCCGAATACCGCCGCGCCGCCGAGCCGGCGAATCCAACGGCCGCAGCCTGAAACGGCTGGAACCTGTGGCGTTCCCAGCAGCTTCGGCGATGGCCAGGAGACAACCTGCCATCGCCGGCCGCCCACCACCTCTCGCGTGGAGAGGGCAGGCGCACGCTTTCCAACTCTGCATGACCCAGTCCGTCATGGTTCGTAGCCGTCCAAATCTTGACCTGCGTCGCTGCGCGCCGACACGTTGAACGGCCGCGAACGGCAGCGGATGAGACCGCGCGGGCCTTGGCCGGAGGTCCTGAGAACTCGTAATCCAAGATCGGCTACCGCTTCTTGCGAAGCTGACGCTTCTTCTCCTTTGCTTCCTTCTGTTTACGTTGGGCTACACCGATGGCGGACCAAGGCCCCTGGTGCCGCGCACAGCGAGAAGTGCCGATCACGGCGAGGTTCCTGCACCGCGTGCCAGCCTTGGTACGAGCGCCACACTTGGACTGAGATGCCATCGCATGCCCTCCTAGTCCGAACCCTCATGTCCCTGGACCCCTCGCACTTTCGCGTGCGGCAGGGGCACAGGGGAGGCGCATGCAGGACGTAGGTGGAGCACGGTTGCGCACGCCATCTGATCCGTAGCTCTAGCCGGATCGGTCAGCGACGGTCATTCCGGTCGCTGCACGGCCCTGGAGGAGCGCTACCGGATTGGGAACGGTTGCTGTGGTTGCGGTACTGCGCTGCTGTACGCCAGGGCTTGGCTAGGTCGCGTTCAGTCGACGCTTGCCCTAGTCCCTAAGCTGCCGAAAGAGCAGCCCAGAGACCAGTTAACGCCACCCTCAAGGACACGATGGTGCGGGCCGGGCAGTCCTCGGAGCGGGCCGCGATGATCTATCAGCACTCGAACCTGGATCGACAGAGGGATGTGGCCGACGGGATCGACGCCCGCGTCCAGGCCGAGCGTGAGAAGGCCGGCGACGTGCCCGACGATCAGGCATCGGGCACGCAACGGGCACGGGACGTCTGATCCGGTCGAGACAACACCAAAGCCCCGGGCCGCTGGCCTGGGGCTTCTCTTTGGAGCGGGTGACGGGAATCGAACCCGCGCTCTGAGCTTGGGAATCAACCAGCACTTGATCGCCAGACATGTTCCTGACCAGCGGAAACGCTGCACAGGTGTGCGGCTGGGTAGCGACCGGACGGTGCCCGTAGTGACCCCTGTTTACCCCTACGAATGGCACGTAGTGGCACGTGGGGTGCTCTGAAGGGCGCGGATGGGGCACGAGCGCGCTTGAGACGGTGGCGTGGGCAGTTCCGGGTGAGGCAGTGGTGAGCTGCTGGGACGCGCGTAGCAGACCAAGAGAGGTTTGTTGCGCGTGCAAGTGGCGGCGTACAGGGTGATGTGCAGAGCTGCGTCCAGGGTTCGGCGCGCGGTGAGCCGGTTGGACCGGTTCGACGCCACAGCCAGTCCCGGGGGCGGCCCGGCCGCTGCTGTGCGGGTACGCGAGCTGGTGCCTGAGCGGGCTTCGACCGTCAGGTGCCTGGATCTCGCCGCGATTTCACCCGAGGTCGCCGTCCCTGGCAGGGTGAACCCTGCCAGGGACGAGCGCGTCAGGTGTCGGACCGCTCAGCGGTAGCGGGCGGCTTGGCGGCGCCGCGAGGGCTGCGTCACGTCGGGTACCACCCCGGCACCCGCTCCCGGAGTTTCGTCCCAGGCCCGGATCTTGGCCGCGACCCGCTCCAGACGTGCGTCCCCCGGACGCACGGTGAGGTAGAACAGGCCCTCGTAGGGGCGGCGGTCGTCGCCGCCCCAGCGGGCGACGCCTTCGGTGTCGGCGATGATGTCGCGGATGATCAGCTGCTGTCCCGTGGTGAAGCCGCCCCGCACGCCGGGCGGATAGGAGTCCGGCCGGATCACGACGGCGGTGCCGGACGCCTGGTTCGACTCCGGGAGCCGGCCGTCGCGGACCGCCGAGGGTGCCACCCAGCCCTCGACCGGGTTCGGTTCGCCGTGCAGGCCGAGGGCGTCGACCTCGTAGTGGAAGCGCCGGATCACATACACCAGAACCGTGTCCACATCGCCTTTTCGCACTGCGATGCTCAGGCCAGTGCCGGACACAGGACGCGTCACGATGTCCCCTTCCGGGTCGACAGCCTTCTGCATCTCCCACCGGTTGGCGGAGGGGCGTCCCGTATGGAGGCGACGGCGTCGGGCTTCGAGGCGGCGCAGTGCCTCCTTCAGCTTGTCGTTCTTGAGAGGTTGGGGCGCTGCGGTGGCCGGGGTGGCAAGAAGACCTGTGGTGGCAAGGCTTGCGGCGGCTGTGATGCCAGCCGTTGTGGTGAGGACGTGTCTGCGGGTTATGCCGGTGCGGCTCAACTGGCGCGTTCCTTTCTCTGAGATAGCGAGTTGCACTGTTTGCGGTGGAGGACGACCGAGGCGATTCCGGCCGCCACAGCGATTAGCAGAAGAGCGGCGATGGACGGGTTGATGTAATCGGGGATGACAATGGAGTGGCTGCGTCCGTCTGACATGTGACAGATGAGTCGAAGCGGGATGAAGTCACCCGCAGCTTCGTTCAATTTGACGCCATTTTCCAAGTCACTCAATGTGAAGCAATCTTCTCCCCCCTCCTTCCCGTAGAGAAAGAAGATGTGGAGACATCCCCAGACGTAGAGGGCGAGTGACGCAGTGGTGAACAGGATGGAAATGTCGCGCCATCGAGTCGCCGGGGTATACGCGCGACGGCGACGTTGAGTGACCGCTGAGCCCAGATAGACGGCAAGAGCGGCCACGGCAACGGTTCCCCCGAATATGAGGGAGACCAGTACCAGTCCATTGTGGCCTGAATAGGGTCCGGACGCCGTGATCACGATGCGTCAGGACCCGCGGATGATGTTGTTGTACTTCTCGAATATCGCATAGAGCGGCATGCGCAACTTAGCGTCCTTTTCGGCCACGGGGCCTGATCCCTGGTAGCGGCGGAGGATCTCGAACGTCTCCGTGTCGGTGTAGTCGAGTGCGGGACGGCGGATCGGGGTCTCGTCATGGTCGCCCGCCTTTCCGTCGGCCGCCCAGATGTGCAGGTGCGGGACGGTACTCAGATTGAACACGTTGTCCTGGTTCACCTTCTGCCACATCGCCCACCTGTCGCCGTCGGCGGTCGAGTCGAGGATCTCACCCTCCAGGAGCCCCGCACGGATCGAGTTGTTCCGCGACAGAATGCACGTACGTCCCGAGACCTTGGCGACGCCGGTGCTGCTGTCGACCAGCTTGCTGACGCCCGGCAGGTCCTTGCCCCAGTCCGGGATGGCGCCGGTGTGGTAGAGCACCACGCCCGCGTCCTCCACCACGTCCTTGTAGCTGTAGTGGCAGAACTCCCAGAAGACCGACGTTTGGATGAGGGCCTTGCGCATGCGGTACCGGCGGGCCGCCGACGTGATGGCTGCGTCGAGGGTCATGATTGTTTCTAGACACTGTTTCCTGGTGTAAACATAACCATTGCCCGTTTCGCCGCCGCTCGTCGGTCTGCCTATGGATTCCATATAGCCTTCGGCGTCCTTCAGCAATGCCTCCCAGTAGGAGAGGCTGAAACCGATGTCGAGCTTCTGGGACGGAGCGGGGTGGAAGTCGCCCTGGCCGGTGTCGCGTCCGGAGGCGATGTTGTTGTCGATCTCGATCCGGCCGTCACCGGAGCCGACCACCTTGGTGACGATCTGGTCGAAGGCCCAGTTCTCCGGCATCGCGTAGCCGAGGTTTCCGGAGAAGCCGGACGACATGTCGGACACGAAACTGGTGTCCGCGTAGCCTTCCGCGGAGATCCGGGAGCACGCGTTGCGCGGGCCGTAGACCCCGATCTTGTAGGGGCTGCCCAGCCGGTCCATCTGCTCCTTGACGCTCCGGAAGTACGGCAGGATGTGCGAGGTGACCTCGTCGTTCACCGCGTCGTAGTCGACCGCGAAGTAGATGCGTGACCCCGGCTTGAATCCGTGCTCTTCCGCCTTGAACGCGGCGTTCATACAGTCCGCGACGCCCTGCGAGACGCTGTAGTAGTCGACCGAGCGCGCCCATGTCTGGTAGATCGGGAAGCAGCGCAGGCCGTACTGCTTGATGGTCGCGAGCTCGCCCGGCTGGATCTCCTTCTCCGGCAGGCTGGTGGTGGAGGGGTTGTACAGGTAGCGGCCGATGTACTTGTAGCCGGCGCTCTTCAGGGCTTGCGCGCGGGCGGGGGTGATCTTCGTGATGCCGTCACACGCCTCGCCCTGGCGGGTCTGGTCGCCGTAGGAGACCAGCAGGGAGGACCATGTCCCGAAGTCGCCCTGCCCGTTGACGGTGAGCTTCGTGAACGCCTGGAACACGCTGACGCTGTCGGCCAGTGAGGAGGTGAACGAGGTCGAGAAGGACACGGGGCGTTTGTTGAGCACCATGGCGGCGGTGAAGAGCTGCACCCACACCCCGGAGGAGCCGGTGGACAGCGTGTGACTCTTCAGGCCGGCCTGCGTGCCGGGGCCGAACGCTCCGTTCGCGACACCGTCGGCCATGCCCAGTTCGTACTGGACGGCCAGGAGCATCGACTTGGCGACGTCACGGGAGTGGTGACCGTCGCAGGGGATGACGTAGTAGTCCTTGCGGAGGACGTACCGGCCGTTCAGCCACTGTTGGATGGAGCGGATGGTCTCCGAGCCGCTGTTGACGGTGACGTAGGCGTCCATGTTGAGCAGGCCCTTGACCACCTTCGGCCACAGGGAGCTGCCCGGGTAGGTGCTGTCCACGCCCATGCTCTGGTTCAGCTTCAGCACCGCGGCCTTGACGCGGGAGTTGTACTTGCCGTCGATGTCACCGCCGTCGTAGCCCTTGCAGTACAGGGCGGACTGGATGATCCGGCAGAAGTTCGCCGACGGGATCGTGGTCTCGTCGAGCTTGCCGTACTTCTCCTGGAGCGCTGAAAGGGTGCCCGGACCGAAGCTGTCGGACAGCGCGGTGATGCCCATCTCGTACTGTAAGGCGCGAGTGAGCGCGTACATGACGGTCCAGCTGGTCTGGCCGTTCTCGTCCAGCTTGGATATGCCGAGGGTGGCACCATTCCCGTACGTGGTGTTGATGAATCGTTGGGCGCGACGCACCATTTCGTCAGCCATCGAGTTCCTTTCGTGCAGGCACGAGATCGGGACGGGGCACAAGTGCCCGGAAAATTAGGGTGATCTGAGCATCGGGGCGCGGCCGAGAGCGCGGTCCGGACATGCGTCGGCCCGGTGGTCTGCGGATCGGTACGGCCCTGCCGGGAATCCGGCGGGGAGTGGCCGGTCGAACGGCGTGAGAGACGAGGAGTACGGGGCACCGGGCGCCCGGCCCGCGAAGACCGCGGCCGAGGCGGCCGCGACGCGCATTCAGGCATGCTCAGACCGGGCGAACACCCCGGGTAGTGGAATTGGCGCTCCGGGGGAACTCTCCGGCGAGGAGTCGAATACGGCGCCGGTCTCAGGGCATCTGCGAGGAGGGAGAGAGACCCAAAGCCGCGCCCGGCACAGCGGTGCCGCCCACGTGATCGAATTGCTCGCCACTGATGGCCTGCATAACTGAAATCCCCCCTGGAGCCCGTCAATTGCCTACCCCGCGAGCGCCCCTCCCCGGGCCCTTCGCGACAACTAAGAACCTAAGTCAGTCGGGTTGGTGGCGAGAAGGCTTTTGAGCGCGGCAAGGCCACGCGGGGCAGTCGGCAGGTGTCACCAAGGGTGATGGGGTCGCCGGAATACTTAGCTTATGTGCGGGAATTACACCGATTCTGCCGCTTCTGCCGTTCCTTCATAGATGTCAGCGGCGAGACTCGGCCACTCGATCACGTGTTCGTGCACTGGTCTGCACCGTCGGCATGGCCGACTCGACCCCGTCGCGGCCCCGTACCCCAGGGCGATCGATGGGCTTTCAGGATCCTCAACGAGCGGCCCGTCGGGAGGGATTGTCGGCCAGGCTGCTCAACAGTGTTGTCACGGACAGTGGTTCGCGTACGGGCAAGCAAAGAGTGACCAGCAGTGCGCATGTGTCGTTGATCACAGCCCGAGGCGCCGGGCTTCCTTCTCCCGCCGGATCGCGACGACCGCGAACGCTCCGGTGAGCAGCATCACTGCGGCCGTGACGAGGAAGCCCGTCGTGTAGTCGGAGGCCGTGCTTGAGCGCCCAGGACACCCCGAAGGCACTGGAGATGCCGCCGAGGACCGTGCCGGTCGACAGGAGCCGGTGGTAGGGGATGCGCTCGGTACGGTCCGGTCCGGCTTTTGCCCTGGCGCGCGGCGCACGGTCACTTCCCGGCGTACAAGGGCCCTTCGAGGGCGATGCTCTTCACGCGACTCCGTCCGGTAGAAGCGTTCCGCGTAGGTGCCGGTGCCGGCCAGGAGGTTCGGCGACGGTGGTCCAGGCGTGCCGGACCGGGCGGTACATCTTCCGGCCGGGTGCATCTGCGAGCCGCGTATCCGCAGGACGGTGACCTTGTCGAGGATCACGTCGGTGATGTCGACAAACTCGGAGGTGAGGGCGGGGCCGGTTCGAGCGCGGAAGAGGTGGCGGTCGCAGTCGGCGAGCGCGCGGCTGAGTTCTCCAGCCATCGACCGATCACTAACGGTGCAACGATGATCACTGCGAGTGGATGCATCCACCACGACAGAGGGTGGTTGCGTCCATTTCCAGCCTCAACGTGCAGAAGGTATCCGGCGCGCCCAGGAAGTGGACGTCGAGCTTCGCTCGTCGTCGCGCGCTGAGGCAGAGGGGAATTTAGGGTCAAATCCACATGTAGGGCGTCGGCTTGGCTAGCGAGAACGCTTTCGACACGTGGCGGGGGTGGTGCCAGGAAGCCCCTTGATGGGCATGTGACGCAGGACATGTCCCGTTGCTTCGTGTGGCTCCAGGTGACGCTCAGCGGCCTAAATGCCGCATATAGCGAGAGCGCCGGTGCGCGACGTAGCTCTCCGTAGCTGCAATTGCTGCGAGGGAGGCGATGGCCGGTCTAGACCCCTTGGGGACGGCACGAGCGCCTCCTAGGCTCTCGTCTGGTCGTGAGAGGCGCACGCGGACTGCGGGGTCTGGGACGTCCGGGCAACTTTCAACGGCCTCTTGCCGATCCGGTCAAGATCATTCGTTTGCACATGGTGCATCCATGAGGGGGACCTACATGCTGACCATTGCCAGATCCACCACTCGCTTAGCAGTTGCCGCCACCGCCGTCGCTGCCTTGACTGTCGCTGCACCTCAGGCATCCGCCGCTGAGGATCCCACTGGCACCGACGTGAACATGTCCGTCGAGGCGTCCAAGCAAACCCGCGAGTTCGCCGCGGCCAACCCGGGGGAAGTCGCGGCTGCAGCGAACGCGTGTGGCTCGGGGTACACATTGACCAAAGCCATACCCCTGCCGGTGGGTACTGACCCCAGGCTGCGCCTTGCAACTGTGTTCACCTACAACAGTCAGGCAGGCGGGTGCCTCATCTTCGACAACAACACGGGCAAAGCCCAGAGCATGACGGCGAAGGTTTGCGACGGGTACCCGGGCACCAAGTGCGACTCCGACAGTGGCACGTTCAGCCAGTACGCCGGTCCCGTCTACACCAAGCACCCCGTGTGCGCCACCGTCACCGCAAAGATGTCGAACTTCATCAACTACACCTCCCAATATGCCTTCTCGTGCAACTAGGCGGCGGCCCGCGCCGCGCCGTCGGACTGTCGCCTGGGGCGGAGCCTTGGCGCTGACAGCGGCGATAGCAGCTGGAACGGTCGTTGTTCTCACCGGAGGGGACGGTGGGAGCGACAGTGCGGCCGGCGGCCCGCCCGGTGCATTTGCGCCCAGTGGGGCCCCGCCTGTCGGCCGATCGGCAGAGTCAGCGGCAGGGGCGGAATCGCCCTCGAAGTCTGCCGAGGCGACGCCTGCGCCCACAGCGTCGTCGTCTCAGCCTGCGGCGCAGGATCGCATCAGCGCCGAGATCGACGAGCGGCGGGCAGCAGCCGCCAGCGGCGACCCCATCACCCGCAGCACACCGACCGGCACGGCTCAAGGCAATGAGGAGTTCGGACAGTCGGTCCTTGCGAGCGGCGATGTCACGGTCTTCAAGCCCCGTCGTGACAGGGGATCGTTGACGGTGCCGCTGAGCATCACCAACAGCGGCAAGGAGCGAGCCTTCTACCAGGTCGAGGTACGCATCACCGGGCCGGGCGGATTCGATGCGACGGTACGAGTCGACACCGGCGCGGTCGCCCTTTACCCCGGCACGTCGTGGCCCACTGAACTCACCGTGAAGGATCCCGGCAAGCCCCTGCCGGACAACCCGGTCGTGTCGATCGTGAAGAGCAACAAGCGAGAGCTGCAGAGCTGACCAGCAGTAGGCGGCCCCCGCAGGTTCCTGCGGGGGCCGTCTGCGCTATCCACTGCCCGGCTGCGACCGTGAGCTTCTCAAGGCGAACCCCGGCCGGGACGCCGAGGCGGACGCGGAGCCGGCGAAAGCCCTTGACGAGGTCAACCCAAGGTGTCTCCCGCACCCCAGGCGACGTGCTGATCGCCGACAGCTTCCGCACCACGCGCACGCGCGGGCGCCGTTCACGCCGCGCAGCGCAAGGGGCCGGACAATCAAGAATCTGGCACGGATCTGGCACGAGATGTTTAGTGCGGGACAACAAAAAGCCCCGGGCGCTGGCCTGGGGCTTTCATATGGAGCGGGTGACGGGAATCGAACCCGCGCTCTGAGCTTGGGAAGCTCATGTTCTACCATTAAACTACACCCGCGCGGCGGGCCGTGAACGGCGACCGCATCGTCGCACACTGTACCCCATCGCTGGCCCCCGGTGTATTTAGCCGCGGGGCCTTTGTGCTGTCCAGGGGGCGGATGCAGCCGATGTCGCCGCCCCGGATGCGGCTGCCGCGTACGGGAGTTGAGGCGTACCGTTGCGTGCGGAGTGACATCGGAGTGCCGCATGCGGGCCCGTCCCGTTCATCCCCTAATGTGGTCGTTCGTCCGCATTTTGTTGGGGAAGGGACCCGATGGACTTGATGGAGCGCACCGTCGTCCGCTGTGCCGAGGGGCACGTCTTCAGTACCGCTTCGTTCCCGATGCAGCAGCTCGGCGCCGATCGGATCGGGCCCGGGCGGCTCATTCGGTGTCCGCGTTGTGCGCGGCTTCGCAGTGTCGTGCCTGTGGAGTCGGAGCGGTCGGCCAAGCGGTAGCCGGTAGCCGTACGGAAGCCGTGGGGAATCGGCGGTCGGAGTGGGCGCGCGGGCTGTCCCGATTGGGGTGGGCCCGCGCGCTCTGCGTATCCTCGGTGCGTGCTTCTCTCAGACAAGGACATCCGGGCCGAGATCGACGCCGGACGGGTGCGTATCGACCCGTACGACGAATTCATGGTGCAGCCCTCGAGCATCGATGTGCGGCTCGACCGCTACTTCCGGGTGTTCGAGAACCACCGCTATCCGCATATTGATCCTGCTGTCGAGCAGACGGATCTGACCAGGAAGGTCGAGCCGGAGGGGGACGAGGCGTTCATCCTGCACCCCGGTGAGTTCGTCCTTGCCTCGACCTACGAGGTCATCTCGCTGCCGGACGACCTCGCCTCGCGGCTGGAGGGGAAGTCCAGCCTCGGGCGGCTGGGGCTGGTCACGCACTCGACCGCAGGGTTCATCGACCCCGGCTTCTCCGGGCACGTCACGCTCGAGCTGTCGAATCTCGCGACGCTGCCCATCAAGCTCTGGCCGGGCATGAAGATCGGTCAGCTGTGCATGTTCCGGCTGAGCTCGCCGGCCGAATTCCCGTACGGGAGCGAGCGGTACGGGTCCCGTTACCAGGGGCAGCGTGGGCCCACGGCGTCGCGGTCGTACATGAACTTCCACCGGACGCAGGTGTGAGCCTTGAGTGAGGCACGGGAGAACCTGACGTACGAGACGTTCGGCGGGGCGATCCGTGAGCTTGCGCAAGCCATCGCCGACGACGGGTACGAGCCCGACATCGTGCTCAGCATCGCCAGAGGTGGCGTGTTCGTCGCCGGGGGGCTGGCGTACGCGCTCGACTGCAAGAACATCCACCTGGTGAATGTGGAGTTCTATACGGGGGTCGGGACCACTCTCGAGATGCCGGTCATGCTCGCGCCCATCCCGAACGCCATTGATTTCTCGAACAAAAAGGTCCTTATCGCCGACGACGTCGCCGACACCGGTAAGACGCTGAAGCTCGTGCACGACTTCTGCGTCGACCAGGTCGCCGAGGTGCGCAGCGCCGTCATCTACGAGAAGCCGCATTCGCTGGTGAAGTGCGAGTACGTCTGGAAGCGCACCGACGAGTGGATCAACTTCCCCTGGAGTGTCCTGCCTGTAGTACGTAAGTCTGGCGAGCCGGTCACTCCGTCGAGGGAAGCCCTCTGACCTGCGACTGAGATATGCCAGTCATTCTTGCGTGCCCTCGCTCGGCGCTGAGGAGGCTTGACCTCGGCTGCCACCCGGTTGCGTCCGGTTGAGGCAGGCGCCGGGTCATCCGGCTGTGCTCGAGGCGCCACCTGGGAGCCATGGCGCGCGGCAATGGACACCATCAGGTGGCGCGTTGCTCCACGGCGACGTCAAGAGGTCCGGGACCAGCGGGCTCTTTCGCATAGGGGAACGCTGTTCTCTGTCAAGTCCCGAAAAGTAGTGACGTGTCGCGATGGCAAAGCTCGGGGCTTACTCGAGAGGCGGGCTTTGAACAAAGCCGGTGCATGATCAGTGCCTCCCGGACATGGAGCGATAATGGCCTTAGGGAGGCGAATGAGAAGAAATTCCCATTCCGCGATATCTATGCGGTTGAGGAGAATGCCGTGAGTTCCCTACCTCCTTCGTCCGAGCGCCCCACCGGCCCTCCCTCCGGCCCGCTGTCCGGCCAGCCCTCAGGTGAGCAGTCGCCGGTACCTCCGCCCCCACCCGGGCCACTGCCCCCACCCGAGCCTCCGCCCCCACCCGGGCCTCCGCCCCCACCGGGGTCCACGGGTCCGCCCGGCGAACCGGATGAGCCTCATCGGCGCCGCACAGGACTGTCGCCCCGGTGGCGGACGCGGAGAACGCTGCTGGCTGCCGGCACTGTGGTGGTGGGTGCCGCGATGGCGGTGATCCTCACGGTCGCCCTCCCCGGCGGGAAAAAGGGCGGTGGGGAGGTCTTCCTCCAGACCGCCTCCGCGGCTGGCTCTGATCCGTTCACCCCGTCGACCGAGACCCAGGACAAGGATGCCGCAGCCTCGTCCGCAAGCGCTGGTACGTCATCGGCCGGCGGCACAGGCACCCTCGTCGTCAATGGTTCACACCCGGGCTTGTACGGCGGTACGCAGAACGTCGCGAGCTGTGACGTCGAGAAGCAGGTCAAGTTCCTCACGCAGAACGGCGACAAAGGGCAGGCCTTCGCCGGAGCCCTCAACATCCGGCAGCCCGAAATCCCCCAGTACATGCGGTCCCTGACGCCGACTCGGCTGGTCTGGGACACACGCGTCACGAACCACGGGTACAGGAACGGCGCGGCGACCAGCTATCAGGCCATCCTGCAGGCCGGCACGGCCGTCCTCGTCGACGACCGCGGCGTTCCGCGCGTCCGCTGCGCCTGCGGCAACCCCCTGACTCCGCCCGTCGCCGGCGAGAACAAGCAGAAATACACCGGCAGTCAGTGGTCGTCGTTCCAGCCCTCCCACCTCGTTGCGGTCACACCCGCCGACAAGCCCATGAAGACCGTGACGATGTTCGACCAGAAGCGCAAGGGCTGGTTCCAGCGTCCGAGCGGCGACCTCATGGGCAAGAGCGACGCAAGGGTTCCCGCCCCGAAGGGCCAGCCTGCCGGAACGCGGTTCCCTGTCCTGCCCCCTCCTGAATCGACAGAGGAGCACCAGGACAAGCAAGAGGAGTACCCGGAGAAAGGCAAGCAGAAGGACAAGGACAGCAAGAAGGACAAGGACAGCAAGAAGGACCAGCCGAAGGACGAGCCGAAGGACGCGCCCAGGGACCACCCGAAGGACGAGCCGAAGGACGAGCCCAAGGACCACCCGAAGGACGCGCCCAAGGACCACCCGAAGGACGAGCCCAAGGACCACCCGAAGGACGCGCCCAAGGACGAGCCCAAGGACCACCCGAAGGACCAGCCCAAGGACCAGCCCAAGGACCAGCCCAAGGACCAGCCCAAGGACCACCCGAAGGACGAGCCCAAGGACCAGCCCAAGGACCAGCCCAAGGACGCGCCCAAGGACCACCCGAAGGACGCGCCCAAGGACGAGCCCAAGGACCAGCCCAAGGACCAGCCCAAGGACCAGCCGAAGGACGAGCCCAAGGACGAGCCCAAGGACCAGCCCAAGGACGAGCCCAAGGACCAGCCCGAGGATCAGCCCAACCAGGACCAGCCGAAGGACCAGCCGAAGGACCAGCCCAACCAGGACCACACCGGCGCCGGTTGAGCCGCCGCCCCCGGAGTCGCCGCAGAGCTGAAGGAGTCGCCGAGCAGGAGCTCTGAGCTTCCCGACCTTCCGGCGGGGTGGTAGCTGAGGTCTGCTGGGCTTGTCAGGCCTCTGCGAGTACGGACATGGAAAAAGGCCCCCGGATGGCTCCGGGGGCCTCTGCGCGTCCGTGGAAAGTCCTAGATCGTGCCCAGCTTGATGATCGACAGCAGTGCGATCAGCTGGATCGCCGACGCGCCCAGCGCCTTCGGCCACGGCAGATCGTGCGACTTGCTCACCATCGATGTGAACAGCGCTCCCGCCGCCACCCATGTCGCCCAGCCCAGGACCTGGACCAGGGAGTTCTCGCCGCCCAGGAAGAGGGCGAAGATCAGGCGCGGGGCGTCCGTGATCGACATGATCAGCATGGAAAGGCCGACCGTCGGCTGCCAGGCGCCGTCACCGCCGAGCTGGCGGGCCATGGTGTGGGTCACCGCGCCCAGGATCAGGCCGCCGATGACGAATGCGACCGCCGTCGTCAGTACGTACGGGATGGCCGCGGAGATCGTCGCGTTGATCGTCTCCTCGCGGGCCTTGTCGAAGCCGAAGAGCGCGAGCAGTCCGTAGAGGAACGTCACGATCAGCGCCGGGCCCCACACCGGGTAGTCGCGCATCTGCCAGAACGTCGGTCCGGGGCGCAGCACGATGCCGCTCAGCAGCTGCTTCCAGTGCAGACGCGGGCCGGACGGGGCGGCAGCGGCCGCGCCCGCGCGGTAGGTCGCGCCGTCGCCGTACGGGTCCTCGTTGACGCTGAACGCCTGGGTGTGGCCAGGGTTGTTGGCGTACGGGTCACCGTGCGGGGGCTGTTGGTACGGGTCGCCGAAGTACTCCGGTTCGCCGTACGGGCCCTGAGGCTGCTGCTGATGATGATGACCGCCGCCGGCCTGGGGCCACTGCGGCGGTTGCTGCTGCTGCGCATACGGCGGCGCCGCACGGCCGCCCCCGCCCCGGTAGGGCGACGGCGGTGCCTGCTGCGGTTGCTGCTGCTGCGAGGTGCGGTTGTCCCGGCCGCGTCCGATCCTGAATCCAGCCACGTATTCGAACGTACCTGGTCCCGGAGAGTGAGGTGGTCGACCCAGGGGAACAAGCGGTCCTTTGCTGCTGAGCTGTGACATCCCCTAGGGGAACCCCGGGGGGTCTGCCGTACCGCGCTCAGCTTGGGCATTCGGCGGGCGCAGGGGCAGCCGTACGGCAGGCAGGCAGGCAGGCAGGCAGGCGGTCAGGTCAGGTCAGGTCAGGAAGACCGACGTACTGAAGGTGAGCAGCGCGCGCGTCCGCTCCGCCGCCGGGTACAGCGCCACGACGTCCGCGTGTTCGCCGCGGTGCGTACGTGTCACCAGGTCCGGGCGCTTGTCGCCGTCGAAGTCCGCGTACTCGAGGACGTCGGTCGCCGGGCTTGTCTCGCCGGACGGGAGCGCGGGGCCGGGCGGCAGCCGTACCGGCTTGGTGCGGTACGTGCCGCCCGCGCGGCCGGGGCCGTCGGGGCCGCCGAGCAGCAGCTCCCCTTTGGCCGCCGCGCCCGGCTCGGGGGCACGGGCCGACACCACCAGGTCGTCGTAGCCGTCGTCATTGGTGTCCGGCTCGGGTGCCGGTGCGGAGAGGAGCGGGCCGCCGCCCGGGACAGGCGCTGTGGCGGCGCGCGGGGCGCCGGCCCGGGTGAAGGGGCCGCGCAGGAAGCTGACGTGGCCCGCCGAGGCGGTGACCGCCAGGTCGGTGCTGCCGTCGCCGTCGAAGTCGCCGCAGACGGGGTGGTCGGGCCAGTCGTTGCCGTATCTCGCCCGGTCGGGGATGCGCAGGACGACCGCCTTGCCGCCGAGGCCGGTGGGGGAGCCGAAGAGGAGCTGGAGCGGTACGGGTGGGCGGCCGATGCCGTTGTACGGCGGGTCCGTGGCGACGATCAGGTCCGCGAAGCCGTCCTTGTCGAGATCGCAGGAGGCCTCGGCGTCGAAGGCGGCGGGGAGGGTGCCGTCGACCGGTGCGGCGTTGGCGCGCGGGGTGAGGATCTGGCGTCGGGCGGGGTCGAGCCGGCGCAGGGCGGCGGTGCCGTAGACGATTCCGATGCCCGCGTCGTCACCGTGGCTGTCGTCGGGGGCCTTCACCAGGTCGTTCAGTACGAGATCGCGGTGGCCGTCGCCATTGAAGTCCTCGGGGACGCGGCTGCCGGTGCCGTGGGGGACGGGGAGGCGCGGGGTGGCGGCCCGGCCGGCGAGCGGGGCGGTGTCGCCGTTCTTGGCGGTGGCGGGCCGGTCGGGCTCGGGGCCGCTCGTGCAGCCCGCCAGCAGCACTGCGCAGGCGCAGGCGGCGCCCATCGCCGCTGCTGCCGCCGTTCGTATCCGCACGACCCACCCCGTCCGTCTGTTCTGTGCTCAGTCGCCCCACGATGCTCGTTCGGCCGTCGCGGCAGGGCAATGGATCCGTCGTGATCGCAGGCCAATGGTTATGCGGTGGGTAGTTGAGCGGTCGCGGAATGCAGCGCAAAGGGCAACAGACACGATAAACCAGGCACCGGACCACCCTGGGGCCGTGTCGAGCGGCCCGCGGACAGGCGAGTACGCACACAGCGGACACGCGACTACGTACACAAGAGAGCGGCCGGTTCTGCCCCCGAGGCAGATCCGGCCGCTCCCGCGTTACGCAGGGACTACTTCACCGGCTCGGGCTCCGGCGCGTCCTCCGACTCCTCGGCGGCGGCCGGGTCGGCCGGAGGCGTACGCACCGAGTCGAGGAGCAGCTGCGCCACGTCCACGACCTGGAGCGATTCCTTGGCCTTGCCGTCGTTCTTCTTGCCGTTCACCGAGTCCGTGAGCATGACCAGGCAGAACGGGCAGGCGGTGGAGACGATGTCCGGGTTCAGCGAAAGGGCCTCATCCACACGCTCGGTGTTGATGCGCTTGCCGATCCGCTCCTCCATCCACATCCGGGCACCACCGGCGCCGCAGCAGAAGCCGCGCTCCTTGTGGCGGTGCATCTCCTGCTGGCGCAGGCCGGGGACGGCGGACATGATCTCGCGCGGCGGCGTGTAGACCTTGTTGTGACGGCCCAGGTAGCAGGGGTCGTGGTACGTGATCAGACCCTCGACCGGCGTCACCGGAATCAGCTTGCCCTCGTCGATGAGGTGCTGGAGCAGCTGCGTGTGGTGGATGACCTCGAACTCGCCGCCCAGCTGCGGGTACTCGTTCGCGATCGTGTTGAAGCAGTGCGGGCAGGTCGCGACGATCTTCTTCGACGACTTGGGCTTCTTCGTCGAGGGGTCCTCGTCGTCCTCGCCGTACGCCATGTTCAGCATGGCCACGTTCTCCTGGCCGAGCTGCTGGAACAGCGGCTCGTTGCCCAGGCGCCGGGCCGAGTCACCCGTGCACTTCTCGTCGCCGCCCATGATCGCGAACTTCACGCCCGCGATGTGCAGCAGCTCGGCGAAGGCCTTGGTGGTCTTCTTCGCCCGGTCCTCGAGGGCGCCCGCGCAGCCGACCCAGTACAGGTAGTCGACCTCGGACAGGTCCTCGACGTCCTTGCCGACGATCGGGACCTCGAAGTCGACCTCCTTGGTCCACTCGACACGCTGCTTCTTGGCAAGACCCCAGGGGTTGCCCTTCTTCTCCAGGTTCTTGAGCATCGTGCCCGCCTCGGACGGGAACGCGGACTCGATCATCACCTGGTAGCGGCGCATGTCGACGATGTGGTCGATGTGCTCGATGTCGACCGGGCACTGCTCCACACACGCACCGCAGGTGGTGCAGGACCACAGCACGTCCGGGTCGATGACGCCGTTCTCCTCGAGCGTCCCGATCAGCGGGCGCTCGGCCTCGGCGAGGGCCGCCGCCGGCACATCCTTGAGCTGCTCGGCCGAAGCCTTCTCCTCGCCCTCCATCGTCTTGCCGCCGCCGGCCAGCAGATACGGGGCCTTGGCGTGCGCGTGGTCGCGCAGCGACATGATCAGGAGCTTCGGCGAGAGCGGCTTTCCGGTGTTCCAGGCGGGGCACTGCGACTGGCAGCGGCCGCACTCGGTACACGTGGAGAAGTCGAGGATGCCCTTCCAGGAGAACTGCTCGACCTGGGAGACGCCGAAGACGTCGTCCTCGCCCGGGTCCTCGAAGTCGATCTCCTTGCCGCCGCTCGTCATCGGCAGGAGCGCGCCGAGCGCGGTCGAGCCGTCGGCGTTCCGCTTGAACCAGATGTTCGGGAAGCCGAGGAAGCGGTGCCAGGCGACACCCATGTTGGTGTTGAGCGAGACCGTGATCATCCAGATCAGCGAGGTGCCGATCTTGATCATCGCGGTGAAGTAGATGAGGTTCTGGAGCGTCGCGAGGCTGAGCCCCTTGAAGGCGAGGACCAGCGGATACGAGACGAAGTAGGCGGCTTCGTAGCCCTCGACATGGTGGATCGCGCCCTCGAGCCCGCGCAGGGCGAGGATCGCGAGACCGATGGTGAGGATGACGTACTCGACGAAGTACGCCTGCCAGGCCTTGGAGCCCGCGAAGCGCGACTTGCGGCCGGCCCGGGACGGCAGGTTCAGCAGCCGGATGGCCATCAGCACGACAATGCCGACGACCGTCATCAGGCCGATGAACTCGATGTACATCTCGAACGGCAGGAAGCCGCCGATGACCGGCAGCGTCCAGTCCGCCTGGAAGAGCTGTCCGTATGCCTGCGCCAGCGTCGGCGGCAGGGTGAGGAAGCCGATCGCGACGAACCAGTGGGCGAAGCCCACGATCCCCCACCGGTTCATCCGGGTGTGGCCGAGGAACTCCTTGACCAGGGTGATCGTGCGCTGCTTGGGGTTGTCGGTACGGCTGCCCGCGGGCACGGCCTGGCCGAGCCTGACGAACCGGTAGATCTGCGCGACGGCTCTGGCGATGAGCGCAACGCCGACCACGGTCAGGACCAGCGACACGATGATCGCGGCGAGTTGCATTTGGGGGCTCCTCGGGCCTGCGAGGGTGGGATTCGGCGACTTCTACTAAGCGGTAACTTATTCAGTCCGTGCTGAGATTACCCACTTATTCCGCCGCACTGTAGCCGCGCACGCGGTGATCTGTGTCGCTCAGGCAAGCCTGACCGGGCGGGCCCGGCGGGGACGGACCGGGGGGCGCCCGGCGAAGACAGCCGGGAGGGTCCGGGCCAGGATCAGTAGGTCCAGCCCCAGCCAATACTCCTCCATGTAGTGCAGATCGAGCACGGCCATCTCCTCCCAGGGGAGTTCGGAGCGCCCGCTGATCTGCCAGAGGCCCGTGATGCCGGGGCGTACGCCGAGACGGGCGCGGCCCGCTCCGGTGGCGGGCTCGGACCTCTCCGGTGGCAGCGGCCGTGGGCCGACGAGGGACATCTCGCCGCGCACCACATTGATCAGCTGGGGCAGTTCGTCGAGGAAATGGTCGCGCAGCGGCCGTCCGACGGGTGTGCTGCAGCGGGTGCCGGCCCGCCGTGTGCGGAACGTCAGCATCGCAAAGGTGCGACCGCCGAGGCCGGTCCGGTTCTGGCGGGCCAGGACGGGTCCCGGAGAGGTGAGCGCGACCGCCGCGGCGACCGCGAGCAGGAGCGGGGACAGGAGCAGCAGCAGGATCAGACTGCCCGTCAGGTCGACGGCTCGCTTTGCAGGCATGGATACACGCCTTTCATCACGATTGACAGTTATTGATCGATTTTGCGGCTATGACTTTCGCAGATGGACGCTTTGTGAACCGGTCCGCCACGCGCGCGGACCCCCGCACGGACCCCTGGGAGCAGGGTGGGCGCAGGACTTGGCTGCAAGGGCCGGCGAGAGTGCTCGTAAGGGCCGGATAAAAGTTGAGTGGGGCCGACTCAGGTCTGTTGACTCGATCGACCCGGTCATGCATCCTTGAGCCAGATCCACTCAAGTCAGCTGGAGGAATCGAAATGGCACGTGCGGTCGGCATCGACCTGGGCACGACTAACTCCGTCGTCAGCGTTCTGGAGGGCGGAGAGCCCACCGTCATCACCAACGCCGAGGGTGCCAGGACCACGCCGTCCGTCGTCGCCTTCGCGAAGAACGGTGAGGTGCTGGTCGGCGAGGTTGCGAAGCGTCAGGCGGTCACCAACGTCGACAGGACCATCCGGTCGGTCAAGCGCCACATGGGCACCGACTGGAAGATCGAGCTCGACGGGAAGCACTTCAACCCGCAGCAGATGAGCGCCTTCATCCTGCAGAAGCTGAAGCGCGACGCGGAGTCCTACCTCGGCGAGAAGGTCACCGACGCGGTCATCACCGTACCGGCGTACTTCAACGACTCCGAGCGTCAGGCGACCAAGGAGGCCGGTGAGATCGCGGGCCTGAACGTCCTGCGTATCGTCAACGAGCCGACGGCGGCAGCCCTGGCCTACGGCCTCGACAAGGACGACCAGACGATTCTGGTCTTCGACCTCGGTGGCGGCACCTTCGACGTCTCGCTGCTGGAGATCGGCGACGGCGTCGTCGAGGTGAAGGCCACCAACGGTGACAACCACCTCGGTGGTGACGACTGGGACCAGCGCGTCGTCGACTACCTGGTGAAGCAGTTCGCCAACGGTCACGGCGTCGACCTGTCCAAGGACAAGATGGCTCTCCAGCGTCTCCGCGAGGCCGCGGAGAAGGCGAAGATCGAGCTGTCGTCCTCGACCGAGACGAACATCAACCTGCCGTACATCACGGCCTCCGCCGAGGGCCCGCTGCACCTGGACGAGAAGCTCACCCGGGCTCAGTTCCAGCAGCTCACCGCGGACCTGCTCGAGCGCTGCAAGACCCCGTTCCACAACGTCATCAAGGACGCCGGCATCCAGCTGTCCGAGATCGACCACGTGGTCCTGGTCGGCGGCTCGACCCGGATGCCCGCCGTCGCCGAGCTCGTCAAGGAGCTCACCGGCGGCCAGGACGCCAACAAGGGCGTCAACCCGGACGAGGTCGTCGCCATCGGCGCCGCGCTCCAGGCCGGTGTCCTCAAGGGTGAGGTCAAGGACGTCCTGCTCCTCGACGTGACCCCGCTGTCCCTCGGTATCGAGACCAAGGGCGGCATCATGACCAAGCTCATCGAGCGCAACACCACGATCCCGACCAAGCGGTCCGAGATCTTCACGACGGCCGAGGACAACCAGCCGTCCGTGCAGATCCAGGTCTACCAGGGCGAGCGCGAGATCGCGGCGTACAACAAGAAGCTCGGGATGTTCGAGCTGACCGGTCTGCCGCCGGCCCCGCGCGGGGTCCCGCAGATCGAGGTCGCCTTCGACATCGACGCCAACGGCATCATGCACGTGACCGCGAAGGACCTGGGCACGGGCAAGGAGCAGAAGATGACCGTCACCGGCGGCTCCTCGCTGCCGAAGGACGAGGTCGACCGGATGCGCCAGGAGGCCGAGCAGTACGCGGACGAGGACCACCGTCGCCGCGAGGCCGCCGAGAGCCGTAACCAGGGCGAGCAGCTCGTCTACCAGACCGAGAAGTTCCTCAAGGACAACGAGGACAAGGTTCCCGGCGATGTGAAGACCGAGGTCGAGACCGCGCTCACCGAGCTGAAGGAGAAGCTCAAGGGCGAGGACACGGCCGAGATCCGCACCGCCACCGAGAAGGTCGCCGCGGTCAGCCAGAAGCTCGGCCAGGCGATGTACGCCAACGCCACGCCCGAGGGCGGTGCCGCTGCCGGTGCCGACGCCCCCGCCGGCGAGCAGGCCAAGGCTGAGGACGATGTCGTCGACGCCGAGATCGTGGACGACGAGAAGGACGCGAAGGGTGGTGCCGCGTGACGGAGGAGACTCCGGGCTTCGACGAGAAGCCCGACGTCCCCTCCGGCGCCACACCTGACGACGCCGCCGAATCCGCCGAGTCCTCCGAGAAGGAGGGCCCGGCGGCCCCGGCAGGGGACGCAGCAATGATCGTCGGCCTGACAGCACAGCTGGACCAGGTCCGCACGGCGCTCAACGAGCGCACGGCAGACCTCCAGCGGCTCCAGGCCGAGTACCAGAACTACCGCCGTCGCGTGGAGCGCGACAGGATCACGGTCAAGGAGATCGCCACGGCGACCCTCCTGACCGAGCTCCTGCCCGTACTCGACGACATCGGCCGCGCCCGTGATCACGGAGAGCTGGTGGGCGGGTTCAAGTCGGTTGCCGAATCTCTTGAGACGGCCGCCGCCAAGATGGGCCTGCAGCAGTTCGGCAAGGAGGGCGAGCCCTTCGACCCGACGATCCACGAAGCCCTGATGCACTCGTACGCACCGGATGTCACAGAGACCACGTGCGTCGCGGTCCTGCAGCCGGGGTATCGCATCGGCGAGCGGACCATCCGCCCCGCGCGGGTCGCGGTGGCCGAGCCCCAGCCGGGCGCGGCTCCGAAGGACGAGACGGCAACCGACGAGGAGAGCGGTGGCCCGGAACAGGGCTGACGCAATGACAGGCCGAGAGGAGGGACGTCGATGAGCACGAAGGACTTCGTCGAGAAGGACTACTACAAGGTTCTCGGCGTCCCGAAGGACGCCACCGAGGC
This sequence comes from Streptomyces sp. NPDC060064, assembly GCF_042736455.1. NCBI lineage: Bacteria > Bacillati > Actinomycetota > Actinomycetes > Kitasatosporales > Streptomycetaceae > Streptomyces > Streptomyces sp. NPDC060064. The sequence goes on from NZ_JBHWWF010000004.1 coordinate 97,808, forward strand.
CGAGATCAAGAAGGCGTACCGGAAGCTCGCCCGCGAGTTCCACCCGGACGCCAACAAGGGCGACGCCAAGGCCGAGGAGCGCTTCAAGGAGATCTCCGAGGCCAACGACATCCTCGGCGACCCCAAGCGGCGCAAGGAGTACGACGAGGCGCGCGCCCTCTTCGGCAACGGTGGCTTCAGGCCAGGTCCCGGCGGCCCCGGCGGCACCTTCAACTTCGACCTGGGCGACCTCTTCGGAGGCGCCCAGGGCGGGACGCAGGGTGGCGCCGGAGGCTTCGGCGGCGGTCTCGGCGATGTGTTCGGCGGCCTGTTCAACCGCGGCGCCGGCGGCGCCGCGGGTACGCGTACCCAGCCGCGCCGTGGCCAGGACATCGAGTCCGAGGTGACGCTCAGCTTCACCGAGGCGGTCGACGGGGCCACGGTCCCGCTGCGGATGTCCAGTTCGGCGGCGTGCAAGGCGTGTTCGGGCACCGGCGACAGAAACGGTACGCCTCGGGTGTGCCCGACCTGTGTCGGCACCGGCCAGGTCTCGCGCGGCGGCAGCGGCTCCTTCTCGCTCACCGACCCGTGCGTGGACTGCAAGGGCCGCGGCCTGATCGCGCAGGACCCCTGCGAGGTCTGCAAGGGCAGCGGGCGCGCCCGCTCCTCGCGCACCATGCAGGTCCGTATCCCCGCGGGCGTCTCCGACGGCCAGCGGATCCGGCTGCGCGGCAAGGGCGCGCCGGGCGAACGAGGCGGCCCGGCCGGCGACCTGTACGTCGTCGTGCATGTCGGCGCCCACTCCGTCTTCGGCCGCAAGGGCGACAACCTCACCATCACCGTGCCCGTCACCTACACGGAGGCGGCGCTCGGCGGCGAGGTGAAGGTACCGACCCTCGGCGGCCCCCCGGTCACGCTGAAACTGCCCGCCGGGACGCCCAACGGCCGTACGATGCGGGCCCGCGGCAAGGGTGCGGTCCGCAAGGACGGCACCCGCGGCGACCTGTTGGTCACCGTTGAGGTCGCGGTACCCAAGGAGCTGAGCGACAAGGCGAAGGAAGCGCTGGAGGCCTACCGCGAAGCCACCGCGGAGGAGGACCCGCGGGCCGAGCTGTTCCAGGCCGCGAAGGGAGCATGACGCAATGGACGGACGTCGCCGACAGTACTCAGCTGTCAGCAGGGCTTACGAACTGACCGACGAGTCGCCGGTGTACGTGATCTCGGTGGCCGCGCAGCTCTCGGGCCTGCATCCGCAGACCCTGCGACAGTACGACCGGCTGGGTCTGGTCTCACCGGACCGTACGCCGGGCCGGGGTCGGCGATACTCCGCCCGCGATATCGAACTGCTTCGCACCGTCCAGCAGTTGTCCCAGGACGAGGGCATCAACCTGGCCGGAATCAAGCGCATCATCGAACTGGAGAACCAGGTCGCTGCGCTCCAGCAGCGGATTGTCGAGCTGTCGGCGGCCGTGGACGGCGCGGCGGCGGCGATGCAGCAGCGCGAGGCGCAGGTGCATGCCTCCTACCGGCGCGATCTGGTGCCGTACCAGGATGTGCAGCAGGCGAGCGCGTTGGTGGTCTGGCGGCCCAAGCGTCCCGAGTAGGACCGGAGTTGTACGGCTGAGGGGCCGGAGGGCGAGTCGCTCTCCGGCCCCTCAGCCGTGTGAAACATGGGTGGGGACGCCAGCTTCTTACGTCCCCTTCTCATGTTCTCCTAGGTCCCCCGCGGCATACGGATCCCGCCGTTCTCGCCGGCCGCCCCGCCGTGGGCCTCAGCCTTCGTGCTCCAGGATCCCCGACTGCGCGATGAGATAGCCGAGTTGGGTCCGGCTGCCGCTGCCCAGCGAGGAGCCCAGCTTGGCGATATGGGCACGGCAGGTACGGACGTTCATGCCGAGCCGCCGGGCGATGGCCTCGTCCACATGGCCCTCGACCAGCAGCTTGGCGATCGAGCGCTGGACGCCTGTGATGCCGTCCAGCGGGGGGCCGTAGGAGACTTGCTCCTCCCACGGGATGCCGTGCAGCCAGAACTGCTCGAAGACGCCGACGAGATACTCGACGATTCCCTTGTGCCGTAGCTCAAGTGCCGAGAGCCTGTCGCTACTTGCCGGTATGAACGCCACTTTCCGGTCGACAATGATCAGCCGGTCGATGATCTCCTCGAGCGTGCGCACCTCCACGCCGGACGGGCCGACCTGCTCCATGTAGGCGAGGGTGGCCGGGTGGTGGCGGGCCGTGTGCTGGTAGAGCGTCCGCATCCGTACGCCGCGGTCGATCAGCGGCTCCACGCGGCGCAGCGCCTTCTCGAGGATGTGCGGCTGTCGCCCGCTGCCGGGCTGCACCGTGAGAAGCTCCTCCGAACAGTCTGCGGTGACCTGGTCAAGGGTTGTGTTGATGCGGTTGAGACCCTCGAGGACGGTGATCCCTTGTGGGACGGTGGAGTTCTGAGCACTGAACGCCATGAATGGCTCAAGAGCATCGGTCAGAGCGACAGTTCGACGTCGGCGCTCTTGGATCTCCCGCTCGATGGGGTGTATCAGCTGTGTCAGCGCAGTGGTCGGCGGAACCGGACGGAGCCATTGAGCGTCGTCGGGATCCGGATGCAGTAGGGCGAGATCGAAGAGACAGGGTGTGGGCTCCGCCTCTGACCGGGCTATTCGCCCGGTCCGCAGAGCGGTGATGTACAGATTCTTCCCCGCCTCGCACAGCTCGCCGTCTGCGTGAGGGTGTCCCGTTTCGCCCCCCTTCGATGACATGTGCACCCCCTCAGGCTCCTGCATTACAGGAACATGATGCCTGCCGTCGCTGGTGCAAGCGTTCGGAGTGAGACATCGTCTTATGCGCGGGGGAGGAGGAATGATCAAAAGAGGTGGAGATCACCCATGTCTAGGACGCTTCGTGCTCTTTGTGCTCTTGCCATAGCGGCGGCCGCGCTCGGTGCGGTGGCTTCCGGCGAGCCCTCCTGGGGTAGCTCTCCCGCCGGCGCTGTGACGGCAACCCCCGGCGAACCTTCGTGGGGTTTCGTTCCCGCGGACGCTGTGGCAGCAACGCCCGGTGAGCCCTCCTGGGGTTTCGTCGCAGCAAACGCGGCGCTTACCCCTGGTGAGCCTTCCTGGGGTGTAGCACCGGCGGATGCCGCGGGTACTCCTGGTGAGCCTTCCTGGGGTGTAGCACCGGCGGATGCCGCGGGTACTCCTGGTGAGCCTTCCTGGGGTGTCGCTCCGGCCCGCACGGACGCATGACCGTTCCACCGGACGACCGGGTCTTCCGGCGTGAAATGGCTACGGCCTACCGATCGGGGTGGCATTTCATCGACCTCGTCACGGCAATCCCCCACCGTGGCGACTCGTTGATGGTCACCCTCTTCGGGGAGCCGATCGTCGTGGCGCGCGAGGAGGATGAGGACGTCCGCGCGTATCGGTGCCTTCGCAGGCCCCGTGGAGCTCCGCAGCCCGTCCGCTGTGCCATCCGGTACGGCATGATTTTCGTCAATCTTGACCAGCGGGATCACCAGCTGGTCGAGCCCGACACCACCACCGCCACCCCCCGCAGTGCCTGAGCGGTTCCCCCGTCGTTTTAAATCGCTCAGGTGCTTCCCCCACACAGCGGCGCCATCGTGGACCTGAAACACGATGGCGCCGCTGTGCTTTTCCCGTACGGGGCTTCTCCCGTGCGGAAGCGGGACGGCCGGCGGCAGCCGCGTCCCTCAGGCGCGTCCCTCGGTCGCGTCCGTCAGCCGCGCCCCAGCGCCCGGTCCAGGGCGATTTCGATGAGCACCCGGTCCGGGTTGGGTGCCGGCATCCGCTCGTAGCGCTCCGCGTAGCGCCGTACCGCGTCCTCGATGAGCTCCGGCTCCGTGCGTACGGTCGCCCGCCCCTCCAGCGTCGCCCAGCGCCCCCTGTGGACCTGACAGACGGCCACGCGCGCCCCGCCCTGCCGGTCCGCGGCCAGGATGTTGGCCACCTTCCTGCTGCTCTTGTTGGTGATGATGCGGGCGAGCCCGGCCTCGGGGTCGTACGTCACGCCCACCGGCACGACGTGCGGGCTGCCGTCCGGACGCTGTGTCGTGAGCGTGCACAGATGGTATTCACGCCAGAACGCGAGGTACTCGGGACCGGGGTTGCGTACGTCGATGGCCATGCTCAGCAGGGTAGTGGCGGCAATGGTTCGCGTCGGCATGTCCTGCCTGCTCCATACTTGAGTGAAGTAGACTCAACTTAGTGCAGGTTGAATGAGTCAGTGTTGAGGGAAGAGTCCCTACAGCGAGGAGGAGAGGCCGCAGTGGACGCCGAGCTGACCAACAAGAGCCGGGATGCGATCAACGCCGCCACCACCCGGGCCGTGTCCGAGGGGCATCCCGATCTGACCCCCACGCATCTGCTGCTCGCGCTGCTCGCGGGCCAGGACAACGAGAACATCACCGATCTGCTGGCCGCGGTCGAGGCCGACCAGGCCGCCGTCCGGTCCGGGGCGGAGCGGCTGCTGGCCGCGCAGCCCAGCGTCACCGGGTCCACCGTCGCGCCGCCGCAGCCCAACCGCGAGCTGCTCGCCGTCATCGCCGACGCCGCGCAGCGGGCCAAGGAGCTCGGGGACGACTACATCTCCACCGAGCATCTCCTCATCGGAATCGCCGCCAAGGGCGGGCAGACCGGGGAGGTGCTGGACCAGCAGGGGGCCACGGCGAAGAAGCTGCTGGCCGCGTTCGAGACGGTAAGGGGAGGGCGCCGGGTGACCACCCCCGACCCTGAGGGGCAGTACAAGGCGCTGGAGAAGTTCGGTACGGACTTCACCGCCGCGGCCCGCGAGGGCAAGCTCGACCCGGTCATCGGCCGGGACCAGGAGATCCGCCGCGTGGTGCAGGTGCTGTCGCGGCGTACGAAGAACAACCCCGTCCTCATCGGTGAGCCCGGCGTCGGGAAGACCGCGGTCGTCGAGGGCCTCGCCCAGCGGATCGTGAAGGGCGACGTGCCCGAGTCGCTGAGGAACAAGCGGCTGGTCTCGCTCGACCTCAGCGCGATGGTCGCGGGCGCGAAGTACCGCGGTGAGTTCGAGGAGCGGCTGAAGACCGTCCTCTCCGAGATCAAGGCGAGCGACGGCCAGATCATCACCTTCATCGACGAGCTGCACACCGTCGTGGGCGCCGGCGCGGGCGGCGACTCGTCCATGGACGCGGGCAACATGCTGAAGCCGATGCTGGCGCGCGGCGAGCTGCGCATGGTCGGCGCGACGACGCTCGACGAGTACCGCGAGCGGATCGAGAAGGACCCCGCGCTGGAGCGGCGGTTCCAGCAGGTGATGGTCGCCGAGCCGTCCGTGGAGGACACGATCGCGATCCTGCGCGGGCTCAAGGGCCGGTACGAGGCACACCACAAGGTGCAGATCGCGGACTCGGCTCTGGTCGCCGCCGCGACGCTCTCGGACCGGTACATCACCTCGCGCTTCCTGCCCGACAAGGCCATCGACCTCGTCGACGAAGCCGCCTCCCGGCTCCGTATGGAGATCGACTCGTCGCCTGTCGAGATCGATGAACTCCAGCGCTCCGTCGACCGGTTGAAGATGGAGGAGCTCGCCCTCAAGAACGAGACCGACCCGGGCTCCATGCAGCGCCTGGAGAAGCTGCGCCGCGACCTCGCCGACAAGGAGGAGGAGCTGCGCGGCCTCACCGCGCGCTGGGAGAAGGAGAAGGAGGGCCTCAACCGCGTCGGTGCGCTGAAGGAGAAGCTCGACGAACTGCGCGGCCAGGCCGAGCGGGCCCAGCGCGACGGCGACTTCGACACCGCGTCCAAGCTGCTGTACGGGGAGATCCCGGGCCTGGAACGGGAGTTGGAGGAGGCGGCGGAGGCCGAGAAGGAAGCGGCCAAGGACACCATGGTCAAGGAGGAGGTCGGCCCGGACGACATCGCGGACGTGGTCGGCTCCTGGACCGGGATCCCGGCCGGGCGGCTGCTCGAGGGCGAGACGCAGAAGCTGCTGCGCATGGAGCAGGAGCTGGGCAGGCGGCTGATCGGCCAGACCGAGGCGGTGCGGGCGGTGTCCGACGCGGTCCGGCGCACCCGGGCCGGGATCGCCGACCCCGACCGGCCGACCGGCTCGTTCCTCTTCCTCGGCCCGACCGGTGTCGGCAAGACCGAGCTGGCGAAGGCCCTCGCCGACTTCCTCTTCGACGACGAGCGGGCCATGGTCCGCATCGACATGAGCGAGTACGGGGAGAAGCACTCAGTGGCCCGGCTGGTCGGCGCTCCTCCCGGGTACGTCGGCTACGAGGAGGGCGGCCAGCTCACCGAGGCCGTGCGGCGGCGTCCGTACTCCGTCGTGCTGCTCGACGAGGTGGAGAAGGCGCATCCCGAGGTCTTCGACATCCTGCTCCAGGTCCTCGACGACGGCCGGCTGACGGACGGGCAGGGCCGGACGGTGGATTTCCGCAACACGATCCTGGTCCTGACGTCGAACCTCGGCAGCCAGTATCTGGTCGAGCCGCTCACCTCGGAGGAGGAGAAGCGGGAGCAGGTCCTGGAGGTGGTCCGGGCGACCTTCAAGCCGGAGTTCCTGAACCGGCTGGACGATCTGGTGGTCTTCTCGGCACTGTCCCGCGACGAGCTCGCGCACATCGCGAAGCTCCAGATCGACCGCCTCGCGCAGCGCCTCGCCGAGCGCAGGCTCTCGCTGGAGGTGACCCCGGCGGCGCTGGAGTGGCTGGCCGACGAGGGCAACGACCCGGCGTACGGGGCGCGCCCGCTGCGCCGTCTGGTGCAGACGGCGATCGGCGACCGCCTCGCGAAGGAGATCCTCGCGGGCGAGGTCGCGGACGGCGACACGGTACGGGTGGACCGTTTCGAGGACGGCCTGATCGTGGGCAAGGCGGGCTGACGCGGTGCGGGGTCCGTCGTGCCGAGGCGAAAGGCTCCGGCCGGAAATGTCAGCCTGCAGCGGATCGGGTGAGTCGGGGGTTGCCATGCCCCGCCGGACATGGGAGAGGATGGCGGGAACCGTACGAAGGGAAATACACGGTGACCATCGATCCGTCCTCGATTCCTAATTTCGGGGGCCAGCCCCAGCCGCAGGCCGCAGGACCGGCGGGCCCCGTCGTTCCCGATCAGGACCTGGTCAAGCAGCTCCTCGATCAGATGGAGCTCAAGTACGTCGTCGACGACGAGGGCGACCTCGCCGCGCCGTGGGAGGAATTCCGCACGTACTTCATGTTCCGCGGCGAGGAGGACCAGCAGGTCTTCTCGGTGCGGACCTTCTACGACCGTCCGCACGCCCTTGAGGAGAAGCCCAAGCTCCTCGACGCGATCGACGACTGGAACCGCCGCACCCTGTGGCCGAAGGTCTACACGCACATCCACGACGAGGACGAGGACGCACCCAGCACGGTCCGCCTCATCGGCGAGACGCAGATGCTGATCGGCATGGGCGTCAGCCTGGAGCACTTCGTGTCGTCGACGGTCAGCTGGGTCCGGGCCTCGATCGAGTTCGACAAGTGGCTCGTGGAGCAGCTCGGCCTGGAGCCGGCGGACGAGCAGTCCGCCGACGAGAAGCCCGCCGACGACGAGGCCTGAGCGGCCCCCCGGCAGCACCGGCTACGGCGCCAGCGGGGACAGTGTCACCAGATACGTCCCGTAGGCGAACGACAGCCCGGCCAGCGCGACGGTCACCACGACCGCCGCACTCGGCCGGGCTTTCGTCATGACGCGGGCCACCGGCAGCAGCAGCGGAAAGGCCGGCAGCAGAAAGCGCGGCTTGGACTCGAAGAAGCCGGAGCCGCCGACCGTGATCAGCACCAGCACGATGGTGTAGACGAACACCGCCAACGGCGGCCGCTCCAGCGCGAACAGCACGAACAGGACCACAGCCGCCGCGACGATCAGCAGCGCCACCACGGGTGGGAACATCGCCGGGCGCAGCACGATGTCGCGCACCACCTTCAGCGCTCCGATCCCGAAGTCGAAGCGCGAGTTCCAGCCACGCTGCACGGCGAAGTACCCGTCCAGCGGGTCGCCCTTGCGGAAGCCGACGAAGAGCACATAGCCGCACCAGCCGAGCGGGGCCACGGCCGCGCCCGTCCAGATCCGCCACCCCGGGCGCTCGCCCCGCCGGTACGCCTTGGACACCTCGTACGCCGCCACCGCGAGCACCGCCGCGGCCACCGCGATCCCGTTGGGCCGGGAGAGCCCGGCGAGCGTCGCCAGCATGCCCGCCCACACCCAGCGGCGGGTGAGCAGCGCGTACAGCGACCAGGCGGCGAACGCGGTGAGCACCGGCTCCGTGTACGCCATGGAGAGCACGATCGAGTGCGGCAACAGGCCCCAGAGCAGGACCACCGCGGTCGCGATGCGCCGCCCGCTCAGCCGCTCGACGACCGCGTAGATGCCCCAGGCGGCCGCCGCGGCCGCGGACCAGGAGAGCAGCAGCCCGGCAGTGCCGCTGGTCACCGGCAGCAGGGTTGTCACCGCGCGCAGCAGCCCCGGGTAGAGCGGGAAGAATGCCAGATCGCTCTGGACCGAGCCGTCCGGCCAGCGCAGGACGCGGCCGTAGCCGTGCTCGGCGATCAGCATGTACCAGTCGGAGTCCCAGGCACGGGCCACGAGCATCCGGGGCGAGCGCCCGATGTGCCAGGCCCAGCCCGCCATCACCAGCAGCCCGGCCAGCCGCGCCGCCGCGAACAGCCCCAGCGCGGGGGCTGCCCTCAGCAGCGCGGTGCGCCAGCGGGGAGCGGGCCTGGCAGCCGCCGCCGCTGCGCTGTCGAAAGTGTCGGCGGACAGGGTGCACCTCCGGGCGCGCACAGGGGGTCGGTCAACCCGACCTTGTGCCGCCCAAGGCGCACGCGCGAGCGCTGTGCAGCAGATGGTGCTGGTTCTTACCCGGTCGGCTGAAGGTGTGCGTGTCACTCGTGACAGCGGGCGGTTCAGCCGTTAATGAGCCCTTTCGGCCGGGTCACGGCCTCCTGGAGCACCGACTCGCGCTTGCAGAATGCGAATCGGACGAACGGCGGGCTGAGGGCCGGGTGATGGCTCGGCCTTGCCCACTGAATGGACCGGTCTCCCCCGTGCACGCCTATCGTGAGGGCCGAATCTCCTGGTTGGTGGACTCGGGAAAGCGGGATCGCATGAATACGGCGGGGACGGCTGACGCGCGCGGCGTAGTGGGCTCAGCAGGCTGGAGTCCTGCGGCGAGGGTGCGGGGCATGGGCACGTCGATCTTCACGGAGATGACGGAGCTGGCGAGGAGGACCGGGGCCGTGAACCTCGGGCAAGGGGTGCCGGAGCTGGCCAGTCCGCCCTCGCTGCTCAAGGACGTGGCGGATGCTGTGCTCGCGGGCAGCAACCAGTACCCGCCGGCTCATGGGTTCCCGGCGCTGCGCGAGGCTGTCGCCGCGCATCAGCTGCGGCGGTACGGCCTCGACTACCAGCCTCAGGGTGAGGTGCTGGTCACCACGGGCGCGACGGAAGCACTCGCTGCGGCCCTGCTGGCGCTCTGCGACCCAGGTGACGAGGTCATTGCCTTCGACCCCTGCTATGACGCGTACGCGGCGGATGCGCGGCTTGCCGGGGCCCGGTTGGTCGCCGTTCCCCTGGTCCTCGACGGTGCCGGTTTCGCTCTCGACGCGGACGCGCTGCGTGCGGCCGTTTCCCCGCGCACCCGGGTGCTGATCCTGAACACTCCGCACAACCCGACAGGCATGGTCTTCAAGGCCGAAGAGTTGGAAACCATCGCCGATGTGTGCCGCGAGCACTCACTGACGGTGATCACGGATGAGGTCTACGAGCACCTCGTCTACAACGACGGCGCGCGTCATCTCCCCATCGCGGCCCTGCCGGAAATGCGCGAGCGGACGGTGGTCATCTCCTCGGCGGGCAAGACCTTCAACGCAACGGGCTGGAAGGTCGGTTGGGTCTGCGGGCCCGCGCCGCTCGTGTCGGCGGTGGGTGCGGCCAAGCAGTTCCTGACGTACGCCTCGGGCACTCCGTATCAGGAAGCGCTGGCGCGGGCGCTCGGCTCGGTGGAGCAGTGGGCGGGGGAGTTGCGGGACACCCTGCGCGGGAATCGGGACCTGCTGAGCGCCGGCCTGGCGGAAGCCGGACTTCGGCCCTTCCGTGCGGACGCCGGGTACTTCGTGCAGGCGGATGTGCGGCCGTGGGGGTACTCGGACGGCGTGCAGTTCTGCCGGGACTTGCCGGAGCGCGCGGGGGTGGTCGCGATCCCTACCTCGGCCTTCTACGTGGGCACCGATGACCCGGCCTGGCTGGTCCGTTTTTCCTTCTGCAAGCGCGAGGACTCGATCCGCAAGGCGGTTGACCAGTTGATTGCCGCGCGCTGATCCAACTGTGGCTCCACGGGCGGCCCTCCGGCCGGAAGGTAAGCAGAGTCCGGAACAGGCTGCCGATAACCCGCCTATCCCACTGGCCCCTTGGGAGCCGAGTGAGGTGTGCGTCGCAGCTTGATCGGCTCAAGCTGCGAAACGCAGTGCCGATATATGCGACGTGGAAACGTCTTTGGACCGCGGAGTACGTGACGGCATCGAAATTCTGAATTCCCCAGTCCGGCACAGGCGCCGTTTGACGGTGCGGCGCAGTTGGCTGGTCCTTGTGGCGGCGGTGGCAGGACTCTTGGCTATTCCTGTGGCATTCGCCGCCTTTTCGAAGACCACTTCGGTGACGGCGAGTTGGGCGGCGGCTACGAATTTCGCGGTCGGCAGATTGTTCGGGTGGGGCGAGAACAGTGACGGGCAGCTCGGCCTGGGGAACAAGAGCGACCAAGATTTTCCCGGGCAGGCCGGCACGGCTGTGGACTGGACCCGCATGGCGGCAGGCTCGCAGCACACCTGCGCGCGCCGGACCACCGGCACCCTGTGGTGTTCGGGAGCCAACGGCTCCGGGCAGCTCGGCCTCGGCAACAACACGGGGCAAACCACCTTCACCCAGGCCGGCACGGCCACCACATGGTTGGACCTCGCTGCCGGGCAGAGTTTCACCTGTGCCACACGCGCCACGCACACGCTGTGGTGCTGGGGGAACAACGGCTCCGGTCAGTTGGGGCTGGGCGATACGACCAACCGGACCAGCCCCGTCCAGGTCGGCACTGCGACGACCTGGAAGGTGCTGGCCACAGGCTCCGACCACACCTGCGCCACCCGCTTCGACAGGACACTGTGGTGTTGGGGGAACAACGGCTCCGGTCGGCTGGGGCTGGGCGATACGACCAACCGGACCAGCCCGGTGCAGGTCGGCACCGTCACCACCTGGGGGGCGTCAGTCGCGGGAGGCTCCGCGCACACCTGCGCCGTGCGCACCGGCGGCACGCTGTGGTGCTGGGGCAACAACGGCTCCGGTCAGTTGGGGCTGGGTGACATGGTGAACCGGACGAGTCCGGTGCAGGTCGGCACCGTCACCACCTGGGCGTCCGTCACCGCCGGAGGACAGCACACCTGTGCCGTCCGGCTGGACGGGACGCTGTGGTGCTGGGGGAACAACGGTTCCGGTCAGTTGGGGCTCGGGAACACGGTGAACCGGACGAGCCCGGTGCAGGTCGGCACCGTCACCACCTGGGCGTCCGTCACCGGGGGCTCCGTGCACACCTGCGGTACCCGCAGCGGGAGCACCGCGTGGTGCTGGGGGGGGCAACGGCGTCGGTCAGCTCGGCCTGGGCGACAAGACCAACCGGAGTACGCCGACTCAGCTGCCCGGTTTCAGCAGGCTGCTCGTAACGGGACCGAGCTCGTCGAGCGGGCTGGCTGTTGGATAGGGAAAGGCACGGTCACCGTTTTCACTCGTTCGGCTCGACTGGCGTCACGGGAAATCGGGAAAGGGATCGGGCATGGCACGATGGAAAATCAACATGGCACGGCTTCCCTGGACCAGAATGGTGGCCTATGCCCTTCCGGTACCGCTCGGTCTGGTGCTCAGCGGTGCGCTGGTCTGGCGCGCGTCGGATGCCGCTTTCGCCGGCGTGACGAGCAACGCCGGAAACACCTGGACCGCCGGATCCGTGAACCTGAGCAATGACAGCGGCGGCATCCCGATGTTCACGGTCACCAACATGATCCCCGGCGACTCGGGGGAACGCTGCATTGCGATCACATCGAATGCATCCGTCCCCGTCAGCGTCAAGCTCTACGGTCAGGACACAGCCCTGCCGTCCAACGACATCGACGACTTCATCGACATCACCATCGAGGACGGCACCGGCGGATCCTTCGCCAGCTGCACCGGCTTCGTCCCCAGCGGGGCCGTGGACTACACCGGCACCCTGCACAATTTCGTGAACACGCGCACCAACTACGCCACAGGTGTCGGTCCCTGGGCGCTGGCCGCGAGCCCACCGGCGCGGATCATCACCTACCGCATCCGCTGGACCTTCAACGCCGCGGCACCGGCAAGCACTCAGGGCGGCACCACGCCCAACGTCGCCTTCATCTGGGAAGCACAATCTGCGTAGATGACGCTCCTCTCCGGGCGGGCCGCAGCCGGCCCGCCCCCGCAGACCAACACCGCCCGGCAGTGGATCAGGCTCCTGACGCTGACCTCCGCACGCGTGGCGCTGGTCGCTGCGGCCGGGCTGCTCCTCTGGGCGCACCTGCCCCCCCTCGTGCTGCACTGGCAGTCGACCCTCGTCGTGGGCGGGTCGATGCGTCCCCGGCTGCCGCCCGGGGACGTCGTCCTGTACCAGCCGGTGCACGGTCGCACGCTCAAGCGCGGACAGGTCGTCCTCTTCCGGGACCCCGCCCGTCCCTCCCGCCTCGTGGTCCATCGCATCCACAAGGTCATGACCGACGGAAAAATCATCACCCATGGGGACGCCAACCACCACACCGACTCCACCCCGGTGCCCCGGTCGTCGCTCCTGGGCCTCGCCCGTGTGTGCGTCCCGTCGATCGGCCTGCCCCTCGTGTGGTGGCGATGGCATAAGTACTGGCTCGTCATCGCCACGGCGTTGCTCATCGCGGTCACCACCGGACTGGCGTCACTGCGCCTTCCCCCCATAGCCCGCACACCCCTCCCGGACCCCGAGTCACCTCCCCAGCATCCAGCAACCCTTGGTTAGGCCAGGGGTAACGGCTCTGCCGTGACCACGCGCGTGATCACGGCAGAGCCGTTGTCACGCGCGTGCGCGCCGTTGCCCAAGCTCTGGAGTTGCTCAAGTCTGCTTTGGGTCTTCGGAGCCAGGGGCATCCCCCTCTCACACAAGAAGCGGTCACGCAAAGACGCGGGGGGCTCGCTTCGGGGGAACGGAAGGACGGTGAGAGCAATGGCAGCTTTCTACGGGATTCTGATGGTCGTCTTCGTCTTCGCTGTGATCATGGCCAGCAGGGCACACGCGAAGAAGAACAGCAGGGTCAGGACGGTCAAGAGCCGTCGGCGCAGCGGGGCCGGGGGCAGCAGTGGCAGCTGGTGGGCGGGTGGCGGCGGCGCGTCCTGCGGCGGCTCCTCGTCCTGCGGGGGCTCTTCGTCCTGCGGGGGTGGCTCCTCGTCCTGTGGTGGCGGGGGCGGATGCGGTGGCGGAGGCAGCTGACACGGGGCAGCCGGTCCGCGACCACTGAAGGCACCCGGCGGGTGAACTACCGCCGGGTGCCTCCTTGTTGGCTGCTCTGCCGGCCGCCGCGCGGCTCACTCCACGGCTCACCGTTGTTGACCCTGTCGACCTTTTTTGTTGAACAGTTGAACTGTAAGGCCCCCGAGGGGATGGAAACCCAACCAAGTTGGGTAAAAGCGCTGTGGGTGCCGCGTAGTTCATGATTCCCTCGCTGTTGGAACCTGTAGGAACCATCCAGCCCCTCGTTCCTCATGTGGACCCGAGCAGGCGTTCCCCGCTTTCTTGACCTTCCCCCCTCCGGGGCGCCCCCGGTCCACGTGTCCACCTGCCGAAGCGTGTTTGCGGAGCCGACCCATGCTCACGACCCTCAAGACCGCCTATTCCGACACCAGTGCCGACGACCTCGCCTGGGCGTTGGGCCGGGAGCCGCTCCCTGCCCTGGCCGTACTCGATCTCGAACTGTCAGGTGCGAAACTGCAGTTGAGACTGCTGGGCGCCTCCCATCAAGTGCTGCTGGAGGAGGAGCGGGGCAACTGTTCCGAGACCGTCGCCTGTATGCGCGGCAGCAGTACTCCGCTGCCGCTCGGCGTGGCCAAGCGGCTCGGCGACTGGGAGTACGAGTTCGCGGCCCATGTCGAAACGCTCACGAAGGGGTCGTTCGCGGGGCGCGCGCAGGAGCTGCTCGCGCTGGTCGCCGACCACCCGAACGGACTGGCCGGCACCTTCCCCGGCTCGCCGCACGCGTTCACCGCGATGCTGGCGCAGCGGTTCGATGACCAGGTGCGGTGGCGCACCTGGCACGCCTATCCGCAGGAGGGGCGCCTCGTTGTCACCCGAACGCGTGTCGGTGCCCGTATGCCGGCCCTGCTGTAGTCGCACCCTTGTGGGTGACAGAGTGAAGGTGCACAGTGACGTAGCGTTACAAACATGATCGACCAGCGGCCGACCTCACCGCCCGAGAGCGTGCTGCGGCTGCCCGTCCGCCCGGCCGCCGGCCGGTATCTGGTGCTGGTCGCGGTCTTCGTCTGCGCCGCCTGCGGGCTGGTGTACGAGCTCGAACTGGTAGCCCTCGCCTCGTACTTGATCGGCGACTCCGTCACCCAGGCATCCGTCGTCCTCTCGGTGATGGTCTTCGCGATGGGCGTCGGCTCGCTGCTCGCCAAGCGGCTGCGCTGCCGGGCCGCAGTCGGCTTCGGTCTGCTGGAGGCCGCGCTGGCCCTGATCGGCGGCTGCTCGGCCATGGTGCTGTACGCCTCCTTCGCCTGGATCGGCGAGTCCCGGTTCGTGCTGGTCGTGTTCTCCCTGGCCATCGGCGTGCTGATCGGCGCCGAGATCCCGCTGCTGATGTCCCTGATCCAGCGCATCTCCCGGCGCGACGCGGAGGGCACGGTGGCCGATCTGTTCGCCGCCGACTATGTGGGTGCCCTCGTCGGTGGACTCGCCTTCCCGTTTCTGCTGCTGCCATGGCTGGGTCAGCTCATGGGCGCGCTGCTGACGGGAGCCGTCAACGCGGTGGCGGGCGGGCTGCTCGTGCTGTGGCTCTTCCGCCGCGATCTGACGACCCGTTCGCGCTGGTGGCTGCTCGCCGCCAATGTGGCGGTGCTGGCGGTGCTGGCGGCCGCGGCGGTCCTGGTCGACGACTTCGAGCGGGCCGCGCGCAGCGCGGTCTACGGGCACCAGGTGCGGGTCGCCGTCCACACCGACGTACAGGAAGTCGTGCTCACGGGCGGCCGGTCGGGGCCGCCGGATCTCTTCCTGGACGGTCGGCTGCGTGTCAGTGGGCGCGACGAGTACCGGTACCACGAGGCGCTCGTCCACCCGGCGATGCGCGGGCCGCACGCACGCGTACTGATCCTGGGCGGCGGCGACGGGCTGGCGGCGCGCGAGGCGTTGCGCTATCCGGATGTCCGGTCCGTGACCGTCGTCGAACTGGACCCGGGCGTCGTCCGGCTGGCGCGCACGGACCCGGCGCTCGCCACGCTGAACGCCCACGCCTACCAGGATCCGCGGGTGCGGGTCGTCCCAGCGGACGCCTTCTGCTGGCTGCGTGCGCCCCAGGGGACGTACGACGTGGTGATCTCGGACCTCCCCGACCCCGGCATCACTCCCAGCACCAAGCTGTACTCCCAGGAGTTCTACGGGCTCGCCGCACGGGTCCTCGCGGACAGCGGGCGGCTGGTCGTGCATGCGGGGCCGCCGGCCTCCCGTCCGCACACCTTCTGGACGGTCGACGCGACGCTGCGCGCGGCCGGGTTCGGCACCCGGCCGTACAGCGCGACCGGCCGGCTCCCGGGATTCGCCGCAGGACCGGACCGTGTGACGGGCACTGCCGCCGCGTCGCGCGACTGGGGGTTCCTGCTCGCCGCCGTGGGCCGCGTCCCGCGGCTCGGACTCGACGCCGACGTACCGCGGCTGCGGGCACTGGGCCCGTCCGCGCTCGCGGCGGGGGTGCGCGCCGCCGAGCGGACCCGGCTGCCGGACCTCCCGCCGTCGACGTTGGTGCACCCGCGGTACACGGACTGAGTACGGAGTGCGCAGCACACGGACCGAAACGCTGACGTAGCGGTCGTGCCTGGGTAGGCTCGGCTCCCATGGAGCATGAGGTGTTCGTTCCGCTTCCGGCAGAGACCCTCCGACAGGCGCTGCGGGACCCCGCGCGGGTCGCCCGCTGTGTCCCCGGGCTCCAACAGGCCGCGGAGGAGTCGGCCGGCCCGCTCTCCGGGCGGCTGAAGATCCGGATCGGCGGGCACACGATCACCTACCGCGGCACCCTGCGCATTGTCGAGCAGGGCG
This sequence comes from Streptomyces sp. NPDC060064, assembly GCF_042736455.1. NCBI lineage: Bacteria > Bacillati > Actinomycetota > Actinomycetes > Kitasatosporales > Streptomycetaceae > Streptomyces > Streptomyces sp. NPDC060064. The sequence continues at coordinate 114,110 of NZ_JBHWWF010000004.1, forward strand.
ACACCTTCGCCGTCGAGGGCGAGGGCGTGGAGGCGCGCGGCACGGGCTCGGTCAAGGTGACCCTGACGATCCGTCCGGAACCCACCGACGGCGGTACGAGGCTCTGCTTCACGGGGACGGCCGGCGCGGAGGGCCGGCTGGCGGAGCTGGCCGACTCGACGACGGCATCGGCCGCGCACCGGCTGCTGGACCGGTTCGCCGACCGGCTCGCCCTGACGGCGGAGCCGACACCGGAAGAGCTGGAACAGCCGGTCGACGGCAGCGAGGCCCCTGCGGACGCCGCGAAGCCGTCCGTGTTCGATGCGCCCGTGCCGCCGCCGTCGCTCGACCCGGTCGCCGAGGAGCAGTTCGACGCAACGGATGTGCCGGACGTGCCCGGCGTACCAGACGTACCGGACGTGCCTGCCGTACCGGACGTGCCCGATGTGCCGGAGGTGCCCGACGCATCCGAGGCACCGGAGCTGCAGGAGCTCCCCGCCGTCCCCGACGAGCCGCCCGCCGAGGCCGCGCACGCCCGCCGCACCATGATCGGGCGCAGCGCCGAAGAGGTGGACCACGCCCCGCCGCGCGGCCGCTACGCCCCTACGCCCGTGCCCGACGCGGGCACCGCCGGCGCGACCCTGCGCTGGCTCGCGCCCGCCGCGGCCCTCGCGCTCGCCTCCGCGGTCGTCGTCGGACGGGTGCTGCGCCGCCGCAGGTAGTCGCCGGTCGCCAGTACTGTCGTCGTGTGAGTAGCAGCGAAGAAAACATCCGGCTGGCCGCCGGAGACGTCGAGTTGACCGTGCATCCGCAGAACGGCTGCCGCATTGCGAGCCTGCGCATCGGCGGCACCGAGGTGCTGCGCCAGGGCGAGCGGTACGGCTCCTTCCCGATGGTCCCCTGGTGCGGCCGCGTCGGGAACGGCCGGTTCAGCAACGGCGACGTACGGCATCAACTGCCGCTCAACTCACCGCCGCACGCCATCCACGGCACGGGCCGCGACACTGCCTGGCACACCGCCCGCGCGAGCAAGAGCGAGGCGGCCTTCACCTATGACCTCGCCGACCCCTGGCCGTACAGCGGACGCGTCACTCAGGCCTTCGAGCTGGCCGAGGACTCGCTGATCCTCACCATGGGCGTCGAGACGTACGAGAACTCCTTCCCGGCCCAGGCCGGCTGGCACCCGTGGTTCCTGCGCAACCTCGGCACCGGTGAGGACGCACGGATCGACTTCACGCCCGAGTGGCTGGAGGAGCGTGGCCCCGACCATCTGCCCACCGGCCGGCGCGTCGCCCCGCTGCCCGGCCCGTGGGACGACTGCTTCGGGATGCCCGACGGTGTCTCGGTCACGCTCACCTGGCCGGAGCAGCTGGAGCTCACGGTCACCAGTCGCGCCGAGTGGGTCGTCGTCTACGACCAGGAGGGCGAAGCCATCTGTGTGGAGCCGCAGTCGGGCCCGCCGAACGGTCTCAACACCCACCCGCAGCTGGTCACCCCGATCGAGCCGCTGGAGATCGCGACCATCTGGGCCTGGCGCCGCCTTTAAGCTCATGGGCATGACTGACGTACGTGCTGAGCTGCTCCAGCAGATCAAGGACAAGGCCGTGGTGCACGGCAAGGTGACCCTCTCCTCGGGTCTTGAGGCCGACTGGTACATCGACCTGCGCCGGATCACGCTGGACGGCGAGGCCGCGCCGCTGGTCGGCCAGGTGATGCTCGATGCGACCGCCGAGCTGGACTACGACTGCGTGGGCGGTCTGACGCTGGGCGCCGACCCGGTGGCGACGTCGATGCTGCACGCCTCGGCGGCGCGCGGGCAGCGGCTCGACGCCTATGTCGTACGCAAGACGGGCAAGGCGCACGGTATGCAGCGCCGGATCGAGGGCACCGACGTCAAGGGCCGCCGCTGTCTGGTCGTCGAGGACGTCTCGACCACCGGCGGCTCCCCGCTGACCGCCGTCGAGGCGGTACGGGAGGCCGGCGGCGAGGTGGTCGCGGTCGCCGTGATCGTGGAGCGGGGCGCGGCTCCGGCGATCGCCGAGGCGGGGCTGCCGTATGTCAATGCGTACTCGCTCGACGAGCTCGGGCTCGCCTGACCCTCCTTCGCCGACTCGTGACCTAGGTCCCGAGACGCGCTCTGACCTGCGATGACGTCGAGGGGCGTGCCGTTTCACGTGAAACAGCACGCCCCTCGCGCAGGTCCGCGACCCACGCGGGGTGGAGCCGCGCGCAGAGTCTGGAAAGATGGGCGCCGACGATGACGTCGCCCCCAGGTCAGGGCCAAGCACCACATACCCGCACATCACAAGGAGCGGACACATGCCCATCGCGACTCCCGAGGTCTACAACGAGATGCTCGACCGGGCGAAGGCAGGCAAGTTCGCCTACCCGGCTATCAATGTGACCTCGTCCCAGACCCTGCACGCTGCGCTTCGCGGCTTCGCGGAGGCCGAGAGCGACGGCATCGTCCAGATCTCCACCGGTGGGGCCGAGTTCCTGGGCGGCCAGTACAAGAAGGACATGGTCACCGGCGCGGTCGCGCTCGCCGAGTTCGCGCACATCGTGGCCGCCAAGTACGACATCAACGTCGCGCTGCACACCGACCACTGCCCGAAGGACAAGCTGGACGGCTATGTCCGTCCGCTGCTCGAGATCTCCGCCGAGCGCGTCAAGGCCGGCCAGAACCCGCTGTTCCAGTCCCACATGTGGGACGGCTCGGCCGAGACCCTCGCCGACAACCTGGCCATCGCCCAGGAGCTGCTCGCACAGGCCGCCGCCGCCAAGATCATCCTCGAGGTCGAGATCACCCCGACCGGTGGCGAGGAGGACGGCGTCACCCACGAGATCAACGACGAGCTGTACACCACGGTCGACGACGCGCTGCGCACCGCCGAGGCGCTCGGCCTGAGCGAGAAGGGCCGCTACCTGCTGGCCGCCTCGTTCGGCAACGTCCACGGCGTCTACAAGCCGGGCAACGTCGTCCTGCGCCCCGAGCTGCTGAAGGACCTGCAGCAGGGCGTCAGCGAGAAGCACGGCCTGAAGGCCGGAAGCCAGCCGTTCGACTTCGTCTTCCACGGTGGCTCCGGCTCGACGGTCGAGGAGATCGCCACCGCGCTGGAGAACGGCGTCGTGAAGATGAACCTCGACACCGACACCCAGTACGCCTTCACCCGCCCCGTCGCGGACCACATGTTCAAGAACTACGACGGTGTGCTGAAGGTCGACGGCGAGGTCGGCTCCAAGAAGACCTACGACCCGCGCACCTGGGGCAAGGCGGCCGAGGCCGGTATGGCCAAGCGTGTCGGCGAGGCCTGTGCCGCGCTGCGCTCCGCGGGCACCAAGCTCAAGTAAGCGGCTGGGGCAGGCGGCCCAGGCCGGCAGCCCGAACAAGCGTCATCCGTACGCCGGGCCCGGCACCCCTTCCCGGGGTGCCGGGCCCGCGGCATGTGGGAGGACTCACCGTGAGCTATGACTTCGACACTCCCGTCGACCGGCGCGGCACCTGGTCCGTGCAGTGGGACGGCGTCGCGGACCGGTTCGGCGTGGACGGGCTGCTGCCCTTCACCATCTCCGACATGGACTTCGCATCCCCGCCCGAGGTGCTCGACGCGCTTCAGCGGCGTATCGCGCACGGGGTCTTCGGCTACACCGACTGGCGCCACGAGGACTTCCTGTCCGCGATACGTGACTGGTTCGCCGTCCGCCACGGCACGGACATCGACACCGACCGGATCGTGTACGGGCCGTCCGTGCTCAACCAGCTCTCGCAGCTGCTGCAGATGTGGACCGGGCCGGGCGACGGCGTGGTCGTCCACACCCCGACGTACGACGGCTTCCTCAAGGCGATATCGGGCCTCGGGCGGGAGCTGCGCGGGGCACCGGCCGGCGACACGGCGGCCCTGGAGCGACAGCTCGCCCGCCCGGACAGCAAGGTGCTGGTGCTCTGCTCGCCCCACAATCCGACGGGCAGGGTATGGACGGAGGCCGAGCTGACGGAGTTCGCGCGGCTTGCGGCGGCGTACGACGTCGCGGTCATCAGCGACGAGATCCATGCCGACTTCGTACACACCGACTTTGTGCCCGACGGGCGGCGCCATCTGCCGTGGACGCGGTTCGGGGCAGGTCGCTGGGCGCTGATCACCTCCGCCACCAAGGCCTTCAACTTCCCGGCACTCAGTGGTTCGTACGGGATCATCGGCGACGCGGACGACCATGCGGCGTTTCTGCGCCGGATGCAGACGGGCGAGGGGCTCGCCTCGCCCGCCGTACTGGCGCTGACCGCGCACATCGCCGCGTACCGGGACGGCGGGCCGTGGCTGGACCGGCTCAACGCCTATGTGGCGGGGAATCTGCGCCTGGTCGCCGAGCGGCTCAACTCCGCGTTCCCGGAACTTCGCTGGCAGCCGCCGCAGGCGGGCTATCTGGCCTGGATCGATCTGCGGCCGCTCGGCGTCGACGACGCGGCGCTGCAGCGGGAGCTGATCGAGCGCGAGAAGGTCGCGATCATGCCGGGCACGACGTACGGCGCCGACGGCTTCGTACGGTTCAACGTCGGCTGCCCCCGTGCCAAGGCGGAGCAGGGCGTGGACGCTCTGATTCGTGCCCTCCACCGGCTGGCCTGAGCCGCCCGGCCCGGGGATGATCCGGGTATGGACAACAGGCCGGGGGAGACAAGTCCGGAGGAGAGGAACTCGGGGCGGAAGAGCCCGGGGCGGAAGAGCTCAGGGCGGAAGAGCCCGGCAGGGATGAGCTCGGCAGGGATGAGCTCGGGTGAGAAGGTTCCGGGCGGCATCAGGCTGTCCACGGCCACCGGCCGCTGGGTGGTTCTGACGACGGTGCTCGGCTCCACCATGGCCCTGCTGGATTCGACCGTCGTCAATGTCGCACTCCCCCGCATCGGGGAAGATCTCAATGCCGATATGGCGATCCTCCAGTGGACCGTCAATGCCTACATGCTCACCCTGGCCGGGCTGATCCTGCTCGGCGGGGCGCTCGGCGACCGCTTCGGGCGGCGGAAGATCTTTGTGTTCGGCGTGGTGTGGTTTGCGCTTGGCTCGCTGCTCTGCGGGCTCGCGCCCAATGACCTTGTGCTGGTGGGCGCCCGCGCTCTGCAGGGCGTCGGCGCGGCGCTGCTCACCCCGGGGTCGCTGTCCCTGATCCAGGCGAGCTTCCACCCGGACGACCGGGCCCGCGCGGTGGGGCTGTGGTCGGGGCTCGGCGGTGTCGGCGCGGCGGTCGGTCCGTTCCTCGGTGGCTGGCTGGTCGACGGGCCCGGCTGGCGCTGGGTGTTCCTGATCAATGTGCCGCTGGCCGCGCTGTGTGTGCCGGTGGCGCTGAAGCACGTGCCGGAGTCGCGCGATCCACAGGCCCACGGCCGCTTCGATGTACTGGGTGCGGTGCTCGGAGCCGCGGCGCTGGCGCTGGTGACGTACGCGCTCATCGGGCCGTCGGTGTGGGTGGGCGTCGCGGGTGTGGTGGTCGGGGTGGCCTTCGTCCTCGTCGAGAGGCGGCGGCCCCTTCCGATGCTGCCACTGTCGATCTTCGCGAACCGGCAGTTCACCGCGGCCAATCTGGTCACGTTGTGTGTGTACGCCGCCTTCAGCGGCTTCTTCTTCCTGACCGCCCTGCAACTCCAGGTGGTGGCGGGATATTCGGCACTCGGCGCCGGTACGGCACTGCTGCCCACCACCGTGCTGATGCTGCTGCTTTCGGCGAAATCCGGGGAGCTGGGGGAGCGGATCGGCCCGCGTATCCCGCTCACCGTCGGCCCGCTGCTCTGCGCGACGGGGATGATGCTGATGCTGCGCGTCGGCGAGAACGCTTCGTACGTACGTGATGTGCTGCCCGCGATGTTGGTGATGGGCATGGGCATGGTGACCCTGGTCGCGCCGCTGACCGCGACCGTCCTGGCCTCCGTGGAGACTTCGCGGGCGGGGCTCGCGAGCGGCATCAACAACGCGGCGGCCCGCGCGGCCGGTCTGCTCGCGGTGGCCGCGCTGCCGCTGCTGGCCGGGATGGGCCCGGAGGCGTACCGCTCGGCGGCGGAGTTCGGCGCGACGTTCCGGCGGGCGATGCCGATGTGTGCGGGGGTGCTGGTCGTGGGCTCGCTGATCGCCTGGTTGACGGTGCGGAAGCCCGTGCCGAAGGCGGCGCGGGCCCGGCCCGAGTGCAGGATGAACTGCGGGCTGTCGTCGCCGCCGCTGGAGCCGACCGCCGTGGTCAGTACTGAGCCGGGTCGATCTGGTTGAGGATCCAGATGAGCTCGGGGTCGGTCTGGTAGTGGAAGACCAGGGTCTGCCTCTTCCCGTACGCATTGATCCTGGTGAGGAACTCGCTCGCGGTGATCGCCTTGCGCTGCCCGGCGGGGGCGAACGGCGCGGTGACGGTGATGTGCGCGTTCTCGTTCAGCGGGAACGGGCGTGCCGTCCCGCCGGTGGCGGTCCAGGTCGCCCTGTCCTTGCCGTGGCAGGTGAAGTGCCCCTCGCGGATGACGAGCCGGCCGGTCCGCCCCGTGCCGGAGCCGCTGTGGACCTGGATGTACGGGCCGTGGTCGCCGCCGCAGAGATCGCCGTCGTACGGAAAACCGTCCGTCCCGCCGGCCGGGGCCTGCTGGGACGGGGGCGGGGGCGCGGTGGGCGGCTCGGGTTCGCCGTCGCTGCCGCCGCCGTTCCCGCTCGTACCGCCACCGCCGCCGTCGCTGGAACCGCCCGAGCCGCCTGAACCGCCGGAATCCCCCGTGGCTGGGCCGCCCGTGCCCGCACCGGCGGTCGTGGTCGGACCCGGTGCCGGTGAGCCCGCTGAAACGCTGCCGGAGGGCTTCGCGGACACCGAGGGCGAGGGCGTCGCGGGCGCAGGGGACGTCGAGGACGTCGTGGACGGAGACAGCGAAGGTGGGGCCGACGGCGGGCGCCAGGCCTTGTCGTGCCCGCCCTGGCCGCCCGGTTCACCGCACCCCGTCACCAGGCCCAGGACGACGACAGCCCCCAGTGCCATGGCCTTCCACCCGCCCGTGACCCTGCCCATGACAACGATGGTCGCCCCCGTCGCAGAGCACCCGCACCGCTTCCACGGATTCCCCACCGACCTGTGACACTGGAGCCCATGTCCATCCATGAAAACCTGCTCGGGGGACCTGCCCCGACCCACCTGCCCGACGACCCCGAGCCGCGCGAGCTCCTCGCGACCGGGGCGGCTCCCGCCGACGTCGCCGCCAAGTACCCGACCTCGTCGCTGGCCTGGGCACAGCTCGCCGACGACGCGTTCGAGAACGGCCGCGTCGTCGAGTCGTACGCCTACGCGCGCACCGGCTACCACCGCGGCCTCGACTCGCTGCGGCGCAGTGGCTGGAAGGGCCACGGCCCGGTGCCGTGGGAGCACGAGCCGAACCGCGGCTTCCTGCGGGCGCTGCACGCGCTGGCCCGCGCCGCGCAGTCGATCGGCGAGCAGGCGGAGTACGAGCGCTGCTCGACGTTCCTGCGGGACTCCTCGCAGACGGCGGCCGACACGCTGAGCTGATTGAAAATGAACCGAAGGCCCGTATCCCCCGTCTGTACAGGAGGGGGCGCGGGCCTTCGGCCGCTGACGATCGTCCGCACTGACAATTCGCACGCACCGGCGATTGAGGTGGGGGACGTTCTGTTGGGCAGTCGCAGCCAGAGCCGCAACCGAAGCGAGAGCCGCAGCCAGAGCCAGAGCCGAAGACGCAGCAGTAGCCGCAGCCGCAGCCGCCGAAAACGGGCGACCCGCCCCCCGCTCGCGCGCTTACTCCTGCTCGGCGCGGCCCTCGTCGCCCTCTCCATCGGCGGTGGCGCGGCCCTCGCGCACTGGCGCGGCACCGCGGAGCCCACAACCCAGGCGGCCGACGACACCGTCCAACCGCACGTGACGCCGTCCGAGGCCCCGGGGGCCGTCGACCGCGAGCCGCGCACCACCCCCTCGACGCCGTCGCGACACCGTCCGCCGGACGCCGAGCCTCCGACGCGGAAGAAGAAGCCGCCCGCCAAGGTCCCCGCCTCAGGCAAGGGCACCTTCACCACAGCGCAGGCCTCCGGCAGCGCGGCCGGCTCGGGCCCGCTGCGCCGCTACCGCGTACAGGTCGAGGACGGCGTCGACATCCCCGCGAAGGACGCCGCCGCCGAGATCCAGCAGATCCTCGCCCACCCGCGCGGCTGGGCAGCCCACGGCAGGGGCTCCTTCCAGCTGGTCACCTCGGACGCCGACTTCGTGATCAGGATCGCCACCCCGGCCACCGCGGACCGGCTCTGTCTCGAGCAGGGCCTCGACACCCACGGCGAGCTGAACTGCGAGACCGCCGACGGTGTCGTGGTGAATCTGCGCCGCTGGATGCTGGGCTCGCCGACGTTCGCCGGGTCGCCCGCCGAGTACCGGCATCTGATCATCAACCATGAGATCGGGCACGAGATCGGCATCCGCAATCACCTGGGCTGCGCGGGCCCGGGAAAGCCCGCGCCGGTGATGATGCAGCAGATCAAGGGGCTGGACGGGTGCCGTTCCAATGCCTGGCCGTACGACGAGAACGGGACGTACATCACAGGCCCGACGCTCTGACCCGCAAAATGACCACCGGCTTATGATGCCGGTGGGGACCGGGGCTCCCAAGCCAACAGGAAGGGGCGGACCGCTACCCGGACACGTCGAGGAGACAGCGATGTCACATGACGCGGCCCCGAATCTGGATTTCGCGGGCACCACTCCGTACGAGGACTATGTCCAGGCGGACGTCCTCACCCACCTGCAGCATCCGCTCTCGGACGATCCGGGAGAGATGGTCTTCCTGGTCACCACCCAGGTGATGGAGCTGTGGTTCACCGTCATCGTCCACGAGTGGGAGACGGCGGCCGGCGCGCTGCGGGAGGACAATCTGCCCGTCGCTCTCGCCGCGCTGAAGCGCAGCACGTACGAGCTGGAGTCGCTCAACGCCTCCTGGGAGCCGCTCGCGCACCTCACCCCTGCTCAGTTCAACTCGTACCGCAGCGCTCTGGGCGAAGGCTCCGGCTTCCAGTCGGCGATGTACCGGCGGCTCGAATTCCTCCTCGGCGAGAAGTCGGCGTCGATGCTGGTGCCGCACCGGGGCGCGCCGCGGGTGCACGCGGAGCTGGAGAAGGCGCTGCAGGAGCCGAGCCTGTACGACGAGGTGCTACGGCTGCTCGCGCGGCGCGGGATGGCGGTTCCGTCCGCTGTCCTCGACCGGGACCTCTCGCAGAGGTATGAGCCGTCGGCGGAGATCGAGGAGGTCTGGGCCGCGGTGTACGGCGGTGCGGACCAGGACACCGAGCTGGTGCGGCTCGGCGAGGCGCTGACCGATGTCGGCGAGCTGGTGTGGCGCTGGCGCAACGACCATCTGGTGGCGACCCGGCGGGCCATGGGCTCGAAGTCGGGCACGGGTGGTTCGGCGGGCGTGGCCTGGCTGGAGAAGCGCGCCCGCAAGAACGTCTTCCCCGAGCTGTGGACGGCGCGCAGCCATGTCTGAGTCATTGGCCGGGAAGGCCGCGGCGCTGGACGCCGCAGATGAACTGGCCGGTGCGCGCAAGCTGTTCGCGCTCGACGAGGCCGTGTACCTGGACGGCAACTCACTGGGCGCGCTGCCCGCCCATGTGCCGGCGCGGGTCGCCGATGTGGTGACCCGGCAGTGGGGCGAACTGCGGATCCGTTCGTGGGACGAGAGCGGCTGGTGGACGGCGCCGGAGCGGATCGGCGACCGGATCGCGCCGCTGGTGGGTGCGGGGCCGGGGCAGGTGGTGGTCGGCGACTCCACAAGTGTCAACGTCTTCAAGGCGGTTGTGGGCGCGATACGGCTCTGCGAGCGCACCGGCGATCCCTCCCGTACGGACATCCTGGTCGACGCGACGACGTTCCCGACGGACGGCTATATCGCCGAGTCTGCGGCCCGGATGACGGGCAAGCGGCTGGTCCCGGTCGCGCCTGCGGACCTCCCGGCGGCGCTCGGCCCGAACACGGCGGTGGCGCTGGTCAACCACGTCGACTTCCGCACCGGCCGCCTCCACGACCTGCCGTCCCTGACGGCGGCCATCCACGAGGCGGGCGCGCTGGCGGTCTGGGACCTGTGCCACAGCGCGGGCGCGCTGCCGGTCGGTCTGGACGCCCACGGCGTGGACCTGGCGGTCGGCTGCACCTACAAGTATCTGAACGGCGGCCCGGGGTCACCGGCGTATCTGTACGTCGCCGAACGCCATCAGGCAGCCTTCGACTCCCCGCTGCCGGGCTGGAACTCGCACACGGACCCGTTCGCGATGACGTCCGCCTACGAGGCGGCACCGGGCGCGGTACGGGGCCGGGTCGGGACGCCCGACATCCTGTCCATGCTGGCGCTGGAGGCGGCGCTGGATGTGTGGGACGGCGTCTCGGTCGACTCCGTACGGGCGAAGAGCCTGGCGCTGACGGACTTCTTCCTGGAGTGCGTCGAGTCGTACGTCCCGCAGGGCCGCGTCACTTCCCTGACCCCGCTGGAGCACGCGTCGCGCGGCAGCCAGATCGCGCTGCGCTGCGAGCAGGCGCCCGCGGTCATGGAGAAGCTGATCGCACGGGGCGTGGTGGGCGATCTGCGCCGCCCGGATGTGCTGCGCTTCGGGTTCACACCGCTGTACGTGGGCTTCGCAGACGCGGAACGGGCGGCGTCGGTACTGGCGGAGGTACTGGCCGGGATGCCGGCCGGGATACCGGCCGTCTGACGCTGTGACGATCTGATCAGCGGGGGCTGGTACCGTCCCCGCTGGTCAGGTCAATTCCGCCGCCCTGTCGGAAGGTTGGAGCAGCAATGCCGGACCCCGCCGCCCGTGACGCCGCCGAGAGCGACTCCTTGTTCTCGCATCCCGTCGTCGCGCCGGATGTCTCCGCCGCGTACGGCGAGCACCCCGACCAGGTCGTGGACTTCTACGCACCCCGTGGCGGGCTTGCCGGCGTGCCGCTCGTCGTCATGCTGCACGGCGGGGCCTGGCGGGCGTCGTACGACCGGCAGCACGTCACTCCCTTCGCGGACTTTCTGGCCAGGCGCGGGCTCGCCGTCGCCAATGTCGAGTACCGGCGCGGGAGCGAGATTCCGCAGCAGCGGGGGAGCGAGCCCGTCGCCGGGCGGTGGCCGGAGACCTTTGACGATGTCGCCGCCGCGATGGACGCGCTGCCCGGCCTGGTGAAGGACGTCCTGCCGCAGGCCGACGCCCGGCGCACCGTCGTCACCGGGCACTCCGCCGGCGGGCATCTCGCGCTGTGGGCCGCCGCCCGGCATGTGCTGCCGGCCGGCTCGCCGTGGCGGCTGGCCGCGCCGCCCGCGCTGCGCGGTGTTGTCGCGCTCGCGCCGATCGCGGACTTCGCCAAAGCCGTCGAGCTCGATGTGTGCGGCGGGGCGGTGACACAACTCCTGGGCAGCGAGGCGGAGTTCGCTGCGCGCAGTGCATACGCGGACCCGGCCGCACTCCTGCCCACCGGCATCGCCACCACCGTCGTACAGGGCCGTACCGACATCGTCGTGCCGTACGCCGTCTCGGAGGCCTATGTCGACGCCGCCGCGAAGGCCGGTGAGACCGTCGGGCTGACGCTCCTCGAGGATGTCGGGCACTTCCCGCTGATCGACCCGGCAGCGGATGCGTGCGCCGTCGTCGCGGAGGAGATCGCCCAGCTGGCCTGGTAGCCACAGGGCCTGCCCATACTCGTCATACCTCAGAGCTACGTCACAGGTGCGTTCCCCAGCGGGACGCCGACCACACGCCGCGATTCATAACTTCTGTTCCGAGAGAAAGCATTCAGCACTCGGAACGGAAGGAAAGCCATGGCGTCCCGCCTGCGTCGTACCTTGCTCGCCGCGCTCGTCACCGCCGCGGTGACCGTGCCGGTGTCGGCGGCGGCGCGGCCCGCCGCCGTTCCCGCGCCCGCACCGGCCACCCTCGCGCCGCTCACCGCAGCCGAACTCCCCCTCCTCGGCGACAGGTTCGCGGCCGGCCGCGCCGACATCCGCGCGGCTGCGGAGACGGCCGCCGACCATGGCGATCAGGGGCGGGCCGCCCGGCTGCGCGTCATGGCGGACCCGGCGCGGCACTTCCTCTCCTTCGACGGGCGGGACGGCGGCCGCACTGCCGAGGTCTTCGGCGACCTGGCGCGTGCCGAGCGGATCGCCGTGCTGGTGCCGGGCTCGGACACCAACCTCGATACGTACGAGCGTTTCCGGGCCGGCGCTGTCGCCCTTCACGACGAGCTCGGCGGCCGCGCCGCAGTCGTCGCCTGGCTCGGCTACGCGACGCCGGGAACCGTCAGCCCCGAGGTCCTGACCGAAGGGAGGGCGGACGATGCCGCCGCACAACTACAAGAATTTGTACGGGAGTTGAAGGGGGCCAAGCCCGGCTCGCGGGTGTCGCTGCTCTGCCATTCGTACGGTTCCGTCGTCTGTGGACGCGCCGCCCCCTCCCTCGACGTTGCCGACATCGCCCTCTACGGCAGTCCCGGCGCCGGTGCCGACAACGTCGCCGACCTCCGCACCCCCGCCACGGTCTGGGCCGGACGCGGCTCCGACGACTGGATCGCCGCCGTCCCGCACGTCCGGCTCGACATCCTCGGCACCACCCTCGGCCTCGGCGCCGACCCCGTGTCGGACGGCTTCGGCGCCCGCACCTTCGCCGCCGGTGACGGCGGGCACAGCGACTACCTGAAGCCCGGCTCCGTATCCCTGAAGAACCTCGCCCGGATCGCCCTCGGCCGCGGGGCGGAGGTCACTCATGCGTGACTCACAGCCTCGTGACCTGGCACGCCGTATCGACGCGGCCACCCCTCCCGACCGCGATCGCGCCGTCGACGCCCTGCGCGCCCTCGCCATCCTCGGCGTCGTCCTCGGGCACTGGCTCGTCACCGCCCTCGTCATCGACGGCGGCGCGCTGCGCGGCGCGAGTCCGCTGGAGCAGCTGCCCCAACTCGCCCCGATCTCCTGGATGTTCCAGACCCTCGCCGTGTTCTTCCTGGTCGGCGGGCAGGTGGGTAGGTCGAGCTACGCCTCGGCCCGCGCCAACGGCACGACCTACGGGCAGTGGCTCGGTGTCCGACTGTCCCGTCTCTTCCGGCCGGTCGCCGCCGTACTGACGCTGTGGACCGTGGCAGCCGTGTGCACGCTTGCCTCCGGTACCGGCCTGGACACCGTGACCACCCTTCTCAACCTCGTCCTCTCACCTCTCTGGTTCCTGCTGGTCTTCGCGGCTCTGACGGCGGCGACGCCGCTCGTCGCGAGGCTGCATCCGCTGTGGCCGCTCGCCGTCGTCCTGCACATCGACCTGTTCCGCTTCGGCCTGGGCGGGCCTGCCTGGCTGGGCTGGATCAATGTGGCGGCGGGCTGGCTGGTCCCGTACTGCCTGGGCGCGGCGTGGGCACGCGGTGAGTTCCGCTCCCGTACCAGCGGCTGGGTGCTGCTCACCGTCGGCGTCGCCGCCACCGCCGGGCTGGTCGTGTTCGCCGGCTACCCGGCGTCCATGGTCGGGGTGCCCGGCGCCGAGATCTCCAACCTCAACCCGCCCACCCTCGCCGCCGTGACCTTCGGTCTCGCCCAGTGCGGGGCGGCGATGCTGCTGCTCGGCCCGCTGCGTCGGGTGCTTCAAAGGCCCGTGGCATGGGCGGCCGTGGCGCTGGTCAACCTCTCCGCGATGACGGTCTTCCTGTGGCACCAGACCGCGATGATGGCGGTCACCGCGACCGGCCTGCTCGCGGGCACGGCGCTGCCCGGACTGCACACCGAGCCCGACGGCCCCGGCTGGGTGCTCGCCCGGATCGCCTGGCTGCCGGTGTTCGCGGCGGCGATGCTGGTGTGCTGGGCCGCGTTCCGTACATACGAACAGCGGCGGCCCCGGAAAGGCAGCCGGGTCGTACGGGCCCACGAGCCCGCCCGGGAACGGGAGATGGGCCGTGTTTAGGGTTGACGCCGTGGACAACGACGACAAGGCGCGCCTGGCCCCGGCGGCCAAGACCCTGCGGTCGTTTCCGCGTACCCTCCGTGAGGACCTGTGCACCCTCGCCGCCGACCCGCTGCCGCGCATCACCAAGGTGCGATGGCTGGCCTGGTTGCCGCACGTCATGGTGGTGTGGCTGTCGATTCCCCTCTTCCTGGCCAACAGCGATGAGCTGGAACACCGCATCGGCCTCGTTGGGCGGTACGGGTTGCTGCTCGCGGCGTTCCAGTCGGGCGCGCTCATCCTCGCGATGTTCCGTCCGGTGCCCGCCTGGTGGCTGTCCCTGGTCCCCACTCTCGTCGTCGCGGCCGGCGAGCCGAGGCCGGACGATCCGTGGCCGTGGCCGGTGACCGGGATCCTCGCGCACGCCGGCGTCCTGCTCCTGCTGTCACTGCGCGTACGCCCCCGGGCGGCGGTCGAGGCGCTGCTGCTCAGCTGTCTGGCGGGCGTGGTCCTCGAGGGGATCGGCGACCGCCCCCACGACACGACGGCCCCGGTGGCGGCGCTCGTTTTCACCGTTGTCGTGATCGTGGGCGGATCGCTGCGCGGCCGCCGCGAGGCCCGTACCAGACTGGTTGAGCAGGAGGTGCTGACCGCGGAGGAACGCGCCAGGCGCACGCTGCTGGAGGAGCGGAGCCGTATCGCACGCGAGCTGCACGACGTGGTCGCCCACCATATGTCGGTGATCTCCATCCAGGCGCAGGTCGCGCCGCACCTGGTCGAGGATCCGTCCGAGGAGCTGAAGGAGAACCTCGCGGGCATCCGCGAGAATGCCGTCGACGCGCTGACCGAACTGCGCCGGGTGCTCGGCGTACTGCGGTCCGAGAACCCCGAGCCGGACGACGAGTCGCAGACCCCGCAGCCCACGCTGGCGCGGCTCGGCGCCCTCGTCGACAACGTCCGCAGCGCGGGCCTGACCGTCACCACCGAGGTCGACGACGGTACGCGCCCGCTGTCGCCCGGCATCGAACTGTCGGCCTTCCGCATAGTCCAGGAAGCGCTCAGCAATGCGATGCGGCACGCGCCGGGCTCAATGGTGCGGGTGCGGATCGCGTACGACCCGGCCGGGCTGACGGTCCGGGTCACCAACACCGCGCCGGCCGGGCCGGTCCCGGCATCCCCGGGCGCCGGCCACGGTCTGCTCGGCATGCGCGAGCGCGCCGCGATGCTGGGTGGCGAAGTGACGACCGGCCCTACGGCCGACGGTGGGTACGAAGTGACCGCCACACTCCCGTTGAACGCGACCCCTATGAAGGACAGAGCATGACGATCCGCGTGATGATCGCCGACGACCAGGCGATGGTCCGGCAGGGCTTCACGGTGCTGCTCAACGCCGAGCCCGGTATCGAGGTGGTCGGCCAGGCCGTGGACGGCCTCGACGCCGTCGCCAAGGTCGCCGAACTCGGCCCCGATGTCGTTCTGATGGACATACGGATGCCCGAACTCGGCGGCATCGAGGCCACCCGCCGGATCACCCAGGCCCCGGACGCAACCGTCAAGGTCCTCGTACTCACCACCTTCGACCTCGACGAGTACGTCTACGAGGCGCTGCGTGCGGGTGCGTCCGGCTTTCTGCTGAAGGACGCCTCGGCCGCGCAACTGGCCGAAGCAGTAAGGGTGGTGGCGGCGGGCGACGCGCTGCTCTCGCCGAACATCACCAAACGGCTGATCCTGGAGTTCTCCCGGACCCTCGGCGCACCGCGGGCCCCGCTCAAGGAGCGCGTCGGCGATCTGACGGAGCGTGAGACCGAGGTGCTCGCGCTGATCGCTCAGGGTCTGTCGAACGCGGAGATCGCCCAGCGGCTGGTGGTGGCGGAGCAGACGACGAAGACGCATGTGAGCCGGATCCTGCTGAAGCTGGGGCTGCGGGACCGTACACAGGCGGCGGTCTTCGCGTACGAGACGGGTCTGGTACGCCCCACCGGTTACTGAGTCCCCTCGAGGCGCCGTTCGCCGGCCGGCTCAGCGCCATGGTCCACGAGGGCGCCATCGGCGCCGTCGCGGCAGTCGCTCTCACCGTTCGGGAACACCCCGGCAGCGGGACGTACCGCCGTCGACACCGTGGAGAAGGTCACGGGCCGCCCGGCGCGGAGCTTCGCCGAGTGGGCGGCCGATCGCGCCGACATCTTCCGGTCCTCGTCACACGCGGTGAGCAGGTAGTACTCAGGACGGACGCGGCAGGATCCGTAGCGATGCTGACGACCGCGTCCGTCCTTCCGCTTACCGTTCTGTACGTGACCGAGAAGACCCGCAGCCCCGAGTTCCGCCTGGCCATGGGCGCGCTGAGCGGCCTCCGCCAGGACCTGTTCCATGACGCCTTCGCCTACCGACCGCTGCCGCCGATGCGCACGGACGGCCCGCTCACCCGCCGGCTGCCGGGCCGGATACGCGACGGCGCGAGGTGGACCCCGCACGCCACGGTGCTGTGCTTCGCGTTCTTCGTGGTGCTCATGGCGGGCGTCTCCGGCGACGTGGGCGTCTCCGGCGACGGCCAGGGTGCCGGGCTGGAATTCGTACTGACCGGGTGCATCCCGGCCGCCGCGGTGGTGATGACGCTGCTCAGGCCGGTCGGCGCCTGGTGGATTTCGCTGTTCAGCACCCCCGTGGTCGCCGTCTTCGTCACCGACTGGAACGGCTATCCGTGGCCGCCCGGCGCCTTCCTCTCGTACCTGACGGTGATGACGGTGGTCGCGATGCGGACGCGCCCGCGGACCGCCGGCTGGATGTGGGCGCTGACGGCCGTGTACGGCGTCTTCGCCGAGGTCGTTCCCAGCCGCGGGTTCGGCATCTCCGACACTCCCCAGATGCTCTTCGTCGCCGCGCTCGCACTGCTGGTGGTGACCGTGCTGCACGTCCGCCGCGAGGCGAAGCAGGAGGTCGCGGCGCAGCAGACCGTGACGGCCGTCGAGCGCGACAAGCGCACGCTGCTGGAGGAACGCACCACGATCGCGCGCGAGCTGCACGATGTCGTCGCGCACCATATGTCGGTGGTCGCGATCCAGGCGGAGGCCGCGCCGTACCGGGTGGAGAACCCGCCGCCCGAGCTGGAGAAGGCCTTCGCCACGATCCGCGAGAACGCGGTGGCCGCGCTGACCGAACTGCGTCGTGTCCTCGGTGTCGTACGGGCGGAGGACTACCAGGCCCCCGACGCGCCGCAGCCGGTGCTCGCCGATATCGAGAACCTGCTCTCCAATGTCCGCGAGGCGGGTCTGGACGTGGAGAAGACGGTCACGGGCGCGGTCCGCGATCTGCCGCAGGGCGTCGAGCTGTCGGCCTACCGGATCATCCAGGAGGCGCTCAGCAACGCGCTGCGCCATGCGCCCGGGTCGACGGCGAAGGTCGAGATCTCCTACGTACTCGGTGGCCTGGGCCTGCGGATCGTCAACACCGCCGCGCAGAGCCTGGTCAAGCCCTCGCCGGGGGCCGGCCACGGCATCACGGGCATGCGGGAGCGTGTGACGATGCTGAACGGCGAGATGACCGCGGAGCCCACGGAGGAGGGCGGCTACGAGGTGACCGCCTTCATTCCCGTCGCCGTGACCGAGACCGCCTCCGAGGAGACCTCATGACGATCCGCGTCCTTATAGTCGACGACCAGATGATGGTCCGCGAGGGTTTCTCGGTCCTGCTGAACGCGATGCCCGACATCGAGGTCATCGGCGAGGCGGTGAACGGCCGCGAGGCGGTCACCAAGGTCGCCGAGCTCGCGCCCGACGTCGTGCTGATGGACATCCGTATGCCGGAGCTGAACGGTATCGAGGCGACCCGCGAGATCGTCGCGGCGCACAGCGAGTCCAAGGTGCTGGTGCTGACGACCTTCGACCTCGACGAGTACGTGTACCAGGCGCTGCGCGCGGGGGCGTCCGGCTTCCTGCTGAAGGACGCCTCGGCCCGCCAACTGGCCGACGGTGTACGGGTGGTGGCGGCCGGCGAGGCCCTGCTGGCCCCGACGGTGACGCGCCGCCTGATCACGGAGTTCTCGAAGCTCTCGCAGAACCCGCGGCCGTCGGCGCTGGCGCAGGTCGGCGATCTGACGGAGCGCGAGACGGAGGTCCTGGTGCTGATCGCGCAGGGTCTGTCGAACGCGGAGATCGCCTCGCATCTGGTGGTGGCGGAGTCCACGATCAAAACGCATGTGAGCCGGGTGCTGGTGAAGCTGGGGCTGCGGGACCGTACGCAGGCGGCGGTGTTCGCCTACGAGGCACGCCTGGTGACCCCGGGCTGATCAAGCCTCGCCGGACGGGCTGGGTTTCCCGGACATCCCAGCCCTTCCGGCGTTTGAGGAGCGGGGCTTGGGGCGGAGCCCCCACAGGAGCCTCGCCGGCGATCGAGGCGCGGGGTCCGGGGTGGAGCCGCGGGTACGGGAGGCGACCGGTAGCGTCGGCGCATGGCCGCCTTCGACCCCTGGTCACTCGCATTCGTCGCCGACCCCTACCCCGCCTACGCCGAGCTCCGCTCCCGCGGCCGGGTGCACTACTACGAGCCCACCCGCCAGTGGCTGGTCCCGCACCATGCCGACGTCTCCGCGCTGCTGCGCGACCGGCGGCTCGGGCGGACCTATCTGCACCGCTTCACGCACGAGGAGTTCGGCCGTACGGCACCTCCCGCCGCGCACGAGCCGTTCCACACGCTCAACGACAGCGGGATGCTCGATCTCGAGGCGCCCGACCACACCCGGATCCGGCGGCTGGTCTCCAAGGCCTTCACACCGCGCACCGTCGAGGCGCTCGTGCCCACCGTGCGCAGGCTCGCGGCCGAGCTCGTCGCGGGGATCACGGACGCCGGCGGAGGTGATCTGCTCGCCGAGGTCGCCGAGCCGCTGCCCGTCGCCGTCATCGCGGAGATGCTCGGCATTCCGGCCGCCGACCGCGCGCTGCTGCGGCCCTGGTCGGCCGACATCTGCGGGATGTACGAGCTGAATCCGGCCGAGGAGACCGCCCGTCGCGCCGTCACGGCCTCGCTCGAATTCAGCGCGTATCTACGGGAGTTGATCAACGAGCGGCGCAGCTCGCCCGGCGCCGACCTGATCTCCGCGCTCATCGCCGCGTACGAGGAGGGCGACCGGCTCAGCGAGCAGGAGATGATCTCCACCTGTGTGCTGCTGCTGAACGCGGGTCACGAGGCGACGGTCAACACCACCGCCAACGGCTGGTGGACGCTCTTCCGCCACCCCGGGCAGCTCGCCGCTCTCCGTGCCGACCACGCACTCCTGTCCACAGCTGTGGAGGAGCTGATGCGCTACGACACTCCGCTCCAGCTGTTCGAGCGGTGGGTCCTCGACGACATCGAGATCGACGGGACGGTCGTCCCGCGCGGCTCCGAACTCGCCCTGCTCTTCGGCTCGGCCAACCGCGATCCGGAGAGGTTCGGCCACCCGGACACCCTCGACCTCGCCCGCGCCGACAACCCTCATGTCAGCTTCGGCGGTGGCATCCACTACTGCCTCGGCGCGCCGCTCGCCCGTATCGAACTGGCCGCGTCCTTCGGCGAGTTGCTCCGCGAGGCCCCGACGATGCGGCTCGCCGCCGAGCCGGAGTGGAAGCCGGGCTATGTCATCCGCGGCGTCAAGGAACTCCTCGTCGAACTCTGATGCCCGCGCGACCGGCCCGGGCAACGCACGGCGCCCGGACTCCACCACAGGTCCGGGCGCCGTGCGTTCCCCGCCGTGCGTTCCCCGCCGGGCGGGCAGGGTCAGGTCTGCATGTCCCTTCTGCGCAGACCGCCGAGTCCCGCCGCCACCAGTGCCGCCGCCACCGCGGTCAGCAGCAGCACCGGCGTCCAGGTCATCTCCGGGCCCGGCAGCTTCGGCAGGTGGCTGAACGGCGACAGGTTCATCACCGACTCGGGCAGGTCCAGCGCCGGGCCGATCCAGCCCAGGGTCAGGCAGATCCCGACCACCGCCCAGGACGCCACGGCCGCCTTCGGGAAGAGCCCGTACAGCACCACCGCGAGCCCGCCCAGCAGCCAGATCGCCGGTAGTTCGACCCGGACCGCGCCCATGATCGGGCCGAACTCCTCGCCGTGGCCGATCGCCAGCCCCAGGCCGGCCACAGCCATGATCACGACCGCGCCGCCGAAGGCGATGGCGAGGTGGCCCGCCGCCCAGGCGAGCCGGCCGACCGCGTTCGCCAGGATCGGCTCGGCGCGCTGTGAGGTCTATGGGCTTGGAGCCGAGCCTGTCCGGCGCTCGAGGATGAACCGGCTGCTCCGGGCCCTCCCGGCTCACTACCCGCCCGACGCCACCGCCGCCGACGGCAGCGTCAGCCCCCACGCCCCCGGCCGCAGCGTCCACGTCCGCGTCCGGACCGGGCCCGTGATCAGCGCGTCCGCCCGGTAGCGGAAGTCCGCCCCGGACACGGTCACCGTCAGCGCCCGCGCCGTGACCGGCTCCATGTCCGCGCCGTGCCGGACGACCACCTCCGCACGCCCGCCGCCCGCGCGCACCGTCACGTCCTCCACCAGCCGGTCGAGATCCGTCAGCAGCACTCCGTCCGCCTCCACCCGCAGCCGGTGCGTACGCATCGCGGGCACCGGCGGCGCCGGGCGGACCAGGGTGCGGACCAGCGAGCGGCAGGTCCCCCACATCGATGCCCCGTTCGCCGCCGCGCCCGTCGCCGCCCGCGCCGCCGGGATCGACAGATCCCCCAGCACCACGCCGTCGCTCTCGTCCACCAGCAGATCAAGACGCTGTACGGTCCCGTCCAGCACCGCCCGAGCCGCCGCCACCGCACCCCTCGGCACGCCCAGCGCGTGCGCGAGCTCTACGGATGTGCCCACCGGGACCAGGGCCAGCGCCCCGTCGCCCAGCCAGCGGTCCCGGTGCAGCAGGGCCACCGCCCGCAGCAGCGCACGGTCGTCACCGATCACCACCGGCCGCCGCGAGCCCCTGCGTGCCAGTGCCCGCGCAAACTCCTCCGGGCTCTCGGGAAGGCAGATCTTCGCCTCCGCGCCGCCACACAGCACATCTTTCGCGATCCGCACGGACTCGCCGTCACTTCGGCGGGCGACCGGGTCGATGACCACCAGTAGCTGGTCGTGAGCCGACACCTCGGTCCTTCCTCGGGTAGCATCTTTGTGCAAGAGCCCCTTGCGCTATTGCGCCAGGGGCTTCGTCTATTCCGGGGCAACCGGTCCGAAGACTCAGGCACGGCTCAGGCCCCCTGACCTTGGTCTTGCCCCGCCCGGAAGGGGTGTACGCCTGTGCCCGCACTTGTGCTGCTCGGTGCTCAGTGGGGTGACGAGGGCAAGGGAAAGGCCACCGACCTGCTCGGTGGATCAGTGGATTATGTAGTGCGTTACCAGGGCGGCAACAACGCCGGCCACACGGTTGTCGTGGGTGACCAGAAGTATGCGCTGCATCTCCTCCCTTCCGGAATCCTCTCGCCCGGATGTACTCCGGTAATCGGCAACGGCGTCGTTGTGGACCCGGCGGTACTGCTCTCCGAGCTGAGCGGGCTGAACGACCGCGGCGTCGACACGTCCAAGCTGCTGATCAGCGGAAACGCCCACCTGATCACTCCGTACAACGTCACCGTCGACAAGGTGACGGAACGGTTCCTCGGGAAGCGGAAGATCGGCACGACCGGCCGCGGCATCGGCCCGACGTACGCGGACAAGATCAACCGCGTCGGCATCCGCGTCCAGGACCTCTACGACGAGTCGATCCTGGAGCAGAAGGTCGAGGCGGCGCTGGAGTCCAAGAACCAGCTCCTCGCCAAGGTCTACAACCGGCGCGCGATCGAGGCCGACAAGATCGTCGAGGAGATGCTCCAGTTCGCTGAGCAGCTCAAGCCGTACGTCGCCGACACCACGCTGATCCTGAACAACGCCATCGACGAGGGCAAGGTCGTCCTCTTCGAGGGCGGCCAGGGCACGCTCCTCGACGTCGACCACGGCACGTACCCCTTCGTCACCTCCTCGAACCCGACCGCGGGCGGCGCCTGCACGGGCGCGGGCGTGGGCCCGACGAAGATCAGCCGGGTCATCGGCATCCTCAAGGCGTACACGACCCGCGTCGGCGCGGGCCCGTTCCCGACGGAGCTCCTCGACGAGGACGGCGAGGCGCTGCGCCGCATCGGCGGCGAGCGTGGCGTGACAACCGGCCGCGACCGCCGCTGCGGCTGGTTCGACGCGGTCATCGCGCGATACGCGACCCGGGTCAACGGACTGACCGACTTCTTCCTCACCAAGCTGGACGTGCTGACCGGCTGGGAGCAGATCCCGGTGTGTGTGGCGTACGAGATCGACGGCAGGCGCGTCGAGGAACTCCCGTACTCCCAGACCGACTTCCACCACGCGAAGCCGATCTACGAGATGCTGCCGGGCTGGTCCGAGGACATCACCAAGGCGAAGACCTTCGCCGACCTGCCGAAGAACGCGCAGGCGTATGTGAAGGCGCTGGAGGAGATGTCGGGCGCGCCGATCTCGGCGATCGGTGTCGGCCCCGGCCGCACCGAGACGATCGAGATCAACTCGTTCCTCTGATCCAGGAGTCCGTTTCTGTGGCGCGCCCCGGTTGGCCTCTCGGCCGGCCGGGGCGCGCTGCGTTCCTGTGGACCCGCTCCTAGGGACGCCGGTACGCGCGGGGCGAGTCGCCCGTGTCGAGGAAGGACCGGTTCGGCGTGCTGCCGCTCACCGAGTTCGGGGCTTACGGGGTCTCGACGCCGGATGTGGGCCCCCAAGTCACCCTGGGGGGTGAACTCTTCAGGGAAGTGGCGGCGGTCTGCCGCCCGGCGATTCGACCCCATTTTTGGCAAATGCCGACCTGATTTCGGGCTTTGAGTAATTCGAACTGCGGGTTTGGCATAGTCAGTTGGCACTTGCGTAGATCGCCGCGTCCGGCGGTACGGTCGCCCGGCAGTCGTAAGAACCCGAGAGGAAGAAGGTCTTCATGACCCTCCAGTTAGAGCGGCCCGAGGTGGTATACCACCGGTATACTGTCGTCATGGCTGACACCACCGTCAAGGTTGACCCCGCTGTCCGCGACCGCCTTCTCGTGCTTGCCCGCGAGCGGGGCATGACGATGCGCGATCTCATCGCCGAGCTGGCCGGAGCCACACCCACAAAGGAAGAGCTTCAGAAGCGGTACGAGGCAACCAAGGCGTACTGCGAGACGCACTTCGGCGTGACGCTCACGGACGAGGACCATGACAGGGTCGAGAAGATCTGGCAGGACCTCGAGGCCGACCGGCCTGTGGACAGCCTGTGAGCGCATCCACTGCGGTGATCTATGACGAGACCGCCCTGCTCGCGCTCGGTTCGGGCAATAGGCTGGCCTCGCAGTTCATTTCCAATACCGAGCACGGCCCGACCCGGCACGTATATGTGCCTGCGCTGTGCCTGTTGGCGGCCGACGGTATGCGCAAGGGGCTGGCGGAGCACGTGGGCGCCCTGCCCGCCGCCGAGATCGTGGAGCTGGACTTTGCGGGTGTGGCGGCGGTCGGTGCGTTGATCCGGGACGGTGTGCAGTGGCACCTGGGTCACGCGATCCATCTGTCCCGCCCAACGGTCGACTGGCCGGACGGCCGGTACGTGCTGACCTCGACGCCGGAGCTGTACGCGGAGATGCCGCTCGTACGGACGATCAGGCTGCCCGAAGCGCGCTGACCGCCCACTGGCGCGGGGCCTGGAACCTCCGGGCCCCGCGCCTTCGCGTCAGGTCACTGCGCCCCGTCCACCCGCCGCAGCGCGCACCGCGCCGGGCCCGCCGCCCGCAGAGTGATCCCGGTGTCCACCGGAACCTCGACGTCGACCGCCTCCAGCTCGTACTCCCGCAGGATCATCGCCAGCGCCAGCACCGACTCCAGCATCGAGAAGTGCTGACCGATGCACGCCCGCGGCCCGCCGCCGAACGGGAACCACGCGTACCGCGGCCGCTCCTTCTCCCGCTCCGGTGTGAACCGTTCCGGGTCGAAGCGCTCCGGATCGTCCCAGTACCCCGGATGCCGGTGCGTCACCCACGGCGCGACGATCACATCCGCGCCGGCCGGGATCGTGTGCCCGCCGACCTCCGCCGCCGCGACCGCCCGGCGGCCGATGACCGGGCCCGCCGGATAGAGGCGCATCGCTTCCTTCAGCACCTGTGTCAGATACGGCAGTGCGTCGAGATCCGCGGCCCCTGGGGTCCTTCCGCCCAGTACGCGTACGACCTCGTCCCGCGCCCGTGCCTGCTGCTCGGGGTGGCGGGCCAGCAGATGCAGCGCGAACGCCAGCGACGTCGCCGTCGTCTCGTGCCCCGCGAGCAGGAACACCAGGACCTGGTCACGGATTTCGGACGCGTCGAGGGACCCGTCCTCCGCGCTCTCGGCCTGGGAGAGCAGCGTCAGCAGATCCTCGCCCTGGGCCGCATCCCCCTCCGCCCGCCGCTTCTCGATGATCCCGTCGCACACCGCGAACAGTTCTTCCATCGCGGTGGCGGCCCGCCGGTTGGCGGGAGTCGGCCAGCTGCGCGGGAAGTTGGCGGGGGAGTAGCCGCGGGTGAGCGTGTACTCCCCGATGATCGGGAAACAGCGCTGCACGACGTCGACCGCCGCCTCGACGTCCGTGCCGAACAGGATGCGGGCAACCGCCCGCAGAGTGAGCCGGGTCGTCTCGTCGACGACGTCCACCGTGGCGTCCGGGGCGGTGCTCCAGGTGGCGAGCAGAGCAGAGGTTTCGGCGGTGACGGCGTCGGCGTAGCCGTCGACCCGGCGGCGGGTGAACAGCGGCTGCACAAGCCGCCGCTGCCGGAGGTAGTCGTCGTCCTGGCTGGTCAGCAGGCCGTTGCCGAAGGACTCCCGGACCTCCTGGTAAAAGGCGTTGTCCTTGCGGAAGTTGGCCGATTCCGTCGCCAGCACCTGCTGGGCGCCCTCCGCGGAGAACACCGCGTACAGCTCGGCCCGCAGCCCGGGCGGGCCCGCGGTGATCCTGACGACGTCTCCGTACTCGCGCTGCGCGTTGAGGAAGGTGCCGAGCGAGTCCCGCTTGAGCTCGAACATCGAGCCCAGTAGCGGCAGACCCGCCGGACCCGGTACCGCTGTGCCCGTCATCGTCATGGCTTCTCCTCCGTACGGGTTCAGCTCGCCCAGTCGAGGAAGTTCGTCCAGGTGGTGGGGGCGACGGCGAAGGTGGGGCCGTCGGTGACCTTGGAGTCGCGGATGTGGATGGTGTGGGGGCAGGCGGCGACCTCGACGCAGTTGCCGGTGCAGTCGCTGCTGTACGAGGACTTACGCCAGTCGAAGGCCACTTCGATGCAGCTGCCGCCACTGCTGTCGCTGTAGCTGGACTTGAACCACCGCAGGGTGTCGCTCATTTCTGCTCTCCTGCCAACCGCTCGATGAGGCCCAGCGATTCACGGGGATCCAGGGCCTGTGCTCGGATCCTCGCATACCGCTGGGCGCACGTACTCACCTTTGCGGGGTCCTTGATCAGGAGGCTCTCCCCCTGGGACTCCAGATAGACCAAGTGGTCGTGTTCCGGGGTCTCGACCAGCTCCATTCCGCCCTGGTCGCCCGCGTACTCACCGCTGAGACCGCAGTCCAGCGGCAGTACTTGGAGCGTCACATTGCGGCGCCGCGCGCACTCCGCCAAGCGTAGTAACTGTCCCCGCATGACCTCCTCGCTGCCGATCGTCCTACGCAGTACGCACTCCTCCAGCACCACCTCGATCAGCGCCACCGGCTCCCGCTCGAACAGCGCCCTACGCGCCATCCGCGCCTCGACCAGCTCCTCCACCCGCTCCTCGGACAGCGGCGGATACCCGCCCCCGATCAGCGCCCGCGCGTACTCCTCCGTCTGGAACAGCCCGTGCACGACCAGCGTCGCGTACAGACACAGCCCCACCGCCTTCTGCTCCAGCAGCGCATAGTTCTTGAACTGCGCCGGGTACTTGTCCAGCCGTACATACGTCCTCGCCTCCTCGAAGATCCCCGTCCCGCCCCCGAGCACCCTCTCCAGCTCCACCAGCATCTGGTCGCTCGCGGGCTGGGCACAGGTCTCCATCGCGCTCACCGCCGCGCCCGTGAAGCCCATCTCGTCTCCCAGCTGCTCCTGCGTCAGTCCTTTCTGGACGCGCATATTGCGCGCGACATTCGCCACCAGACGCGTCGCCGGACCCGCCGTTTCCTTGTTTTCCGAACGTGCCATTTGCGATCACCGCTTCGACTCAACCGGACTCAACCGGTCTCAACCAGTCCCCGCCGAATTCGACCCGCCTCAAAGGAAGTTCGCGCAGGTCAACGTATGCCGGACCCCCTCCTCGCGGTCCTGGAAAACGCTAGCCAAAGTCACTCAGACTGTCCTTGTGGATACGCAAAGTCGCCAAGTAAACCTCGATTGGATTCCGGCTTCCGGATTCCAGCTCCGTAAGGCAGGCGTGCAATTCGACGCAGTCCGCGTCGACGACGAGGACGGCCGCCGCCTGGCCGACCTCCTGGAGAGGATGACCGGGGGCGACCCGGGCCCCGTCGTCATAGAGGCGTACGGGCGACGGTCGGTCTACTTCCTCGTACCGCCCGGGACGACGTCCCACCGGCCCTGGCCGCGTGGTGTCACCCGGTTCAACTCAGGTCCGGCGCATGTGAGTTACGTCCCCGTGCCCGCCCTCCGCGGGCGCACCTGGCCGCTCTCATGGCGGTTCCCGCCCACCGGCGAAGGGCGGTTCGTACACCCTCTCCTGCTGTCCAACGCCGCGTCCGCGCTGCTCAGTTGACCCCCGGCGTGTCCGGGACACGTCCCGGACGCGACAGCCGGCGACAGGCCGTCGCCACCCTGTCTAGCGTCCAGCCGCATGGACACCACACGGAGAACCATTCTGCGCGGCATGGCCGCGGCTCCCCTCGTGGCGACGGCCGGCGGGCTCCTGGTACCCGCGACGGCGCGCGCAGCCGCCGCGGCGGAACTGCCGGGAGTCAGGCTCTGGATACGCTCGGGCAGCGTCCCGGAGGGTGGCGGCACGTCCTACCCGGACGCCATCAAGGGGTTGGGCGATGTGGAAAAACTTCCCCACGCCCCCATCAGCCGGGTAATGGGGGATCTCAACAGGGACGGCACGTATCGGAGAAGGCCGGACTGGCCGCGGCAGAATTCGCCCGCGGTGGCGCGTGCGTTCACCTGGCGGCATGACGACTTCATCACCCGGGACTGGCGGCCCCAAGGCATTACCACCGACTACGACGGCCACGGCACCGGCGGAAATGTGGTCCTGGTCTCCTGGTACACGATGAAGAAGGCCGCTCATCAGGCCGCACGCATCAGCTTTGTGGATGTGAGCGGTTCGTCCCGTCCGAAATACCGGCATGTGCTGTTGGTCGAGCCGTACCGGACCGAGGGCGGGCGGTACAGCTTCCGGCCCGTGACCGTGCACGTCGGGGGGATCGCCTGGTACAAGGAGCGGCTGTACGTCGTGGACACCTATCGCGGTCTTCGGGTGTTCAACCTGGACCAGATGTTCCAGGTGGCGACCGGCGGCCCGGCGACGGATCACTGCGGGCTCCACACCGACAACCGCTACTACGGCTACGGCTGCAAGTACGTCCTGCCGCAGAGCCGCGGGTACGACGACATCGAGCCCGAGATCGACAGGATGCGCTACTCCCAGGTGTCGGTCGACCGCACGACCAAGCCGTACGACACGCTGCTGGTGAGCGAGTTCGTCGACAAGAAGGCGGCATCGCCGGAGGCACGGGCGGTGCGGTTCGAGGTCGAGCCCGACTATGGGGCACTGCGGCACGTTGATCCCGCGACGCAGTCGGTGCTCTCGCAGAAGACGTACCGGATCACCAATGGGAAGCAGATCCAGGGCGCGGCCAGCGTCAACGAGACGTTCTACGTCTCCCGCAGCGACGGCCCGTCCGTGTACGGCTACCTGGCCACCGGCCGGGCGGCCGCCACCGATCTGACCGTGCGGACGAGCGGAAGAGTGGTGCGGGGTCCGGAGGACCTGTCCTACGCACAGACCGGCGGGCGACGACTCCTGTGGTCGCTCGGCGAGTACGCGATCGACGACCAGGACCGGGGCACCCGTCCGCGGTCCCCGTACAACAGCCGCTACGTGTACGCGATCAGACTCTGACCGCGTGGTCGGAGGCGGCCGCAGTACGGGATGACGGACCTCGGGGTGTGAGCCTCAGCTCGTCTTCGTGTACGTGAGCGGCGCGCCGCCCGAGCCCACCAGCTCGCGCACGATCGTCGTGTCGTTGGGCATGTTCAGGCGGCTCCACTGGCCCGGTGAGCACTGCTTCGGGTCGCCGAAGGTGACCTGGGTCGGGCCGAGTTCGAGGGGCGGGCCCGGGGCGCGGAGGGTGGCCGACCAGCGGCAGTCGTAGTTCGGGCCGGTGCCCGTCAGGGTCATGACCTGGGTGCCGGTCGAGCCCTGGGTGATCGTCATGGTGCGGACGTTGGTGCCGTCGGCGGTGTCGAAGGAGGCCCGCCAGGTGCCGACGTACTCCTGCGGGACGCCGCCGGTCCCGGTGCCGGGATCGGTCGGGGGTGTGGTGGCGGGGGTCGTCGGCGACGAGGCCTGCGGCGAGGGGGACTTCGAGGCCGGCGGCGTGGAGTGGCCGGCACCGGTGTGCTTGCCGTCGTCGCCCATGAACGCGTACACCGAGCCGCCCGCCAGGACCGCGACCAGCAGGGCCACCGAGACGAGGGCTATGGTGCCGCCCTTCCTGCTGGGCGCGGGCGGGGGTGCGTACGGAGCCGGGGCGGGGAGGTACGGGGCCTGGGCGGGGACGTTGTACGGGTAGCCGTACCCGTACGCCGGGGGTGGGGTCGGCGGAGGCGTGGGCCGCGGCATCGGGGGCTTCGGGGCGGACGCGGTCATCGTCGGCGGCTGTTCCGGGGCCGGGGCCGGGGCCGGAACCGGAGGCGCGGCCGGTGCGGGAGCAGCCGGGGCCGCCGGCTGCTCCACCTCCAGCAACTGCACCGCATGGCGGCCGAGTTGGGCGATCAGCGCTCCGGGCAGCCAGGGCTCGCCGTCCGCGTCGGAGGTCGTACGCTCCAGGATCCGCGCGAGCGTCGGGCGGGCCTCGGGGTCCTTGTTGAGGCAGTCGCGTACGAGCTCGAGCAGGCCCTCCGGAAGGCCGGCCAGGTCCGGTTCCTCCTGAGCGATACGGAACATCAGCGCGTGCACACCGCTGTCGGCCGAGCCGAACGGGAGGCGGCCCGTCGCCGCGTACGCGAGGACGGAGCCGAGGCAGAAGATGTCGCAGGCGGTGGTGACGCGGTCGCCGCGTACCTGCTCGGGAGCCATGAAGCCGGGCGAGCCGACGAGCGCGCCGGTGCGGGTGAGACCGCCGTCGGTGACCGTTTCCAGGGCGCGGGCTATGCCGAAGTCGATGACGCGGGGGCCGTCGATCGTGATCAGGATGTTGGACGGCTTGAGGTCGCGGTGGATGAGGTCGGCGCCGTGGATGTTCTCGAGTGCGTGCGCGAGGCCGGTCGCGAGGATGCGGACGGAGCGCTCCGGGAGCGGGCCGTGGTCGCCGGAGACGACGCTGTGGAGCGCGGGTCCGGCGATGTAGCCGGTGGCGACCCAGGGGACGGGGGCCTCGGTGTCGGCGTCGAGCACGGGTGCGGTCCACTCGCCGCCGACGCGCAGGGCCGCGCGTACTTCCTGGCGGAAGCGGCTGCGGAACTCCTCCTGAACGGCGAGCTCCTGGCGTACGAGCTTGACGGCGACGGTGCGGCCGCGGTCGTTGCGCGCGAGGTAGACCTGGCCCATGCCGCCCGCGCCGAGCCGGGCCAGCAGCCGGTACTCGCCGATGTGCCGTGGATCTCCCGGTGCCAGTGGCTCCATCGCCGCGCGCCCTTCCCCCGTGCCGGACATGCTTCGTGCCGGACCTGCTTCGTGCCGGACGTGCTTCCGTTCCGACGGATCGAGAATAGTGCGCGCGGAGGTGGCCCTTATAGGTCAGGATCTGACCTCATTGACCCCTACCGTCGGACTCACGAACGCAACCCCCCCTACGCGCGAGGAGACTGTCATGACCGTCAAGCCGGTTCCCGAGGGCTACTCCAGCGTCACGCCGTGGATCATTTCGCAGGACACGGCCGGTGTCATCGACTATCTGAAAGCTGCCTTCGGGGCGGTGGAGCTGGGCCGGATGACCAGCGAGGACGGGCGCATCGGGCATGCGGAGATACGGATCGGGGACGCGGTGGTCATGCTGTTCGACGCGGCGCGCGCCGACTGGCCGCCGACGCCGGCGTTTCTGCGGCTGTACGTCGAGGACGCGGACGCGGTGCACCGGCGGGCGGTGGAGTGCGGCGGCGAATCGGTGACCGAGGTGACGCACCTCTTCTTCGGGGACCGGGTCGGACGGGTGCGGGACCCGTTCGGGAACCTGTGGTGGATCCAGACGCACGTCGAGGATGTGAGCGAGGCGGAGATGGCGCGTCGCCTCGGGGATCCGGTGTTCACCGAGGCGATGGACTACCTCACGAGTGCGGACTTTTTTCCTGGGACTGCGAACTGATGCTGTCGAGAGCTTTGGAGAGCGCCTCGAGCACTCGCGCCGTCTCGGCGAACTGCTCGGGGCCGAGGGCGTCGGCGAGGCGGGCCGCCAGTTCCGCGTGACCGGGGTCGATCTTCGCGATCGCGGCGCGGCCTTCGTCGGTGGGGCGGAGCAGTTTGGCGCGGCGATGGGCGGGGTTGGGTTCGTACGCGGCGAGACCACGCTCGACGAGCAGATCGGCGATCCGCTGCACGCTCTGACGGGTGATGCCCATGTCGCGGGCGATCCCGGCGACGGGCAGCGGATCGCGCAGTACGGCTCCGAGGACCTGCCACCAGGCGGCGGTCAGCCCGGCCGGCTTCGCCAACTCATCGGACACGGCGAGGAATTGGCCGTTCAGCCGGAAGACGCCGAGCGCGGTCCGGCTGAGCAGGTCCTGCTGTTCGCGGCTCATGAGTTCAGGACTTCGAAGGCGGACGCGTCCGAGTCGTGGAACAGCCGGTACCAGGCGCCCAGTTTCTCGCCCTCGTACACGCCGAGCCGTGCGAAGACCTCGCGGGCGAAGGCGACGGGCTCGGTCGGCCCTGCGGTGATCAGATCCCCGTCAGTGACGGCGTCGGTGTCGCGGTAGTGCTCGCCGCCCTTGTAGCCGGTGGCGTCGAGGTAGAAGGAGACGGCGCTGGTGTGCTCGCGATCGTCGAGCAGCCCTTCGCGGGCGAGCCCGGCGGTGGCACCGCAGATGGCGGCGACGGGCACTCCGGCATTGAGGAACTCACGCGCCTTGGCGGCGAAGGGGGCGAGATCGTCACCGGTGTCCCAGAGGTGCGCGCCGGTGAGGATGAGCAGGGCGCTGTCCTCGGGCCGCAGGTCGGCGAGCGCGAGATCGGGCTGGATCCGGACGCCGCCCATGGTGGTGACGGGGTCGGTGGTGAGCCCGACGGTCCGCACGGTGAAGCCGTTCTGGGTGAGGTGGGCGGTGGTGTGGCCCGTCTCCCAGTCGGCGTAGGTGTCGTACACGGCGAGATGAACGGTGCGGGGGTTCATGGCGTCCTCCTTGGCCTGGTGACAGCAGCCTGTCATGTCGACAGCATGCTGTCAATAGGCCCGGTCCGAAGCCGGCGATGGTCCGTCCGGCCTCAGGTCGGGGCTCCGCCCCGAACCACGCGCCTCAATCGCCGGCGGGGCTTGATTTCGGGGCTCCGCCCCGAACACCGCGCCTCAATCGCCGGTGAGGCTGGTTTTCCGCCGGTCGGCCTGAATGTTCGGGCCGACCGGCGGAAATTCAAGCCCGTCCGGCGATTGAGGACATGCGGCCGAAGGTCGCATACGGGGTCTGGGGGCTTGCCCCCAGTGCGGGAAGGGGCGGGTAGGGGAACAGGCCCGCCGCAGGCGCACCCGCACCCGCCGGACCGGGTCCGCACCCGCGCCCGCCGACCGGGTCCGCGGCCCGACCCAGTCGTCCCGGACCCGACACACTGCCCAGGAACCCGGCCCAGGCCATACACCGTGGCCATGTCCGCCCCCACCCGCGCGTCTCTACCCTTGCCCGCATGACCCCTCATCCCGACCCCCAGGCCGGCGCGGCCGTGAAGGCCGCAGACCGTGCGCATGTGTTCCACTCCTGGTCCGCCCAGGGCCTGATCGACCCGCTCGCCGTCGCCGGTGCCGAGGGCTCGTACTTCTGGGACTACGACGGAAACCGCTACCTCGACTTCACCAGCGGCCTCGTCTTCACCAACATCGGCTACCAGCACCCCAAGGTCGTCGCCGCGATCCAGGAGCAGGCCGGCAAGCTCGCCACCTTCGCTCCCGCCTTCGCCGTCGAGGCCCGCTCCGAGGCCGCACGCCTCATCGCCGAGCGGACCCCCGGCGACCTCGACAAGATCTTCTTCACCAACGGCGGCGCCGAGGCCGTCGAGAACGCCGTCCGGATGGCCCGGCTGCACACGGGCCGCCCCAAGGTGCTCTCCGCCTACCGCTCGTACCACGGCGGCACCGCGACCGCGATCAACATCACGGGCGACCCGCGCCGCTGGGCCAACGACAACGGCACCGCCGGTGTCGTGCGCTTCTGGGCGCCGTTCCTCTACCGCTCGCGGTTCTACTCCGAGACAGCAGAGCAGGAGTCCGCCCGCGCGCTCCAGCACCTCGAGGACACCATCACCTTCGAGGGGCCGCAGACCATCGCAGCGATCATCCTGGAGACCATCCCGGGCACGGCCGGCATCATGACGCCGCCGCCCGGCTATCTCGCGGGTGTCCGCGAGATCTGCGACCGGTACGGCATCGTGTTCGTGCTCGACGAGGTCATGGCGGGCTTCGGCCGTACGGGCAAGTGGTTCGCCGCCGAGCACTTCGGCGTCACGCCCGACCTGCTGACCTTCGCCAAGGGAGTCAACTCCGGTTATGTACCGCTCGGCGGCGTCGCGATCTCCGCCGAGATCGCCGCGACCTTCGACAAGCGCCCCTACCCGGGCGGACTCACCTACTCCGGCCACCCGCTGGCCTGCGCCGCAGCCGTCGCCACCATCCAGGTCATGGAGGACGAGAAGGTCGTCGAGAACGCGGCCCACATCGGTGAGAGAGTCCTCGGGCCGGGGCTGCGGGAGCTCGCTGAGCGTCACCCGTCGGTCGGCGAGGTGCGCGGTACGGGCGTGTTCTGGGCGCTGGACCTGGTCAAGGACCGGGAGACGCGCGAGCCGCTGGTGCCGTACAACCCCGCGGGCGAGGCGAACGCGCCGATGGCCGCCTTCGCCGCAGCGTGCAAGAAGAACGGCCTGTGGCCGTTCGTCAACATGAACCGGACGCACGCGGTGCCGCCGTGCAACGTGACGGAGGCGGAGGCCAAGGAGGGTCTGGCCGCGCTGGACGCGGCGCTGTCGGTCGCCGACGAGCACACGGCGTAGCCCCAAGGGGTGCTGCGCCCATGCCTGGGTGAGGGAAGCGCGGAGGTGGCGGCGCTGACGCACGTGTGCCGTGTCCGGGGGACCGGACACGGCACACATCAAGAAGCCAGGCGGCTTCAGAGTGTGGGACTACTTCAGGCCCTTGGCTCTGTTCACAGAGGCCAGCGCGAACGGGGGGCCGAACGCGCCGCAGGTGGGAGGGTTACCTGCGATGATCGCCGCGTTGCACTCGGCTTCCTGGAGGATGTCGCTGTCGACCTGTGCGATCGTGACGTAGAAGTCCGGAGTGACGGAATCCGTGTCGGCGGGCCCCGCGTGGACGGCGATGCCACAGGCGTTCGCCGGGACATCAGTGAGCTCGACGAAGGCGTATGTACCGCCGGCCGCGGGCCGCTGGCCCACGAAGATCTGCTTATCGGGGGTGAGTTGGGCGATGAACTGGTAGGCCGGAGTCGTCACGGCATCCACTTCTGAGCACGACGCCGTATTTGTCGGACCTTCCGGCCCTGTCGGCCCTGTCGCTCCGTCAGCTCCGTCTGCTCCGGTCGCTCCGGTGGCGCCGTCCTCGCCTGCGGGGCCGGTCGATCCGGTGACGCCGTCCTCGCCTGCGGGGCCGGTCGGGCCCGTCACTCCGTCAGCCCCGTCTGCTCCGTCTGCTCCGGTCGGTCCGGTGGCGCCGTCCTCGCCTGCGGGGCCGGTCGGGCCGGTCGGTCCGGTGGCGCCGTTCTTGCCCTTGCACTTGTCTCCGCCGCCGCGCTCCACCACCAAGCCGGAGGCGGTGTCGTAGGTGATCCTTTCGCACCTGTCGCTCGCGGACACGGGTGCCAGGTTCGCCCGGGGGCTCGACGCCGTCGCCATCGCCGGGTTGCTGAGGCCCACCATCACGAGGGCCAGCGATGCCATGGCGCCGCCGGTGAGCAGCTTGGTCCGCTGGGGAAACGGGCCGAGGCCGGACCCGCTCCTGCTCTTGGGGCTCATGAAGCGTCCCACTTTCTCTAGGTGTTCGAACCGATCACTCGAAGCTCGGTGGACCCAGTCGAAGCACCTGCGGCCCTCCTACCAGCATGATTCGGTCGCGTCCGCAACCGGAGCGGGAGGCGCGCTCGGTGATCAACACATTGGCTGAGCGCAGTCGGTCCGATGGGGCTACGTACCGGCGCGTCACATCGGTACCGGCGAAACGTGGCCTACTGGCGCGCGCATACACGCGCGGATCGCCGAGCTCGTGGGCCTTCCCCCGCTTCCTCCATCGGCAGCACACAGTCTCGACGTGCACCCGCAGACGGCGCGCCTCGATCAGCGCCGCGATCTCCTTCGGGCCGGAGTTGTCCGGCTCGACGATGGTGAACCCGGCGCGCAGGCCCCGCTGTTCAGCCTCCTCGGCCAGATACACCTCCGCCGGTGAGGCGATGGAGACCAGGATGCCCCCGGGCCGCAGCGTCGCGAGCGAACGCGGCCCGTACTCGCCGCCGATGGTGTCCAGCACGACGTCCATGTCCCGCGCGGCCGCAGCGAAGTCGGTCTGCAGGCAGTCGATGACCTGGGCCCGGTGGCCGGAGCGGACTTCGTCGTGAACTCCGCGTGTGCGCCCGCCGGTTGGGGCAGCAGCGGCATGCCGAACACCTCGTCGCCGGGCCGGTACACGGTGACGCCCAGTCCGGTCTTCTCGACCACGCCGGAGACGTCCCAGCCGAGTGGGACCGGGCCGTCGTTCAGCAGGCCGCCGGTGGCGCGGTGCCACCACATGGCGGCGGCGATCGGGGTGTCACCGATGGCGTACCGGCGGACGTTCCGCACGCAGGAGCACTCTGCCGAGCTGCTCAGCAGGTAGAGCGGTACGGCACGGTCGGCAGGTACGTGTGTGGACGCGCCCGCGGAGATCCGTGCCCGGATGCCGGCGAGCCGCTGGACGCGTCGCCGGCGGTTGCCGACGAGCACGTGGTGTCGTAAGCCGACCCGTCCGGCCTCGGGGCGGGGCTCCGCCCCGGACCCCGCGCCTCAATCACCGGCGGGGCTGAGATTCGGCCCCGCCGGCTCCACCTCCAGGAACCGGCGGCGCCGCGGTCCCCGGTACAGCAGCGCCTCCCAACCCAGACGGCCCAAGGTCTCCGCGCACTCGGTCAGCCTGCTCTCCTCCTCCTGGGGCGCCCCGCTGCCCGGCGGGCCCAGCCAGTCCACGCAGACCATGCGCGGGCGCTCGGAGGCGCGCACGCGGTAGCCCGTCGCCGCCCGCGCGCCCGAGGTGTCCACTGCGGAGGCCGGGACGCCCGCCGCCTCCAGCGCCAGGGCGACCGCGCGCACCATCTGGTTGAGCTCCCAGGCCGCCGGTGCGGTGTTCGTCACGCGGCGGATCTGCAGCAGGCCCTCGAAGGCGACCCGTACCTCAGCTGTCCTTTCCCGCTCGGTCAGGGCGGACAGCAGGCCGTCGCCGGTGGCCGCCTCGAAGACGTCAGCCACGCATACCTCCCCTTCCCGGCACCGTCAGGACCGTACTCCCGCGCCCGGTGCAGCACCCCTGGCCTATCGTGTCCGGGACCCCTGGTGAAGGAGAAGGCCACGATGCGCGGTACCAGCAGCAGTACCGCTGTCACCCGCAACACCCTGCGGCAACAGATCGCGGACGCGCTGCGTGACGAGGTGCTTGCGGGGCGTTTGCAGCCCGGACAGGAATTCACCGTCAAGCAGATCGCCGAGCAGTACGGCGTCTCCGCGACCCCTGTCAGGGAAGCCCTCGTCGACCTCTCCGCCCAGGGGCTGCTCGACTCCGACCAGCACCGGGGCTTCAAAGTGCACCAGTTCTCGGTCGACGACTACCGGGGCATGGTCGAGGCGCGTTCGCTGATCGTGGACGGCATCTTCCGCCGTGTCGCCGTGCGCGGCTCGGGCGGCTCGGGCGGAGTGCACGGCCAGTCGCTGGTGTCCGTACGCCGCCGGGCCGAGGAGGCCGCCCGCGCGGCGCGCGTCGGGGACCTGGACATCCTCATCGGATACGACCTGCGCTTCTGGCGCGAGCTCAGCTCGATCGTCGCCAACCGCTACATCTCCGACTTCCTGCACCGGCTGCGGGTCCAGGCCTGGGTGTTCGCCGTCCCGTATCTGCGGGGCGACGCGCAGGTGCGGGACTGGCTGTGGAACGGGCACGAGGACCTGGTGAACGCCGTCACCACCGGCGACGCCGACTCCGTGCGCGTGGTCATCGGCGCGTACAACGACCATGCGCTCGCGTGGGCGGATCGGCTGGAGCGGTGAGCTCGGACGGGGGCGTGGGCATGAGCGCGGAGGCGAGCGCCGGTGACGGCGTGGACCTGAGCGTCGTCGTTCCGGCGTACAACGAGGAGGGCCGGCTGCGGCCCACCCTGGACGCGATCTGCGCGCATCTGCGCGCGGAACCCGGCCGCTGGGGCAACTGGGAGCTGATCGTCGTCGACGACGGCTCGTCCGACGCAACCGCGAAGATCGCCCAGGAGGCCGCTGCCGAGGAGCAGCGCATCCACCTGGTCTCCAGTGACGGCAACCGCGGCAAGGGCAGCGCCCTGCGCCTTGGGGTGCTCGCCTCGTACGGCCGGCGCGTCCTGATCACCGACGCGGACCTCGCGACGCCCATCGAGGAGCTGGACCGGCTCGACAAGCAGCTCGCGGCCGAGGACAGCGCGGCGGCGATCGGCTCGCGCGCACACCCCGACTCCCGTATCGAGGTGCACCAGCGGCGGATGCGTGAATGGCTCGGGCGGATGGGCAACCGGCTCATACGTGCCGTCGCCGTCTCCGGCATCCACGACACCCAGTGCGGCTTCAAGCTCTTCGACGGAGACAAGGCGCGCGCTGCCTTCGCCGATTCGCGGCTCGACGGATGGGGCATCGACGTCGAGATTCTGCGGTTCTTCCGGCGCCAGGGCTGGCGGGTCACGGAGGTCCCGGTGCGCTGGTCGCACCAGGCGGGCTCCAAGGTCAGACCGCTGGACTACGGAAAGGTGCTGCTGGAGCTGCTGCGGCTGCGCGCGCGTGCCGTACGGCGGGTGGACCTCGCCGTCACCGGGCTCTTCCTCCTCGCCTCCGTACTGCTCTACAAGGGGCTGTGGACCGACCTCGACCGCGGCTACCTCGCCGACGCCGGGCAGGACCAGAACCAGTGGGAGTGGTTCTTCGCGGTCACCGCCGACAATGTCGCGCATCTGCGGAATCCACTGTTCACGACCCTGCAGGGCTATCCCGACGGTGTGAACCTGATGGCGAACACCGTCATGCTCGGGTTCTCCGTCCCGCTCACGCCGGTGACCCTGCTCCTCGGGCCGACGGTCACCTGGGCGCTGGTGCTCACGCTCGGGCTCGCCGCGACCGCCACCGCCTGGTACTGGCTGATCGCCCGGCGGCTGGTGAAGAACCGGTGGGCGGCCGCCGTCGGCGGAGGCTTCGCGGCCTTCGCGCCGCCGATGATCTCGCACGGCAACGCGCACCCCAACTTCCTTGTGCTCTTCATGATCCCGCTGATCATCGACCGGGCGCTGCGGCTGTGCGAGGGCCGCAATGTCGTACGCGACGGGGTCCTGCTCGGGCTGTTCGCGACGTACCAGATCTTCCTCGGCGAGGAGCCGCTGCTGCTCGCGTCGATCGGCATGCTGCTCTTCGCGCTCTCGTACGCGCTCCTGCGCCGCGATGTGGCACGGGCGGCCCTGCGGCCGCTGCTGCGTGGGCTCGGTGTCGCGGCCGTGGTCTGTCTGCCGCTGATCGCCTTCCCGCTGGGCTGGCAGTTCTTCGGCCCGCAGAGCTACAAGAGCGTGCTGCACGGCGACAACGCGGGCAACAGCCCGCTCGCCTTCCTGGAGTTCGCGGGCCGTTCGCTGCTGGGCTCCGACGCGGGCGCGGACCCGCTCGCGATGAACCGCACCGAGCAGAACGCCTTCTTCGGCTGGCCGCTGATCGCGCTGGCGGCGGCGATCGTGGTGCGGCTGTGGCGGCACGCGGCGGTCAAGGCGCTGGCGTTCACCGGCCTCGCCGCGGCGTTGCTGTCGCTCGGACCCAAGTTCCGTATCCCGTACACGGACACCGTGCTGACGGGCCCGTGGCGGGCGCTGGCGCATCAGCCGCTCTTCGAGTCGGTCATCGAGTCGCGGGTCGCGATGATCTGCGCGCCGGTGCTCGGCGTGCTGATCGCTCTGGCCGCGGACCGGCTGGTGGCCACACGGGAGCTCGTGCACCAGGTGGTGGGTCTCGCGGCGGTGGCGGCGGCCCTGCTGCCGGTACTGCCGACGCCGTATCCGGTGCGGGAGCGGCCCGAGGTCCCGGCGTTCATCACGGAGGGGATGTACCGCGCGTACGTCTCCGAGGGCGAATCGGTGGTCACCGTGCCGCTGCCGTATCCCGGCAGCGCGGAGGCGCTGCACTGGCAGTCGGCCACCGGGCTCGGCTTCTCGGTCGCCGGCGGCTACTTCAACGGGCCGTGGGGACCGGACCGTATCGGTATCTACGGCGCGACGCCCCGCCACACCTCCAACCTCCTCAACGATGTCCGCAACAGCGGGCGCGTCCCGGTGCTCGGCCCCAACTGGCAGGCGCAGGCGCGCGCCGATCTCGCGGCGTGGAAGGCGGGCGTGGTGGTGCTGGAGCCGCAGTACAACGACGGGGCGCTGTATGCGACCGTGGAGAAACTCCTCGGGCAGCCGGGGAAGCGGGTGGGCGGAGTGTGGGTATGGGATGTGCAGGACCCGAAGAATTCCGTTCGGACGGGCAGTTGAGCGGCACCCTTCGCCGAATGTATCCGTGGCATTACGCTGTCCCGACCATCGCACGACCGCGCCCTATGCCGTGCCCGATCCCGTTGGAGAGCGAGCCTTCCCTTGGCCTGTGACCTGTGGCTGGTGCCCCTCGTCGATGTGCTGTGTCACAGCCCCGACAATCCCTTCGCCGAAGAGATCGCGTCCTACGACAAGGCCCTCACCGATGCCGGCCTGCCCACGGTCCCCGTCTTCGCCTATATGCCGGGACTGTCGGGTGATGTGGCGCCGGTCGCGGGCTTCGACTACGACGCGTTGCACTTCCTGCGTCGCGCGTATCTGCTGCAGCTGTGCGGTCTCGCGGTGACGCCGGTGGACGAACTGGGCGGTGACTACGAGCAGTTGCTGGAGATGTTCGAGTCGACGGCCCAGCAGTCGCATCTGGTCTGGCACTACGACCACGCGGGCGCGTACGTCCCCGTGGACTTCGGCTCGCCGCTGTCCAACGACGAACTGCTGGCGGGCGGCGGCCCGTTGGGCTCCACCCAGGGTCTGCTGCGGGAACTGGAGTATGTCGCGCCGTCGATCGGCATCGACCCGGCGAACCCGCCGGAGGCGCCGCAGCCGCCGGACCGTCCCACCTCGCTGGAGGAGCCGGCGGGCCCGATTCCGTACGACGAGAGCCCGTTCGCGCGGGAGCGGCATGTGTGGCTGGGGCTGCATGCGGCGGCGACGCGGAGCCTCGGCCAGGGCTCAATGATCATTTTCAGCTGACGCACATCCGTTGAATGCGCGGCCTTAAGCTCCGGGACATCTCGGCCCGGTAGGACCGGGGCATGTCACAGACGAGTACTCCGGCACAGTCCCCCGCGGTGGCGACCGCGGGGGAGCACGTGGACGAGACCGCGGACCAGACCGCGAAGGAGACTGTGGAAGAACTTCCCAGGCCGACACGTTTCGCGGACGTCAAGGGCTGGTTCTGGCCCGCCGACCAACTGCTCTTCGACTGGTTCCTGACCCATCAGCGGGACACGGATCCGGACGGCCGCGGAGATCTGCTCGAGCTCGGCGCGTATCT
Organism: Streptomyces sp. NPDC060064; assembly: GCF_042736455.1. NCBI lineage: Bacteria > Bacillati > Actinomycetota > Actinomycetes > Kitasatosporales > Streptomycetaceae > Streptomyces > Streptomyces sp. NPDC060064. Next base: position 154,175 of record NZ_JBHWWF010000004.1, read on the forward strand.
GGGCAAGAGCGCGATCTTCGTGGGCGGGTATCTGCGGGACGGGGAGGAGTTCACGGTCTGCGACCTCTGGGACTCCCCGGCGCCGGACGATCCCAACAGCGCGGAGATGGGCCGGTCGTACTCGACGCTCACGCGTCGCGCCTTCGCGGCGAACTACCTGTCGTTCCACGACGCGCTGCCGACGCTGGTGCAGGCCCCGACCTCGGTGATCACCTCCCGGGTCAGCCCGGGCAGCTGCCGCTTCGTGCACGTCGACGCCTCGCATCTGTACGAGCATGTCCACGGCGACATCGAGGCGGCGCGGGAGCTGCTGCAGCCCGAGGGCATCGTGGCGTTCGACGACTTCCGTGCCGAGCACTGTCCGGGCGTCTCGGCGGCGGTGTGGGGCGCCGTGCCCACGACGGGCCTGAAGCCGATCTGCATCACGGGCACAAAGCTGTACGGCACGTGGGGCGACCCTGCGCCGGTGCGGGAGGCGCTGCTGGCGTGGCTGGAGACGCGCGAGGACCTCTGGCACGGGGTGGAGGAGGTGGCGGGCCGCCCGCTGATCCGGATCAAGGGCACGAAGGCGCAGGTGCCGGAGCAGCCGCGATCCCGCCATGAGCCGGAGCCGGATTCGACGCCCGCGCCGACCCCCGAGCCGCGCGTGCCCGCGGCAACCACGCCTCCGCGCCCGCCCCACGCCCGCTCCCGCACCCGGCGCCTGGTCAGGGACCTGCTCCCGCCGATCCTGACCCGAGCGATCGCGGCCCGAAGGAAGTGAAAATCAGCCCGCCCGGCGTTTGAGGGCATGGCCCGCACGGCTGGGGCGCGGCTGAATTTCAGCCCGTCCGGCGATTGAGGACAACGCCCGCCCGGCAGGGGCTCCGCACCCGCAGGGCCCCGCACCACAGGCGCCCCCCACCCGCAGGGACCCCGCACCGCTGGGGCGCGGCTGAATTTCAGCCCGTCCGGCGATTGAGGACAACGCCCGCCCGGCAGGGGCTCCGCACCCGCAGGGGTCCCGCACCGCAGGCGCCCCACACCCGCAGGGACCCCGCACCCCCCGCCCCACCTCACCGCGGCGTCTCCGGCGGCCGCTGCCGCGGCATGTTCGGCCGCGTGCCCGGCGGCAACGGCACCCGTCCAGGTCCCGGCGTCGGCCCCGTGTCCGGCCGTACCGCGCCCGGGCTCATCGACTGCATCGCCGGCGGCGCCGGGACGCCCGGGCGGAACTCCACCATCCAGTTCGCCGTCTCCGACCGCACCAGCTCCGTGATGTCCTCCGAGAACCGGCGCAGCACCCCGAGGCACCGCTCCGCCGCCTCGCTCGCCGTGCCCTCCGTAGGGCCCAGCACCTCTCGTACGGACTCCGACGCCCAGTCGAACTGCAGCGCCTGAAGCCTGCGCTGCACCGCCTGTGCCGTCGCGACATTCCTTATCCAGCCGGAGGTCAGCCCGAAATGCCGGTCGCAGGCCAGGCACGCCGCCCCCAGCAGCAGCGACAGATACCCCCAGCCCGCGACGTCGGCCAGCGCGGCCGTCAGGTCTAGGAGGACGAGCGCCGCCCCGCCGATCACGCCCAGAGCCGTACCGATCCGCAGCACACGCGCCGTGCGCCGCTTCCACACGCGCTCCGCCAGGTACCACTCCGCCGTACGCAGCCCCGTCGCCTCGACCCATCTGTAGAGCTCGTCGAGGCGCTCCGCCGGCTCTCCCCAGTCGCCGAGCGGAAACGGCATTCCAGTCAGATCACCGCGCGGCGCCTCGCCGCGCTCCTCCCGGGCCGGCCCCCCGGGCTGCATCTCCGGCTGGCTCACCCTTGCACTCCTCTACGACCGACAACGGACGCGACAACAGACGCGACGACTGACGTAACACTGCGTGACGTAACGGTGCGCGCGTGCATCCTGATGTGCACGACCTTCCTACCGCCGAATGGTGGGCTGTGCTCCGAAAAGCCCGGTATTTCCGCCCGCAAGAGGGTCTTGATCCCTAAGGGCGCTCCACCCCACTCGCTCGAAAATCACTCGAAAGAGTTGGTCATCGCAGGGTGGGGCAGGCCGCCCGGTGACCACGTAGGCTCGGCGTACCGAACAATCGTCGTCGAAATGCCAGGAGTGACCGTGATTCCCGGTGGTGGCCAGCCGAATATGCAGCAGCTCCTCCAGCAGGCCCAGAAGATGCAGCAGGATCTCGCAAAGGCCCAGGAAGAACTGGCGCAGACCGAGGTCGAGGGCCAGGCGGGCGGCGGCCTGGTGAAGGCCACCGTCACCGGATCCGGCGAGCTGCGCAACCTCGTCATCGACCCCAAGGCCGTCGATCCCGAGACTGCGTCCTCTTTGCAAGAGCTTGGCGAGACCCTCGCGGACCTCGTTGTCGCCGCCGTCCAGGCCGCGAACGAGAACGCGCAGCAGCTGCAGCAGCAGAAGCTCGGCCCGCTCGCCCAGGGTCTGGGCGGCATGCCGGGCCTGCCCTTCTAAGGGCGCCGCCCACCAACTACCGTAAGCGTCAAAGCATTCCAGGAGAGGCGTTCCGTTGTACGAAGGCGTGGTTCAGGACCTCATCGACGAACTGGGCAGGCTGCCCGGCGTCGGTCCCAAGAGCGCGCAGCGGATCGCCTTCCACATCCTGCAGGCCGAGCCGACCGATGTCCGCCGCCTCGCGCACGCACTCCTCGAGGTGAAGGACAAGGTCCGCTTCTGCGCGGTGTGCGGCAATATCGCGCAGCAGGAGCAGTGCAACATCTGCCGGGACCCGCGCCGTGACCAGTCGGTCATCTGCGTCGTGGAGGAGCCGAAGGATGTCGTCGCGATCGAGCGGACGCGCGAGTTCCGGGGCCGCTACCACGTGCTCGGCGGGGCCATCAGCCCCATCGAGGGCGTGGGCCCCGACGACCTGCGGATCCGCGAGCTGCTCGCCCGTCTCGCCGACGGAACGATCACCGAGCTGATCCTGGCCACGGACCCCAACCTGGAGGGCGAGGCCACCGCCACCTACCTGGCACGCATGGTCAAGCCGATGGGACTCAGGGTCACGAGGCTGGCCAGCGGTCTCCCTGTGGGGGGAGACTTGGAATACGCCGACGAGGTCACGCTCGGGCGTGCCTTCGAGGGGAGACGACTACTCGATGTCTGACGTCATGCTGCACGCCACTAGCCAGGACCCGGACTCTTTCGCGGTCCAGATCGCCGACTCGATCGAATCCTTCATCGTCGCGACCACGGAAGTCGCGAAGGGCGACGAGCCCGACAGTGCGGTGCCGTTCATGCTGCTGGAGATCTCGCAACTGCTGCTGACGGGCGGCCGGCTGGGTGCGCACGAGGACATCGTCCCGGACGAGCGGTACGAACCGGACACCGGCCCGGACCTGGACGTCGACGACCTGCGCGAACGGTTCGCGGTGCTGCTGGACCCGGTGGACATCTTCTCCGAGGTCTTCGACCCGTACGAGCCGCGCAAGGCCCCGGTCGCCTGCCGGATCTCCGACAACCTCGCGGACGTCGTCACCGACCTGCGTCACGGCCTGGCCCACTACAAGGCGGGCCGCGTCAGCGAGGCGCTGTGGTGGTGGCAGTTCTCGTACTTCTCCAACTGGGGCCCGACCGCATCCGCGACGCTGCGCGCCCTGCAGTCGCTGGTCGCCCATGTCCGCCTCGACCAGCCGCTGGATGAGCTGGACGGCCTGGACACGGACGAGGACCTGGCCGAGGAGGTGCTGGCCGAGGAGGCCGGCAAGGTCATGGCGGAGGAGCTCGCGGGCCCGCTGGGCATGCGCACGGCCACCTGAGGGCCGCCCGGATGCCAAAACGCTTGCAAGGGAACGGAGTTGGGTCGCCGCCGGTGTGACAGCGCCGCAGTCGGATCTGTAGTCGGCATGTGACCCGCCCCACACTCCGCGTACTGCGCCTGACCCCGGGCAGGAGTCGTTCCGAGCGGCCGTGATCTCCTCCCCGTGATCACTGAGTGAGCGGGACATCTCACGATGTGACATCAGCGGGGCGGAGAGCGGCCGCTCGTTAGACTGAGCCGACCGCAGTGACTGCAGCAACGACTGCAGTAATGAACCGAGCGAGGAGCGCACGTGGGCCTTGTCGTGCAGAAGTACGGAGGTTCCTCCGTTGCCGATGCCGAAGGCATCAAGCGCGTCGCCAAGCGAATCGTCGATGCCAAGAAGAACGGCCACCAGGTGGTCGTCGTGGTATCCGCGATGGGCGACACGACGGACGAGCTGATCGATCTCGCCGAGCAGGTATCCCCGATCCCTGCCGGGCGCGAATTCGACATGCTGCTGACCGCAGGAGAGCGGATCTCCATGGCCCTGCTGGCCATGGCGATCAAAAACCTGGGCCACGAGGCCCAGTCGTTCACCGGCAGCCAGGCAGGCGTCATCACCGACTCGGTCCACAACAAAGCGCGCATCATCGATGTGACGCCGGGCCGGATCCGTACGGCGCTCGACGAGGGCAATATCGCCATCGTCGCCGGCTTCCAGGGTGTGTCCCAGGACAAGAAGGACATCACCACCCTCGGCCGGGGCGGCTCCGACACCACCGCCGTCGCCCTCGCCGCCGCGCTGGACGCGGAGGTCTGTGAGATCTACACCGACGTCGACGGCGTCTTCACCGCCGACCCGCGGGTCGTGAAGAAGGCGCGGAAGATCGACTGGATCGCCTTCGAGGACATGCTGGAGCTCGCCGCCTCCGGCTCGAAGGTGCTGCTGCACCGCTGCGTCGAGTACGCACGCCGATACAACATCCCGATCCACGTCCGCTCGTCCTTCTCCGGGCTGCGCGGCACCTGGGTCAGCAACGAGCCGCAAGGGGACCAGCAGGTGGAGCACGCCATCATCTCCGGAGTCGCCCACGACGTCTCCGAGGCCAAGATCACGGTCGTCGGAGTGCCGGACAAGCCGGGCGAGGCCGCGGCCATCTTCCGCACGATCGCGGACGCCGAGATCAACATCGACATGGTCGTACAGAACGTCTCGGCGGCCGCCACCGCGCTGACCGACATCTCCTTCACCCTCCCCAAGACCGAGGGCCGCAAGGCCATCGACGCCCTGGAGAAGGCGAAGGCCGGGATCGGCTTCGAATCGCTGCGTTACGACGACCAGATCGGCAAGATCTCGCTCGTCGGCGCCGGTATGAAGACCAACCCCGGCGTCACCGCCTCCTTCTTCGAGGCGCTGTCCGACGCGGGCGTGAACATCGAGCTGATCTCCACCTCGGAGATCCGTATCTCGGTGGTCACCCGCGCCGACGACGTCAACGAGGCCGTGCGCGCCGTGCACACCGCCTTCGGTCTCGACAGTGACTCCGACGAGGCGGTCGTCTACGGAGGCACCGGGCGATGACCCGTAAGCCGACGCTCGCGGTCCTTGGAGCGACCGGAGCCGTCGGCGTGGTGATGCTCCAGATCCTGTCGCAGCACGCCGACATCTGGGGCGATATACGACTCCTCGCCTCGCCGCGCTCGGCCGGCCGCAAGCTGGCCGTGCGCGGCGAGGAGACCGAGGTCGTCGCGCTGAGCGAAGAAGCCCTCGACGGCGTCGACGTCGCGCTCTTCCTCGTGCCGGCCGAAGTGTCCGAGCGGTGGGCGCCCATCGCCGCTGCCAAGGGCGCGGTGGTCGTGGACAATTCGGCCGCCTTCCGGATGGATCCGGATGTGCCGCTGGTGGTCCCCGAGGTCAATCCGCATGCCGTACGGGTCCGGCCGCGCGGCATTGTCGCGAGCCCGCACGACACCACGCTCGCCATGCTTCCTGCGGTGGGCGCGCTGCACGCGGAGTTCGGGCTGCGCGAACTGGTTGTCTCCTCGTACCAGGCCGTCAGCGGCGCGGGACGGGACGCTGTCGGTGCGCTGCGGTCGCAGCTGTCGATGGTTGCCGGTACGGAGCTGGGCGTCGGGCCCGGCGACGTACGCCGTGCTGTGGGCGACGAGCTCGGCCCCTTCGCGGCGCCGCTCGCGCTCAATGTGGTGCCCTGGTCCGGCGCGCTCGAGGACGGCGGCTGGTCCTCGGAGGAGCTGGGGCTGCGGGCCGAGACGCGCAAGATCCTGGGTCTGCCGGGGCTGCGGGTGGCGGCGACGTTCGTACGCGTACCGGTCATCACCACGCACTCCCTCGCGGTGCACGCGCGCTTCGAGAACGAGGTCACGGTGGAGCGGGCGCACGAGATCCTGGCGACCTCGCCCGGTGTGGTGCTCTACGACGATCCGGCGGCGGGCGACTTTCCCACGCCGGCGGATGTGGTGGGAACGGATCCGACCTGGGTCGGTCGGGTGCGGCGGGCGCCGGACGACGTCTGCGCGCTGGAACTGTTCGTCTGCGGCGACAACCTCCGTAAGGGGGCGGCGCTGAACTCCGCGCAGATCGCGGAAGCGGTCGCCGCCGAAATCGGGCCGCGGCTCGGAGCTTGACCCGACTCCGGTTCCGGCTCCTCCTTATGGGGGCGGTGGAACCGGAGGCCTTTGTAAGATCTGTGTACATCCTGTGAGCAAGTCGAAGGTCTGTACCACTTGAACTGGGGTGCAAGGATGTTCGACGATTCGCTTCCCCCCTTTCTGCAACCGGCAGTTGGGCGGGAAGCGTCTTTGCGGTTGCCCCTTCACGGTGCCGCAAAAAATGGGGCATTGGGGAAGAGCGGGTACGCATGAGCGCATTTGGATCACCGTCAAAAACGGTGGCGTACGCGTACAACCCTGACGGGGGGAAGCGTGTCCAACAGGCGTGGCAGAGGTTCTCGACATCACCAGGGTGGTCCCGGTCCGCGGCGCTGCAGTGCGTCCGCTCCGCAGACGCCGCCCGTCCGGCGGCATGCCGGTGATTGCTCCCATGCCCGCACCCCGCACCAACCGCATACCTTCCCAGCGCGAGGGCGCTGAAGGAACCATGGCTGAAGACACCATGGCTGCGGGCACCACTGTCGATCACCTCACCGAGACCTACCGCGCCCACTACCGGTCGCTGCTCGGTCTCGCGGCCCTCCTGCTGGACGACACGGCCTCCTGCGAGGACGTCGTCCAGGAGGCCTTCATACGCGTCCACTCGGCGCGCAACCGGGTGCGGGACCCGGAGAAGACTCTGGCGTATCTGCGCCAGACCGTGGTCAATCTCTCCCGCTCCGCGCTGCGCCGCCGGATCCTTGGGCTGAAGCTGCTCTCCAAGCCGATGCCGGACATGGCGAGCGCCGAGGAGGGGGCCTACGACCAGCTGGAGCGGGACGCGCTGATCAAGGCGATGCGCAAACTGCAACGGCGCCAGCGCGAAGTGCTGGTGCTGCGATACTTCGGCGATATGACCGAGGCTCAGGTTGCCGAAACGCTGGGCATATCGCTCGGCTCGGTGAAGGCGTACGGCTCGCGGGGCATCGCGGCGCTGCGCGTCGCCATGGAGGCCACGGCATGAGCGGGCACAAGCACAGGTTTGAGCAGTACGGGCCGGACGGGCCGTTTGACGACCGGACTGGAAACGGAATTGTGAACAACGGGCCGGAAAATGAGCAGGGCGGCCTCGGTCAAGGACCCGCTGAGGGTTTTGGCGGGGACGAAATGGCCCTGCGCCGGATGCTGCAGGGCGCGGTACAGGACCTCGAGCCCTCCGACGGCGCCCTCGACCATCTGCGAAGGGCGGTTCCCGCGCGGCGCGCCCGCAAGAGGCAGGCGCTCGTCGGCATGGCGGCCGCGGCGCTGCTGATCGGCACCGCCGTCCCCGCCTTCGTCCATGTGGCGAACTCGAGCGACAGCGACGGCGCCCGCTCCGTCAACGCCGGACACGGCGAACAGGCGCAGGGCGGCACCGGGTCCGAGCCGGGTGACGGGGGCGGCGAGAACGGAACGGACAATCCTTCCGCCGGCGGCCAGGGCACCGAGCAGAACGAAGGCGGTGCCAGCCAGACGCCGGGGGCGAAGCCCGGCAACGGCACCTCGAACGGCATGGTCGGCGGTAGCGCCAACCCGTCGGGCACCGTGGCCGCGACCTCGCCGCCCTGCGACGCGAACCAGCTCGGCGTCAGTGCGACCCAGGCGGCCAAGCCCGACGCCGATGGCAAGGTGTACGGCACCTTCCACATTGCCAACGTCTCCAAGACCGACTGTGCGGTCAGCGGCGCCGGCACGGTCGGCTTCCAGGCGATGGGTGCCGCGGACCCCGCCAAGATCACGGTGGTCGGGCACACGACGGGAGACCCGGCGAGCGGACTGCCCGACCCCTCGCAGGAGGCCGGAGCGCTGCTGCTGAAGCCGGACACGGCGTACGAGGTGAAGTTCGCCTGGGTGCCGAAGGACAGCTGCCCGACCTCCGGCGCCTCGCCCGACCCCACGCCCTCGACGGGCTCTTCGGGCGCGAGCAGCAGCGGCACGGGCACGACGTCGGAGAACACCCAGCCCCAGCTCGTCACCGAGGACGGCGGGACCTCGGACGGCAGCGTCGCGGTGACCCACGTCCCGGAGCCGGGCGCGCCGAGCGCGGAGACGACGATCTCCAACGCATGCGCGGGCACGATCTACCGCACGGGTGTCCTGAACGCGCAGTAGCAGCGACCGTCGCGCAACCGGGCTCCGCCCCGGACCCCGCGCCTCAATCGCCGGCGAGGCTCCTGTTGGGGCTCCGCCCCAAGCCCCGCTCCTCAAACGCCGGAGGGGCTGTTGTTCAGGGCGTACGGGGGCTCCGCCGCGGTGGCCGGCCGCAGCCGCATCGTCCGGCTCGGTCTACACCGGCTCCGGGCCCGGGGCCAGGCCCAGCGCGCTGTCACGGGCGGCCTCCGCCTCGCGCCGCAGCAGCCGGAACCACATGAAGACCACAAAGCCGGCGAAGACGAACCACTCGCCGGTGTAGCCGAGGTTCTGGAACGACTTGAGGTCGAGCCCACTGCCCTCCGGCGCGGCCGCGGGCACGGCTTTCAGCCCGGCGTCCGCCTTGGCGAGCGTGACCCATGCGTCGTACACATGGTCCGGCACCAGGTTCACCAGCGAGGCCGCGCTGATCATGCCGAGCTGACCGCTCGGCAGCCCGCCCGCGGCGTGCACCCCGTCGGAGCCCGAGGTCTCGGAGGCCTGCAGCGCGCCGGTCACGGTGACCTGGCCGGCCGGTGCCGCGGGGATCCGCCCGCCCTCGGCCAACCAGCCGCGGACCACGGGCAGCATCCGGCCGCCGTCGGTCTTCAGCATCGTCAGCACATACGAGCCGCGCTTGCCGTCCAACTCCCGCTCCGGCACGAGGAACTGTTTCCCGTACCGCCCGGTGGCCGTCGCCTGCCGCCCCGACGTCTCCTGGTCGACGGGCAGCAGCTCGTCGACGGGCGCGGCCTTCTGCTCACCGGGGCCGGGCTTCTGCTGGGCCTCCCGGTGCGTGTGGACGCGGTCCTCGAACTTGCCGAGCTGCCAGGAGCCCATGAAGACGCAGAAGGGGATCGCCAGCACGACGAAGAGATTGATCCCCCACCAGCGGGGCGTCAGCAGGAACCGGTACACCCCTCCACGGTACGGAACGGGCCCGCGATCTCTCGGCCCACCCCCCTGTCCCGGCTCCCGCTCCCGGCTGCGCCGCCCTGCCCGTTGCGGCAGGTACGGCTCCCTGTCCCCCTTCCCGGATAGGGCCCCTTCCCGATTACGGATCCCTATCCCAGGCTCGCCGTCTGCCCCAGATGCCCGCCGGCGAAGGCGATCTCCAGCCGCACCTGCTTGATCCGCTCCTCCACCACCAGCGAGCCGTGCCCCGCGTCGTACCGGTAGACCTCGTGCACCGCGCCGCGGGCCGCCAGACGGTCCACATAGTTCTCGACCTGGCGGATCGGGCAGCGCGGGTCGTTGACGCCCGCCGAGATGTACACGGGAGCCTTGACGGCGTCGACGTACGTCAGCGGGGACGAGGCCTCGAACCGCTCCGGGACCTCCTCCGGCGTCCCGCCGAGCAGTGTGCGGTCCATCGCCTTCAGGGCCTCCATCTCGTCGTGGTACGCCGTGACGTAGTCCGCGACCGGCACCGCCGCCAGCCCCAGCGTCCACGCCTCAGGCTGGGTGCCGAGGCCGAGCAGGGTCAGATACCCGCCCCACGAGCCGCCCGCCAGGACCAGCTTCGCGGGGTCCGCGAGCCCCGACTTCACCGCCCACTCCCGTACCGCCGCGATGTCCTCCAGCTCGATCAGCCCGACCCGGTGCTTGAGGGCGTCCGTCCACTCCCTGCCGTACCCCGTCGAACCCCGGTAGTTGATCCGCACGACCGCGTACCCATGGTCGATCCAGGCTGCCGGGCCCGCCGCGAAGGCGTCGCTGTCGTGCCAGGTCGGGCCGCCGTGGATCTCGAAGACGGTCGGCAGCGGTCCTGTCGCGCCCGCCGGCTTCTGCACCAGCGCATGGATACGGCCCCCGGGTCCCTCCACCCAGGCGTCCTCCACCGGCACCGACTCCGGCGCCTTCATCCCCGGCGGATCGAGCACGACCCCGCCCGCCGTCGAGCGCACCTGCGGCGGCAGTGCGGCGGACGACCACAGATACTCCACCTGTCCGTCCGGCCGGGCCGTCGCACCCGAGACCGAACCGGTCGGCGTCTCGATGCGCACCAGCTCGCGCGCCGCCAGGTCGTACCGGAACAGCTCCCCGCGCGCCTCGAAGCTGTGCGCGACGAGCAGCCCGGAGCCGTCCGGATACCACTCGGCGTTCACATCGCCCGGCAGGTCGATCGCGAGATCGGTCTCGGTGCCCGACGCGACGTCCCAGATCATCGGCTCCCAGCGGCCGCGCCGCTGATGCCCGATGAGCAGCCGGGTGTCCCCGTCCACCGGAGCGAAACCGAGGACCTCGAGACCCAGTTCTTCCGTGCCCCCCTTTGTGTCGTCCAGCTCGGCGACCGAGATGCCTCCCCCGCAGCCTTCGGCGTGGGAGGTGCCCCCGATGCGCACCACCCGCAGCGCCGAGTGCATCGCGTCCCCGTGCTCGGTGTGCTCGATCGCGATCAGCGTCCCGTCGTGCGAAAGATCGCCGACCCCGGCCGACTCCCGGTGCCGGTAGATCTCGACCGGCTCCGCACCCGGCCGTACGACATGGATCGTGGTGCCGTCCTCGTCGGTCGACCGGCCGACCACCGAGGTGCCGTCCCGGCCGATCGCCAGCCCCGCCGGGTACGAAGGCTCGAGTCCGGGTGCCGCGGGCTCGTCGTCGCCGCCGCCGAAGGGCTGCCGCATCCAGACCCCGAACTCGTCCCCGTCGGTGTCCGAGAACCACCAGATCGACTCGCCGTCGGGCGACAGCACACCGTCTGTCGTGCCGTTCGGCCGGTCCGTCGCCTGCCGCTGCTCGCCGGTCGACCGGTCCCAGGCGTACAGCTCATATGTCCCCGTGGCGTTCGACACGAAGAGCGAGCGGTCCGGCGCGTCCTCCGCCCAGTCGGGCAGCGAGACGCGCGGAGCCCGGAAGCGCTTCTCCCAGTCGGGCATCGGCGGCAGGTCCGGCGTGCCGGGCAGCTCTGGCGTGCCGGGCAGGTCCGGCGTCGAGTCGGTGATCTCAGTCATGACCCCATTCTGCGCCGGACCCCCGACAATCCGTTCGCGTCGTCCGCAGCCTGTGGATAACTTCGAGGGCATGGATGAGCGCGTGGTCGAACGCTACTGAGGCCGCTGGGCGTTCGGCAGCCGGACGACGGCGATGCCGCCGCCCAGTGTCCAGGGCCGGGACAATGGACGGCATGAACCTGCAGAGCTCCGACTGGGTCACCGTTGCGGCCTACGAAAACCTGCCCGGCCGCCCGAACCCGACCGCCGCAGTACGCGCTTGACTACGTGATCGCGGCATCGACTGGATGCCCTTCGCGGAGAGCGACATCTACTGGAACCACGCCTGCGGTCCAGGCCCCGACGGCCGTTGGCGCGGATGGTACGACGTTCGCATCCGGGCCGACGCCCTGCGCCCGCTGGGGCTGCATCCCGACCAGCTCACGGCGAAGGTCAGCGGGCCGTCTCCGCCTCGTTGGTGGCATGCGGCGGCCGAGCGCCGGGCGCGGTGAGGTGTACGGCGATCGCGGCGGCGAACCCGGGATCCGTGGGCAGGTCGGCGAGCAACCAGTCGGCGCTCCCTGCCGGTTGGGCGCCGGCTCCCACATAGGTGAGGGAGAGATCCTCGTTCAGACCGACTCCGGTTGCCTTCAGCAGGGCTTCCTTCCGGGTCCAGCAGCCGGCGAAGGCGGCAGGGCGGTGCTCGGGGGGGAGCGCTGCCAGTTCCGTACGCTCCCTCGGGTGCAGCTGGGTCGCGACTTCGGCGACCGTTTCCGGGGCGGGGACGCCCTCGACGTCGACCCCGACGGGCACTGTGGCCAGGGCGATCATCACCAGGCCGTCGGTGTGCGAGAGCGAGAAGTGCACCGGGTTGCCGGGAACGACGGGTCGGCCGTGCGGTCCGCCGCAGTGGGTGCACGGTTCGCGCGAGAGCGTGATCGCTTCCGGGGCCTGGCCGAGCCGTTCGCCGAGCAGCCGGCGCAGGGTCACATGCGCGACCGTGTACGCGTCACGGTCCACGGCTCGCCGGAAGGCAGCGCGGCGCGCGGACTCGTCGGCGTCGAGGAGGTGCAGGTGGGCGGCGGTGTCGTCGGCATGGGCCGAGACCCGGCCGGACCACACCAGCTCCACGCCCGGCAGCGTCGGCGCCGGGCGGCCGGGACCGGCGGATACGTCGATCGGCATGTTGAATTGCATCTCCCTCGCCACGTCTGCCTCCGGTTTTACCTGCCCTGCCCGGACATTCTCTAACGGATCCATGGTTCCTTTAACTTGAGTGTGAGCAGGCGGCGGCCATGGAAGCGGCCATGGAATGGAGTCCGTTGTGCCAACCAAGGGCGCATCCGCGGATGCGGCAGACCCGGGCACCGTCCGGCCCGGCGGACGGACCGCCCGCGTCCGGGCATCTGTGCTGCGGGCAGCGGGCGACGCCCTGGTCGAGCACGGTTTCCACAGCCTCGACCTCGCTGATGTGGCCCGCCGCGCGGAGGTGGGCAAGACGACCGTCTACCGCCGCTGGGGCACGACCACCGGTCTGATCGCCGATCTGCTGGCGGACATGGCCGACATCGCCGACATGGCCGAACAGTCCGTGCCGCGTACGGGCTCCGGCTCTCTCACCGAGGACCTCAGGTCCAACGCCCGCCTCGTCGCAGCCACCCTGACCGACCCCCGCCAGGGCCTCCTCTTCAAGGCCGTGATCGCCGCTGCCACCTGCGACGAACGCACCGCACGGGCGCTGCACCGCTTCTATGCGAACCGGATCAAGGAATGGGCGCCGTGTGTCGAGGGAGCCGTCGCCCGCGGTGAGCTGCCCGCGGGCACCGACGCCCGGGAAGTGATCCGGGCTGTCTCCGCCCCGCTCTACTATCGCGTCCTGGCCGGCGGCGACCCGCTCGACGAGGCGGCCGCAGACCGTGCGGCCACGGCTGCCGAGTCCGCGGCGCGGGCGGGCGCGTACATCGGATGACGGGCGACGAAGCGACGAAGCGACGACGGCGACGAAGGTGGCAAGGGCGGCAAGGGCCTGACCCTCGGCGAGGTCAGGCCCTTGAACAGGCTTACGCGGCTCAGATGTTGACGCCGAAGTCCTGCGCGATGCCGCGCAGCCCTGAGGCGTAACCCTGGCCGACAGCACGGAACTTCCACTCCGCGGCATTGCGGTACAGCTCGCCGAAGACCATCGCGGTCTCGGTCGAGGCGTCCTCGCTCAGGTCGTAACGCGCGAGCTCGGCGCCGCCGGCCTGGTTGACGACGCGGATGAACGCGTTGCGCACCTGCCCGAAGGACTGCTGACGGCTCTCGCCCTCGTGGATCGAGACCGGGAACACGATCTTGTCGACCTCGGCAGGCACGCCCGCCAGGTTCACCTTGATCTGCTCGTCGTCGCCCTCGCCCTCGCCCGTGAGGTTGTCACCGGTGTGCTCGACGGAGCCTTCCGGGCTCTTGAGGTTGTTGAAGAACACGAAGTGCTGGTCGGACACGACCTTGCCGTTCGTATCCACCAGCAGGGCGCTGGCGTCGAGGTCGAAGTCGGTCCCGGTGGTGCTGCGTACATCCCAGCCCAGGCCCACGACGACCGCGGTCAGGCCCGGGGCCTCCTTGCTGAGCGAGACATTGCCGCCCTTGGAAAGGCTGACACCCATGGAAATCCCCTGCGCAATCCGGCGCGGGCCGCGCCTCTTGACGATTCCTTTGCCCACGGGGGCAACGAGCGGTCACCGCCCCTGGTTCCCCTGACATCCAAATGGCCGTCACCATGCTTCGCTGCTCTCGCGCTCTCCACCGACCCCGGGGGTCGTCGCGGCGGCTCGTCACGGCGGCTCGCTGTGCCCCAGCCGATCGCCGACCCGGCTGCGCAGCCGACGCGTCACCGCGGTCGCGGCGGCGGTCAGGAAGACGAAGCTGTAGAGGATCTGGATCATGGTCACCAGGCGGGCGGTCTGGCTCTGCGGCACTACGTCCCCGTAGCCGACGGTCGCCAGCGTGACCACGGTGAAGTACAGGGCGTCGAGCCTCGTCCGCAGCCCGACGAACGCGCCCGCATGCCGGGCGAGGGCGTAGTACGTGGCCGAGAAGACCAGTACCGACAGGAACATCAGCAGCAGAATGACGACAACGGGGTGGGTGTCCGGCCTGTCGAGGAGTACGTCCCTGATCTGAAGCAGCAGCAGGCACCCGATGGCGGTGAGCACCACGATGAAGACGGTCCAGCTGAGTTCCGGCGTGCGTGGTCCGAAGCCGCTGAGGGGTAGCACGAAGTAGGCCACGGTCATGGCGACTACAAGACAGAGGGATGTGACCCAGAGCCGTAGCGGCGCAGCATTTGTTGTGCGGTGCACCACGTGAGCCTCCCGCCCAGGGCCGCGTCCGGTGCCGCGTCCCGTCGAAGCCGCTGTCGCCCCCCACGATCGTCCGCCCCGGCGATCCGTCGCCACCCGGCAGCGGCCGAACGGTGCAGTCATGGCGCAGGGCAGTGCGGACGAACGTCACGGCCCGACGGACACCGCCTCCACAAGTGCGCGCCCTCGTCACTCGAACGGGTGTACCCGTATGGCGGTGGTGTGTGTACCGGCCGACGCTCGAAGCCGGTACGCGACCGGCGTGCGGGACGAGAAAAGGAGCACCCATGAGCCAGGACCAGCCGGTGGGATCGCCGATGAACATGGAACCCCCGATGGACAGGGGAACACCGATGTACAAGGGGCCGCCGCCCGGGGAACCGAACAGCGGCTGGGTGACCGGCGGCATCGTATTCGCCGCCGTACTGATGCTGTGCGGCGGTGTCCTCGCCGCGCTCCAGGGCATAGCCGCGATCGCCGAGGACGATGTGTACGGCCGGCTCGGCAACTACGTGTACGGCATGAGCCTCACCGGCTGGGGCTGGATCCACCTGATCCTCGGCATCTGTGTCGCCATCACCGGCGCAGGGCTGTTCAAGGCCGCCACATGGGCACGGTTCACCGGTATCGTCCTGGCATCGATCAGCCTTGTCGCCCAGTTTCTGTTCCTGCCCTACGCGCCGGTCTGGTCGGTGATCATGATCGCGATCGACCTGTTCATCATCTGGACGCTGGCGGTGTACCACAGCACCGAACCAAGGCCGGCTTCCGTCTGAAGGAAACGAGAGGAAACGAAAACAGTCGGAGGGAAACCGGACTCAGCGCTGCTTCCGCACCACGGCTCGACCGTAGGCAGCCACGAGCCGTCCCCCCGCCGTAGGCTGCCGGACTCCACCAACTCAGTTGCCTACGGGAGTCCTTGAGTGAGCGAGCAGCCGAAGAAGCCGTTCCTGTACGTCATCGTCTGCGCGGCCGGGATAGCCGGCGATGTCGGCAAGCTGATCACCGCCGCGCAGGAGCAGCACTGGGACGTCGGCGTCATCGCAACCCCGCAGGGCCTCGGTTTCATCGACGCCGAGGCCGTGGCGGAACAGACAGGCAACCCGATCCGCTCTGCCTGGCGCGGCCCCGGCGACCCTCGCCCGTTCCCTGCGGCGGACGCCATCGCGGTGGCCCCGGCCACCTTCAACACCATCAACAAGTGGGCCGCGGGCATTGCCGACACACTCGCCCTGGCCACGCTGTGCGAGGCCTACGGTGCCGGCATCCCCACCGCCGTGCTGCCGAGCGTGAACGCGGACCTGGCCGCTCATCCCGCGTACCGGCAGAGCCTGGTCCGGTTGCGTGAGATGGGCGTGGTGATCAGTGCGTACGAACCTGACGAGCCCAAGGCGGGCGGCTCCGGCTGCTTCCGTTGGGAGGAGGCCCTGGATCTGCTCACGCCGAAGGTGTCCGCCTGAGGGCGACCGGACAGGGCGAACGTCATCGGACAGGGCGAACGTCATCGGACAGGACGAACGTCACGGCATGATCTCCAGCGGGTAGTACTCGTGCGGCCGGTCACCGATCCACTCCACCCACGTCGGATCGTCGAGGAGCTCCTCCGTATCGGGCAGCCCTGCCAGGCGCAGGAACTCCAGCACGTCCCGGTCGGAGTCTGCGAGGCCCATGATCTGCTGTCGCACCGTGACCCGCCGCCCGCCCGACGCGGCGATCCGGTGCACGACGATCGGCGGATGTCGGGGCATACATCCAGGCTGCGACGAACAGCGGCCCTCAGCACGCCGAGATCGATGCCGGGCCGGTGGAGGAGTGCTGACCCGGCGGTCACGCAGAGCGGGCGGGATGGGGCCGACCGTGTGACCGTGGAAGGAGGACCAACGTACTGAAGGCAGAGGGAATTATGGCCAGCAACAAGCAGCTCACGGCCCGCGACATCATGTCCAGCGGGGTGCAATGCGTCGGTGCGCACCAGTCGCTGTTCGAGGCGGCGAAGATGATGCGCGACTTGAACGTCGGATGCCTTCCCATCTGCGGTGATGACAACAGACTCACGGGCCTGATCACCGACCGGGACATCGTCGTGAAGTGCTGTGCCGAAGGAGTCGACCCCGCAGCTGTGCAGGCGGGATCCCTGGCCGGGACCCTGCACTGGATCGATGCCGGGGCGGGCGCCACCGAGGCGCTGGAAATCATGGAGACGCACCAGATCAAGCGTCTGCCGGTGATCGATGTCGGGAAGGGCCACAGCCTGGTCGGAATGATCACGGAGGCCAACCTCGCCAAGAATCTGGACGACGAACAGATCGCGGAGTTCGCGGCCCGCGTATACGCGGGCACGAGCTAGCCGACCCACCCGCTCGGCAGGGCCCCGTGAGCCGCGGGCGGAGCCGGTATGCGCGTTGTGGGCGTGTCATCGCTGATGCGGACACCATGGGCCGAATCTAGACTGGCGAAGGCATCTGAAGTCCTGAATTAGGGAGATATGCACCATGGCCAAGCGAGGCAACAAGCGACGCGCCCGTAAGAAGAAGAAGGCCAACCACGGCAAGCGTCCCAACGCCTGACCCGACCGTGCACACGGCCGACAGTCCGGTCTCTTCGCGGCCCCCAGCCCGATTGAGGTCGAGGAAGACCCGCTCGCCCCGCTGACCCGACATTGACCGTGGCCCGGCAGGTCCCGTCTCGACGGCTACCTGCCGTGGGCCCGGCAGGTCCCGTCTCGACGGCTACCTGTTGGGTCGGTCGGTCCCGTGCGCCCGGCGTACTTCGTACACCCGCGCGACCGTCAGACCGGTCGGACCCGCACGCACCCGCCCGCCCCGCGCGCCCGTCGGGCCAGTCGCGCCGGTCGCGCCCTTCGGGCCAGTCGCGCCGGTCGCGCCCTTCGGGCTCGTCGCTCCCCTCTTGCGGTTGTCCTTGCCGCCGCGTTGCGACCCGTCCTTGCGTGCAGCGCTTCCGCCGCCCGTGCTGCTCGACACGCAGGACCAGCGCGAGCAAGGAGATCGTGCTGCCGGCCATCCACTTGTCTCGGCGCGGCAGCGGCCCCGGCACGGACCGTGTCCGGTTGTGCGGAATCGGGAGCCAAGTACTCGGCGAGGTGCTTGAGTTGGCGGGCCATGACCTCGGCGCCGTGGTGCGGGTCGATCAGGATGCATGCGTGCGGGAGCTCGGCAGCGAGCCGGGGGGAGTGTCGATCCTGCGGGGGTAACCGGCCTGCTCCGCTGCTGTACAGGCTGCAGAGCGGCCTGGATGTTCAACTGCGCCGGTTCCATAGAGGGCCCCGAGGATAGGCCGCTGATTCCGGCGGGTCTAAGGTCGAAATCGAGAACCAGAACGATGGAGGGCGGTCGGTAGTGCCACAGGACGAGGCCGTGATCGGCTGCTCCGGAGAGCTGATCATCGGCACCCGTGGATCCGCCGGTCCCGGCGAGATCCTGGTGCGGGTCAGAGGCGGATCCGAGACCTTCCTCGCCTGGTCCGAAGAGCCCCTGCCGAGGGGCGCGACCGTGCTCGTGATCGGATCCCGCGGCACTCGCCAAGTGGACGTCATCGAGTGGGCCGATCCGTTGGATGCGTTGGGCGGCAGCGCCGTCGGCGCTGGTTAAGGAGACGAAGCATGTTCGGTTACCGGGTTCCCGCTCCCGACGAGGCCATGTTGATCTCGGGCGGCAGGCGCGGGCTGGGTGGCGCGCCGTTCCGTGTGGTGACGGGCCATGGCAAGTTCGTGCTCCCGATCTTCCGCAAGACCCGCTTCCTCACGCTGTCGATGTGCGAGGCCGAGGTCACCGAGACCTGTGTCACCAGGCAGGGCATCGCACTTCACGTCCGCGCCGTCATCGCTTTCAAGGTCGGCAACGACACCGAGAGCATCATCAACGCCGGCCAGCGATTCCTCTCCGACCAGGACCAGATGTCGGTGCTGACCGGCCGGATCTTCGCAGGTCACCTGCGCTCCATCATCGGCTCGATGACCGTCGAGGAGATCGTCACCGAGCGGCAGAAGCTCGCCGCCGAGGTCTTGGACACCTCGAAGACCGAGATGGCCAAGATCGGGCTGATCGTGGACTCGCTGCAGATCCAGTCGATCGACGACGGCGATGTCGGCTACATCGACGCGATGTCGGCCCCGCACAAGGCAGCGATCCAGCGGCAGGCCCAGATCGCACAGGCTCAGGCCACCCAGGCGTCGGTCGAGGCGGAGCAGGTGGCCGCGCGGAACCAGGCCGAATACGCGCGGCAGACCGCGGTGGTGAAGGCGGAGTACTCGGCGGAGGTGGACCGCGCACAGGCCCAGGCGGCGCAGGCCGGGCCGCTGGCGCAGGCGCACGCGCAGCAGGAGGTGCTCGCCGCGCAGACCGAGCTGGCCCAGCGCGCGGCCCAGCTCCGCCAGCAGCAGCTGGTGGCCGAGATCGTGAAGCCGGCGGAGGCCGAGGCCGAACGGATCAGGGTGCTGGCCGTGGCCGAGGCGGAGCGGATGAAGATCCAGGCCGCGGCCGCCGCCTCGTACGACCGGGTGGCGCTGGACCGGATGCTGATCGATCAGCTCCCGCAGATCGTGAAGGAGGCCGCGGGCGGCCTCGCCGGAGCCAATGTCAATGTGCTCAACGGCGCCGACGGCCTCGGCGAGATCGCGGCGGGTCTTGTCGGCCAGGGGCTGACGATCCTGGACTCGGTCAGGCAGAACCTGAGCGGTTCCGATCACCGACCCGACAAGGGCAACGGTCCGCTCGGCCTTCCGGGGCACCTGACCGGCCCTGAGAAGGGCATGGACACAAAGGACGGCCCGCGCAAGCCGACCGACGGGCCGGTTGTCATCGACTAGCGCCTTGGTGGCGGACGGCGAGCAGTAGCGCGATCGGGGAGTGGGTTTTCATGATCCACTCCCCGTTGGTCGCTCGCCCGGCGCTCCAGGAAACGAATCGCGCCGTGCGGCTCGGTTCCCGCCCGACCGACCTTCACGCCAGGGAGGACGGGCTCGCCGCGCCAGCTTTTGTCCAGTAGGCGACGATTGTGGTATTAGCCGGTCCACGGATGACCCAGAGTCGGCGCTCGGGTTCCCGCCGCTGGCGGCTTATCAGGGGTCATGACCGAACCGGGCATTCGTCACGGGAGGTCGATGTGAGCACCCTGCATGCACATCAGGACGGCGCAACGGACGTCGTCAAGGATCCGACCATCAATATGAGCCTCGAGGTCATCGTCATCCCGGTGGCTGACGTCGACCGTGCCCTGCGCTTCTACAGGAGCCTGGGGTGGCGGCTCGACGCGGACTACGAAGCCGGCCCGGAGTTCCGGATCGTGCAGGTGACGCCACCGGGGTCCGTGGGCTCGGTCATCTTCGGCCGTGGGGTCACCCCCGTGGCACCGGGCTCCGCCCAGGGTCTCTACCTCGTGGTCTTCGACATCGACCGAGCCCGCGCTGACCTGGTCGGCAGGGGCGTTGATGTGAGCGAGGTCTTCCACAATGTCTACGACAACGGCGTCCAGGAGTCGGTGGACGGCCCCGATCCAGAGCGTCGCAGCTACGCCTCGTACGCCTCGTTCAGTGACCCGGACGGCAATGGGTGGTTGCTGCAAGAGGTCCAGGTGCGACTGCCCGGACGGTGACTCCGGTACGACGGAGGAGGTTTCGCCATGAACGTCACCGCGTTGTCAGAACTCTTGCATGAGACCGAGGAGCACCACGGTTCGTACGAGGCGACGGCCCCGGAGCACAACTGGTGGGAATGGTACGCCGCATACATGGTCGCCCGTGAGAACGGCCGGACTCCCGACGAGGCGGTCGGCGACGCCGCGCGCCACATGGAACCGCTGCTGCGATGAAGGGCGACTGCATCGTCGTCGCGGGCGCACCCCGATTCACGGACCGAAGCACATGCAGGAGACAGGGTTGATGGGAACTACCGGGTGGTGGTACTGAGCACGTCACTCGTCCGTGAAAGAGGATGACAGCGTCACAGGTGCATCATCGACAACAGCTCAGGGCTCCTCATACCGGACGACACCTGGGGTTGGTGGTGGCCCGGCTTCATCCATCCCGCCGCTTCCGCGGCGGCGACGGCGTCTGCCTCAGCTGCGTCCGCCGTGGCGTTCAATGCCCCGTTCGTTCCCATGCCTTCCTTCCCTGCGGCGTCTGCGGCGGCCTGGGATGCCTTGAGGGCAGCGCGATTGGCGGCAACAGAGAGATCGCCGGCGCCGTCGTGGAGCTGACCCATCTGGGCGGCAAGAGCGCCGGCGGCAGCGGCGTTCCTTGCACAGCGGGCGTCTGCCGCAGGGTCAGGGGCACTCTCTGAGAGCGTGGCGACGGCTTGAGCGGACAGGCGGGCGGCATGGGCGGCCTTCCAGACGACCTCCCTGCCCGCTGCTTCGTCTTCGTGCTTCTCGTCGGGGCTGCGTTGCTCGATGTAGTGGCTGATGGCCGCGGCGCGAGCTGCGGCACTCCGCGTGCGTGCAGCGTGGCTCTTCCTGAGGGCCTCCTCAGGGGTGGCCTCTGTCGCCTCCTGGGCGTGGGTGGCGCGGGCTTCTGAGGGGCCCACATGCTCATCGTCGTTGCGTGCGCTCATTGCCATCTCCTTGCCTGCCGGGGCGATGGTGCGACCCGATCGAGTACCCGTCGATGGCCAGGGACATTGCGCCGCGGGCCGGGAGCGACAAGCAACGGGCCTCCGGCAGGGTGGCACGTCGGGCGCCAACAGACCAGAGCTGTTCCGCTGGAATGAGGGGTGCGTGTCCGGTGGATCTTGGTTGATCCATAGGTGTGCACTGACCAGGTCCTTGTCGTTTCGGTGCCTGGCGAGTCCTCTGCCCGGGCATACGATCGTGAGCCAGAGCAGATGGTGACCACCAGACAGCCGCTGGGCCGCCGGGGGGTAGCGATGCGTCAAACCAATCTCACTGGGGAGTCGGCCCCGTACGTCAGCGCCCGTGAGGAGCTGCGGCAAGCCGAGATCGAGCTGATGCGCCATCGTGAACGCGTCGCCGACCTGCGTCGCCGGTTGCCGCTGGGCCCTGTCGTCGACGACTACGTGTTCGAAGAGGGCCCCGCTGATCTGCAGGCTGGTGACGCGCCGGCGCAGACCGTGCGCCTGGGTGAACTGTTCACTCGGCCCGGGCGTGACCTGGTCGTCTACCACCTCATGTATGGCAAGAAGCAGACCGAGCCGTGCCCCATGTGCACGATGTGGCTCGATGGGTTCAACGGAGTAGCCCACCACGTCGCGCAGAACGTCGACTTCGCGATCGTCGCCGCGGCCGACCTGCCCTCGCTCCGCGCGCACGCCCGAAACCGGAAGTGGACGAATCTGCGTCTGCTCGGCGCCGGGTCCAGTACCTTCAAATACGACCTGGGCAGCGAGGACGCCGAGGGCAACCAGGACTCGACGGTGTCGGTGTTCACCCGCGACGACAACGTCGGTACGCCACGTCTACTCGGTGCACCCCCGGATGTCCGACGACATCGACCAGCGAGGCATCGACCTGCTCAGCCCGGTATGGCACATCCTCGACCTCACCCGCCAAGGCCGGGACAACTGGTTCCCCGCACTCGGCTATGAGGCCGGGCCGCTCAACAACTGAACCGGCTCAGGTGGATGTGCCCTCGTCGCGACGGGCGGACGGCAGGAGGAGGTCACGCTCCGGATGCTGTTCTCCCGTCACCCTGCCGTCGACTCCAAGGTCCGATCGAGCCGCTTCATGGAAGTCGTTGATCCCCCGGAACGCCGCGCGGTTCCGGTCGCGCCACTCGTCCAGGGTGCCGTCGATCTTGCCGTTCGCCTGCCAGTCGACTTTGAGCGCTATGGCGTTGAGTTCGTGCGCCGCCTCCACGACGTCATCGCCGCCGAGCAGCATGATCCGCTCGAAGGCCCGTCCGCGTAGCCGACCTGCATCCGACATTTCGGCGAGCATTTCGCGCTCGCTCTTGTCGCTCTCCCGAAGGCCTTCCTTGTGCTCGTAGAGCTGCACCGCCAGGAAGATGCACGACCGCACACTGTCGACGTACCCCTCGTATGCTTCGAGCTTCTTGCTGTCCCAGCGCGTCACCAGTTCGTGCTTCTTGCGCTGCCGCTCCATCGCGTAGTTCGTCAGATGCGTGGACATCGCGCCCAGCAACACAGCGGCTATCGTCACGAGTTGCTCGCCGGTCCCCAACCCATCCCCCCGGTGTGACTCACTCCTGAAAATGACTCGGCGATCTTACGGTTGCGGATGGTCCGAGGGCGAGGGAGAGGCTGAGCCGCCGGAGACCGCCGTTTGCATCCTGCTCCCCCTGACCCACCTTGAACTGACGGAACGTCAGTTCAGCGGACGTTGCTCAATCTCGCAAAGGGCGGAGTTCTCGGCCCCTCCTTGTCGTCGAGGGGGTGAGCCCATAACCTCGACCTGATGGACCGTCAGATACGAGCCGGGTGAACCGGCGGGCAGTTGGGGGTACAGCGTGGTTGGCATTGCAAGCGGCACCAGGGAACTCCCCAAAGTCATCAGCGTGGACGATCACGTGATTGAGCCCGCGCATCTCTTCGAGACCTGGCTTCCGACGAAGTATCGCGACAGGGGGCCGAAGCCCTTCACCGCCGGAATCGGCGATCTCGAGTACATCGGCGGGAAGTACCGGTTCACCACCGACCCGGAGGGTCAGATCACCGACTGGTGGGAGTACGAGGGCCTGATCTTCCCGTACAAGCGCATCATCGCGGCCGTCGGCTTCTCCCGCGATGAGATGACGCTTGACGGCATCACGCGGGAGCAGATGCGGCGCGGGTGCTGGGACCCGAAGGCCCGGTTGGAGGACATGGACCTCAACCATGTGGAGGCCTCGCTGTGCTTCCCGACGTTCCCGCGCTTCTGCGGGCAGACCTTCGCCGAGGCCAAGGACAAGGAAGTCGGGCTCGCCTGTGTTCGGGCGTACAACGACTGGATGGTGGAGGAGTGGTGCGGTGACAGCGGCGGCCGGCTGATTCCGCTGTGCCTCATTCCGCTGTGGGACATCGACCTGGCGGTCGCCGAGATCAAACGGAACGCGGCGCGCGGCGTGCGGGCAGTGACCTTCAGCGAGATCCCCACCTATCTGGGGCTGCCGTCGATCCACTCCGGCTATTGGGACCCGTTCTTCGCGGCGTGCGAGGAGACCGGCACGGTCGTGAACATGCACATCGGGTCCAGCTCCCAGATGCCGGCCGCGTCGCCCGACGCGCCGCCCGCCGTGCAGGCCTCGCTCTCCTTCAACAACGCCATGGCCTCGATGATGGACTTCCTCTTCAGCGGGGTGCTGGTGAAGTTCCCGCGGCTGAAGCTGGCGTACAGCGAGGGCCAGATGGGCTGGATCCCCTACGCCCTGGAGCGCGCCGACGACGTGTGGGAGGAGCACCGTGCCTGGGGCGGGGTGCGCGACCTGATCCCCGAGCCCCCGTCGACGTACTACTACCGGCAGATGTTCTGCTGCTTCTTCCGCGACAAGCACGGCATCGATTCGATCGAGACCGTAGGCGTCAACAACGCCACCTTTGAGACCGACTATCCGCACGTCGACTCCACGTGGCCGCACACGAAGCAGGTGGCGGCTGATCACGTGGCCGGTCTCTCCGAGGACGTGACCTACAAGATCCTTCGAGGCAACGCGATTCGCATGCTGGAGCTGCCGTTCGACCAGGACCGGTCAACCACCGCCTGAGAGCTGCACTCGGCCGGAGTCATAGAATCTTTGCTGCCAGCACGGTGAGCCGCCCTCAGCGTCATGGTCCGAGGGCACCCAGCGGAGAGGCGAACGGTCACCAGGCGGAGGTGCAGCCGCGCCTCATCGCGTCGGAACGAGAGGCGATCGCATGACGGACCGCGCTTCGGAACTGCTCGTCACGCTCGCCCGCGGGTACGTAAGGCAGGCTCCCGGCTCGCTGTTCAAGGGAGCGATCGCAGCGCGTTACCTGAATCCCCGCCTGCGCGATCACCCTCGTCAACGGGTGGTCGACGCTGGGTTCGAGGCCAAGTTCGCCGTCGACACCCGGGACCTGATTCAGCGGTACATCTACATGTACGGTGCCTGGGAGCCGCACATGATGCGATGGCTCGCGAGTCGACTTCGGGCCGGAGATGTCCTTGTTGATGTTGGTGCGAACCTTGGCTTTCTGAGCGTCTACGGCTCCCGCCTGGTTGGGGGAACGGGCCGGGTGGTGTCGATCGAAGCGTCCCCTGTCTTCCATCGGCGGGTGCTCCAGCACGCCGAGCTCAACGGGTGCGACAACATCCGGGCGGTCAACGCCGCGGTCTCGGACAGCCTCAAGACGCTCACCTTCGTCCTCGCGAGCTCACGAAACATGGGCGCGAACAGCATCGTGCCGTGGGACGGACCGGCGGAGTCCACCTTCGAGATGGAAGCGCGTCCGCTGCCCCAGCTCCTCCAGCCGGACGAGATTGCACGAGCTCGTGTGATCAAGATCGATGTGGAGGGCGCGGAAGGCGGTGTCGTCCGCGGGCTTGCCCCGATGCTCGACGAGCTCCGTCCCGATGTGGAGATCACTGTGGAGGTGACTCCGGAGCGCATGGAGCAACTGGGCGACTCCGTCGATGAGTTGCTGGAGACGATGCGCAAGCACGGCTTTCACACCTACCGCTTGGCCAACGACTACGCGCCGGAGAGCTACCCGAGTGCCCTACGCCGGCCCAAGCCTCCAGTGCGATGGCGCGGGCCGGTCACAGCCGAAAGCGATCTGATCTTTTCCCGAGTCGACGCCGAGATACTGATGTGACCCGGAGCGGGGACGTTGAAGCCGCAGCTGCCCCGCCCACCTACGAAGGTGATCCGGGCAGCGCGTTGAACAAGTGCGCACGTTCGGGTGCGGCGGCGGAAGGGGTTGACCCTGCCCCTGCGTCAGGGTTGGAGCCTGGCCGCATGACGAACAACAGCACTTCCTCGGCTCGGCTCGCGCCGCCGATCGGAGGGTTCCAGGAGATCGACGGCCGCCGCATTTTCGTGCATCGGTCGGGCAGCGGCGGACCGGCCGTTGTGTTCCTGCCGGGCGCCAGCGCGGTCGGGCTGGACTATTTCGGCGTCCAGCAGGGGGTTTCGCAGTTCACCACCGCTGTGGTGTACGACCGCGGCGGCACGGGCTACAGCGATCCCCTCCCGCTGCCGCGCACCGCCGCCGCGGTCGCGACGGAACTGCGCGAGCTGCTGCGCGCCCAGAACATCGCCGCCCCATACGTTTTGGTGGCGCACTCCCTCGGCGGCTTCTACGCGCATCGGTTCGCGCAGCTGTACCCGCAGGACGTGGCCGGGTTGGTCTGGTTGGACGCCTTCCACCGCGACTGGGACGACTTCATGCCCTCCGCGGCGGGTCTGGCCGCGGTCGAGCGGATGGCACCTGATCGGGAGCAGCTGGAACGGATGCGCCCGGCCCTGCTCGAGATGAGAGCCGAGTTGCTCGCGGACTACCCGGAGCACATACGGCAGGCGCTGATCGATGCCAAGGGGAGTGATGAATGGACCCGCGCCGGCATCGCCGAGCGCACCAAGTTGGCCGAACTCGCCACCGAACTGCGGGCCGGGCCGAACATTCCCGACGTCCCGGTAGTCGCTCTCTCCGTGGTGGGCACCGACCCCGCCCAGCAGGCGCTGACGTCGGAGCGGACATTGCAAGAGATGAATGACGGCAAGACGAGAATGGACGCGGCCCTGGTGAGCGCGGTCTCGCACGGGGAACAACGCATCATCTCCGACACCAGCCACCACCGGCTCTGCTTCGACCGCCCCGATGCCGTGGTCCAGGCGATCCACGACGTCGTCGACCGAGCTCGCCCCTAGACTCGGCACGACCACGTTGCACGAAGACCCGAGGAGGACGGTGCTCACGATCGGCCAGCTCGCGGCAACCGCCGGCGTGACCGTGCGCACCGTTCGCCACTACCACCACGTCGGCCTGTTGCCCGAGCCCGAGCGCGATGCCTCCGGCTACCGCCGCTACAGCGCGCAGGCGGCAGTGGATCTCATCCGGATCAGGACCCTCGCCGATGCCGGGGTGCCACTGGCTCGTATCGACGCGCTGCTGCATGCGCAACCAGCCGAATTCGCCGCGGCCGTCACCGACATCGACGCCGCGTTGCAGCGCAAGATCGACGAGCTCACCGAGTACCGCCGCAGGATCGCCGAACTGGCCGGCGGCGAAAGGCTTGTCCTGCCCCCCGAGGTGGTCGCCATCCTGAACCGGATGCGCAGTCTCGGGGTCAGCGAACGGAGGGTACGACTCGAGCGCGACTCGTGGATCCTGATGCAGGCACTGGACCCGCACGTCATGCCGCAGCGGATTCGGGACAAGAACGCCGGCTTCGACGACCCCGAGACGACGCGCCTGTATCTCGCCTGTGATCAATCAGTCGACTGGGATCCGCACGATCCACGCCTGGACCGGCTCATCGACGACCTGGACGCATGGGAGATCAAACACGAACGAGACAGCAACCGGGCAGGGTACCTGAAGCTGGTCTCCTCCCGGATCTCCGAGGCATCACCGGCATGGCAACGCATCCTCGATGCGCTCGCCCACCGCGCCAAGCAGCGCCGCCCCGTCGGGCACGACAGCTGACAGGCGCAGCTGAACCCGAGAACCGCCCCGGCCGACCGGTCGGACGATCTTCACCGTGGACACAGGCCATCGACCAGCGCGAGCCGCTCGCCCACCTGTGTCAACGACTCGGCCCCGGAGAGCTACCCGGCAGCCCTGCATTCCCCCGAGTACCGGTTCGCCGGCGAGGGCCGGTCTCCGACGAGAGTGACCTGATCTTCTCCCGGGCCGACGCCGAAACGCTTCCCTGACATGACACGGCCCGGCTCTCTCGACCGAGAGAGCCGGGCCGCGAAGCTCATCGGGCATCCGTGACGGGGTAGCGCCACCGGAGGTGCGACAGCGCCCGAGCCCTCGCTTCGACGACTGCCATCCGGGCGTCGCGCTCGGCGGCATCGGTGTGCGCGGCCTGGCCGGTCGCCTGCCCAGGCCACTTGCGGTACAGGAGTCCCACCTCGGGCGAGAACCAACCGCGGCTGGTGGAATTCAGGGCGAGCAGAAGCCCCGTGTCCTCCGAGGCGGGAAGAGCCATCCAGCCGCCGAGCGCGAGAAGCAGTTCGCGGCGAACGAGCAGCGTCGCCGGGTGGACCTGTGCGCGGAAACCATTCGCCTTCCAGAAGTCGAGCACGGCCCCCCGCTCGATCGGTCCAGCTTCGGGGTCCCCGGGAAAGCCCGCCGTGGAGCCGTCGGGCAACAGATCCAGTACGCGCGATGTCGCCCAGCCGATCGCGGAGTCACCTTCGAGCGCGGCCAGGTCGCGGGCCAGCGCACCCGGGGTCAGTTGGTCGTCGGCATCCAGGACCTTGACGTACTCGCCGTCTGCGTGCGCGAGGGCCATGGTCCGGGCGACGCCGGGGCCGCCGGGGCGCCCCTGCTTGAAGGTCACGCGGTCGTCGTCGGGGACGTGGGGAGCGACCGCGTCGCTCTCGCCGTCCTCCTGGATCAACCAATGCCACTCCCATCCGTCGGGGAGCTCCTGCTCGCAGAGAGACTTGTACACGTCCGGCAGGAACGGAGCGGATGGCGGGTGGACAGCAGTGATGATGACGACGCGCCGAAGCACGGCACTCACCACCTTTCCAGATGAGTGGTGAAGAGCAATTCCGTGCGGTCACCAGGCAGCGTGATGTCGGATACGTCCACGACGCGGTCGTTGATGTCGAACGAGGTCTTCCGGAGAACCAGGACCGACGTGCCCGGCGGCAGCTCCAGCTCATCCGCCTCTTCCGGTGTGGGTGGGCGGGCGGTGACGCGTTCCTCGACGCGGTCCACTTCGATTCCCACGGTGTAGAGCTGGTTCTGTGTGCCGCCGGGCCACGGTTCGTTGGTGTCGTCCAGGAGGTCCGGGTTCTCCTCGACCAGGGCGCGGACGATGTATGAGGTCACCAGGTTGAGCGGGGCGGTTTCGGCGGCGTACCTCGTCCGGTAGGTGCGCTCCAGGAGGGGCGTGCCCTCGGGGACCCCGAAGGTCTCCGCAAGTTCCTTGTTCGCCTTGGTCTCGCGATACGCCGCGTAAAAGACGAGGTCGTCCATCTGCAGGCCGGTGTCGTGCTCGGTCGCGCCCGTCTCCAGCCTCTTGGCCTCCGGCTCGCGCGCGCGGCCCTTCTCCCACTGGTGCCGGACGTTGTCGCGCAGCACCGTCGTGCGGGGCCGACGGACGAAGTTGCCGCGGCCGTGCTGCTTCTCGATCAGCCCTTCGTTCTGCAGCAGTCGAAGTGCGTTCTGGATCGTCGGGACGCTCTTCCCGTACTGCTCCGCGAGTTTGGTCTCCGCGGGAAGTCGGTCGCCGGGCTCCAGCTGACCGGCGCGGATGGACTGGCGGAGGTCATCCGCGATCCGCTCGTACACCTTTGCCACTGATGCTCACCGTTCTCTGTCGCCTGACGGGGCTCAGCCTATGACTCCTAAAGAGGTCTTGACGAGTGGGGAGAGCTACGCCATCGGACCACTCGTCTCCGGGTGAGTGGTGAGTGGTGAGTGGTCAGCGGACCGTCGCGCCGCGGCGGAGGGCCAGTGCCACCGGCGCCAGCGCCGCGGGGACGGCAATCACCGCGCAGGCCGTGGCCAGGAGTCCCAGGGTGGACCAGGGGACGACCGGGACCGTGGACAGGCCGAGGGAGGTGAGGGCGGCCCAGAAGCCGGCCAGGTTGAGGACCGTGGCCAGCAGGCCGGCCGTCGCGCCGACGGCCACCACGAGCAGGGTCTCGCCCGTGACAAGGCGCAGGAGCTGGGGCTTCGACGCGCCGCTCAGGCGGAGCCGGGTCAGGTCGGGCAGCCGGTCGGGGGTGGCCATGACCAGGGTGTTGGCCACCGAGACCGCCGAGTAGAGCAGAGCGATACCCAGGACCATGAGGAGGCCCAGTCGCGTGGTGCGCTTCGTGCCAGGAGCACTGGCCTCCAGCCACTGCGCGCGCGGCAGCACCGTGGCCGACGGGGCGGCCGCGCGGAGCGCAGCCAGGGACGCGCCGCGGACGTCCACCCGGTCGACCGGGGCGCCACCGGCGTTGCGCGGGGTGACGTAGGCGCCGTTGTCGCCGGTGCCGGTGCGCATTACCGCGGCGATCCGCAGGGTGCGCCGCGTGCCGTCGGGGAGCCACACGGGGACGCGCTCGCCGACGGTGTGGCGTTCCCACTCCTCGTTGACGACGATCGAGTCGTCGTCCAGGTCGCGCATGTCGCCCGAGACCAGCGGAAGTCGCGCCGTACGGGCCAGCAACGGCGGCTCCGCCGCGCGGACTTCGGAGCGGACCAGCGCCACCCCCTCCTCCAGGACGTGCACCGCTCCCCCGGCGGAGGGGGAGACCACAGCACCGGGCAGCTCGCGCAGCCGCCGCAGCTCCTCAGCCGGGAGGCCCCCCGCGGGCGGGGTCACGACGAAGTCGGCGACCGTACGGGCCCGAAGCTCGTCGGACTTCGCCGCGTTGATCGTGGACGTGGTCCCCAGCAACGACCCCGCGATGGCCACCGTCACCAGCACGGGCGCCGCGACGGCGGCGGTGCGTCGGACACTGGCCGCCGCGCCTTCGCGCACCAGCATGCCGCCTGCGCCGGGCAGCCGGGACGGGAGCCAGGCCAGCAGCCGGGCCAGCGGGCGCACCAGCAGCGGGGCGAGCAGCGCGCAGGCGGCGATGAGCAGCAACGGGCGCGTCATGTACGTCTTGCGGTGCAGCAGGTCGCCCGGGTCGGAGACCAGCGCGAGCACCAGGGTGACCAGTGCTGTCAGTAGCAGCCCGCCGCCGGTGGCCCAGCGGCCCCAGGTCATGACCCGGCTGTCCACCGACGCCTCGCGCAGCGCCTGCACCGGGGCAGTGCGCCCGGCCCGCCAGGACGCGGCGGCGGCGCCGCCGAGCGCGGTCGACAGACCGGTCCAGAAGGCCAGGTGGTACGGCCAGGTGTGCTCGCCCGAGAGCGCGAACCACGCAGGGGCGAGCTGCTCCCGGACCGTCCAGGAGGCCAGCCAGGGAGCCGCGTACGCGCCCAGCACGCACCCCGCCGCGGAGGCGAGGACGCCGACTGCCCCGGCCTCGGCGTACACCGTCCGCCGCAGCTGCCGCGGGGTCGCCCCGGCGGTGCGCAGCAGGCCGAACTCCCGGCGCCGCTGGGCGACGGCGAAGGCGAAGGTGGAAGCGACGACGAACACGGAGACGAAGCCGGTGACTCCCCCGGCGGTGCCGAAGAGGGCGTTCAGCGCCATCAGCGCCTTTGCGTCGCGGTCCGGGTCGGTGTCGGCGAGCCGTCGGTCGTCACCGGTGAGCACCCGTACCCCCGCGAACTGCCGCGCCACTTCCCGTACGCGCGCCGGAGCGGCGTCGACGACCACCCGCTCCGTACGTGGGGCGAGCCGCGCGGCGTGCGCGTCGGTGTAGAACACCGCGTGTTCGAAGCCGCGCCCGCGGACGGTGCCGACGACCCGTACGGTGCCGTGCCCGGTCTCCAGCCGCCGCCCCGGCGTGGCCCAACCGCCGGTCACCACGGCCTCGTCGGCGGCCCGGGGCGCACGGCCCCGCTGCAGTTCGTAGCGGGCGAACGGCGCGGTCGACCAGGGATGCCCGACGAGGTCCCCCGGCCCGCGCCGCGCGGGTACCGGGAAGGCACGGTCCTCGGTGACCGGCCCGAGTCGCCGCAACTCCCGCATCAGCGCGGCGGGTAGGGCGTGCGGGCGGTCCAGCCGGCCGGTCTCAGTGCCCTGCCGGGTCGGTACGGAGAAGGTGTCGGCACCCTGCACCACCACGGGTGCGGCGGCGAAGCGCTCGGGCTCCCGTTCCGGCGCGTCGAGAGATGAGGCAAGCACCTGGCCCATGACGGTGAGCAGCGCGACGCCGAGGCAGAGGGCGAGGAAGCTGCCGACGAAGGTGAACCAGCGGGTGCGCAGGGTGGTCAGGGCGACGGTCAGCACGGCGTGCCCTCCAGGGCGGTCATCCGGGCGGCGATGGCCGCGGCGGTCGGATCGGCCAGCTCGCCGTCGATGCGGCCGTCGACCAGGAAGAGCACCCGGTTCGCGTACGCGGCGGCCACCGGGTCGTGGGTGACCATGACGACGGTCTGGCCGTCGCGGTCCACCAAGCCGCGCAGCAGTTCCAGGACCTCCCGTCCGGTGCGGGTGTCCAGTGCCCCGGTCGGCTCGTCGGCGAACAGCACTTCCGGGGAGGTGATCAGCGCCCGGGCGAGCGCGACCCGCTGCTGCTGGCCACCGGAGAGTTGGCCGGGCCGGTGTCCGGCCCGCTCGCCGAGCCCGACCTGGGCCAGCGCCTCGCGCACCCGCGCCTGCGACGGGCGGCGCCCGGCCAGCCGCAAAGGGAGCGCGACGTTCTGCGCGGCGGTGAGCGAGGGGAGCAGGTTGAACTCCTGGAAGACGAAGCCGATCCGGTCCCGGCGGAGCTTGGTGAGCCGGGACTCGCTGAGGCCGGTCAGCTCGGTGCCGGCCAGGGTGACGGTGCCGGCGGTGGGCCGGTCGAGCCCGGCCGCGCAGTGCAGGAAGGTGGACTTCCCGGAGCCGGACGGGCCCATCACGGCAGTGAAGCTGCCCCGGGGCAGGGAGAGCGAGACCCGGTCCAGGGCGGTCACGGCGCCCTCGCCGGACCCGTACCCTCTGCTCACCGAGTGGAGTGCGATCGCGTCGTTGTCCATGTGCTCCAGCCAACCGGCGCGGCGCGGCCGGCACATCATGGCCGGCCCTAGTCCTGGGGTATGCCTGTCCCTACCCCCGGCACCCCTACTGGGCGGATGGCTCGGGCCCAGCGCGGCTTCTACCGTGACCCCATGCATCCGACCTCCGTGTGGCAGGCGCTGCCGCAGCGCCGCTATCTGCTCACCTCCTGGCCGTGGCGTGCGACCGGCTATCTGATCGGCGGGGTGTGCGTGGGGGCCGCCACGCTGGTGGCGCTGCTGGTGCTGACGGTGAGCGGAGCGGTGCTGGCACTTGCTCTGGTGGGGCTGGTGCTGCTGGCGCTGGCGGTGCTGTGCGGGCTCCCGGTGGCCGCGGTGGAGCGGCGCAGGCTGCGCGTGATGGAGGTGGTGCCGGTGCCGGACGCGCACGGGGTCCCTGCCGTGCCGGGGCTGTGGGGGTGGCTGCGCACCCGGTTCGGGGAGCGGGCGACCTGGCGGGAGCTGGGGTACGCGCTGTTGCTGGCGTGGGTGGTGTGGCCGCTGGAGGCGGTGGTGGTGGCCTTCGTGCTGCTGTGCCCGCTGGTGGCGACGGCCACGCCACTGCTGTTCGCGACCGCCGGGGGCGGGCGCGAGCTGAGGGTGGTGAAGCTGTGGACGGTGACCACGTATCCCGGGGCATTCGGCGCCATGGCGGTGGGCCTGCTCTCCCTGGCCGTGGCCGGCTACGTGCTCGGCGTGGTGGCCGGGGCGCGGGCGGCGCTGACCCGGTCGATGCTGATGCAGGAGGGCGCCGAGGTGCGGGAGTTGGTACGGTCCCGGGCCCGGCTGGTCGACGCCTTCGAGGCGGAGCGACGGCGGATCGAGCGCGATCTGCACGACGGGGCCCAGCAGCGGCTGGTCGCCCTGTCGATGGCGCTGGGCCTGGCCCGGCTGGACGTCCCGCCGGGCCCGTTGGCCGACCGGCTGGCCGTCGCGCACGACGAGGCCGGCAAGGCACTCACCGAGCTGCGGGAGCTGATCCACGGCATCCACCCGCAGGTGCTCAGCGACTACGGTCTTGAGGCCGCCGTTCTGGACGCGGCCGACCGCTCCCCCGTTCCCGTCGAGGTCGGGCTGGAGCTTCCTGGGCGGCTGCCCGAAGCGGTTGAGGCGGCCGGGTACTTCGTGGTGAACGAGGCTCTGGCCAACGTGGCCAAGCACAGCGGCGCAGGCCGCGCCTGGGTGCGTGGCGGGCACCGCGCGGGGAGGCTCGTGCTGGAGATAGGCGACGACGGCCGGGGCGGTGCCGACCCGGCGGCCGGCACCGGGCTGACCGGGCTGGCCGACCGGGTGGCGGTGCTCGATGGCACACTCTCCCTGGCCGCACCGCCGGGCGGCCCGACCCTGTTGCGAGTGGAGATTCCTTGCCGCTGCGAGTAGTCCTGGCCGAGGACAGCGTGCTGCTGCGCGAGGGCCTGATCGGGCTGCTCGCCCGCGGCGGCCATACGGTGGCCGCCGCCGTCGGCGACGCCGAGTCGCTGCTGAAGGCGGTCGCCGAGCATTCCCCGGACATCGTGGTCACCGACGTCCGCATGCCGCCGGGGCTCCAGGACGAAGGGCTCAGGGCCGCGGTACGGCTGCGGACCGGGCAACCCGGGCTGCCCGTGCTCGTACTGAGCCAGTACGTGCAGCGCGCCTATGCCGCCGACCTGCTCGACTCCGGCGACGGCACCGGAGTGGGCTATCTGCTGAAGGACCGGGTGGGCCAGGTCGGGGAGTTCCTCGACGCGCTCACCGAAGTGGCCGACGGCGGCACGGTGGTGGACCCCGAGGTCGTACGGCAGCTGCTGCGTCGCCGCCGCGACCCGCTGGAGCGGCTCACCCCGCGCGAGCGGGAGGTGCTCGCGCTGGTCGCGCAGGGCCGGTCCAACGGGGCGATCGCCCGGGAACTGGTGGTCTCCGAGGCCGCCGTGGGTAAGCACATCGGCTCCATCCTCACCAAGCTGGATCTGCCGCAGACCGACGACACCCATCGCAGGGTGCTCGCGGTACTGGCGTTCCTGCGGGACTGACGCCGGCCGCTTCGAACAGCAGCGCAACCTTTCCAAGCCTTTTCACGAACATCGCCTCGTGGGCGTATCGCGACTCCGAGGGCTCTCCGAGGCGGAAGCCAGAAGGGCACAACCGCGCGCGATTCATCGCTGAAGTCAGGAAAGCTCTCGCCTCTCCACCTGCGCCAAATGAATAGCAGGCTCCAGCAGGAGGATGGGATTCCTTGCCCACCTCCCCGGACCTCGTAGAGGACCGCGGGCTTTTGCACACCCCTGTCCCGCTGGTGATGTTCTCCGCAGGACATGGAAGCGCCCGACCGCTGGCGACGGGGGATGCACCAGCGATCGGGCTGTAGCCAAGAGTAACAAGGCTGCTTGTACGGCGGGAACCCGCTGCTCAGCCGCATCGAGGCGTTGTGATCGGGATCACGCAATGCAGTCCACAAGGGGTGGAAACGGAGGACCAAGGCCGCTGATGAGCGGACCGGGGCGTCCCGCCGGACGCTCGGGGACATGTCGCTGGTCGAGCCTCGGCCCCGCTACTGGTCGCACGGAGGCTCGTACGAGAGACGGGGCAGATACTCGTGCCATTTCGCCGGCGTCAGAACGCCCCGAGTGGTCGAGCAAATGCGACGAATGGCCTCGTCGACGTCGAGGTTCCACAGCCGGACGGTATCGGCGCCGCTCGATACTCCGAGCATGTGGCTTTTGGGACTGAACGACAAGAAATTGCCCGTCTTGGCGTTGGGGCTCATCGATTGACCAATGGGAGCGGCCTTGGACGGATCGGCCACGTTCCAGAGCCGGACCGTGTTGTCGTTGCCGCCGCTCGCCATGGTGCGGCCGTCCTGGCTGAACGTCAGCGACACGACCGCTTCGGTGTGGCCGGTGAGGGGGGAGCTCAGCCGGGTTGCCTTGAGGGGGTCGCTGATGTTCCAGAGCCGGACCGTGCCGTCGTCGCTGCCGCTGGCCAATGTATGGCCGTCGGGGCTGTAGGAGAGCGTGTTGATGGGGCCGAGGTGCCCGGTGAGAGGTGCGCCGAGTTGGGCGGCATGACGTGGGTCGGCCACGTTCCACAGCCGGATGGTGTCGTCGGCGCTGCCGCTGGCGAGAGTGCGGCCGTCCGGGCTGAAGACGAGGGAATTGACGTAGCCCTTGTGGCCCGTGAGCGGCTTGCCGAGCGGAAGAAGGTGGGACGGGTCGCTGCTGTTCCACAACTGAATGGTGCGGTCCTCATGGGCGGTTGCCAGCGTGCGCCCGTCCGGGCTGAATGCCAGCGCGTCGGGGCCCGCGAACCGCGTCCGCAGTTCGACGGGCGGCCCGTAGGAGACAGGCCGAGTCGGGTCGGTGACGTTCCACAGTTGCACTGCGCGGCTTCCCGTCAGCACCGCGAGTGTGTGGCCGTCGGGGGAGAACGCCAGTGAACGCACGTCACCCTTCCCGGGCATGAACGGTTTACCCAGCGACGCGGGCCGTTCGGGAGACGCCACGTTCCACAGCCGAACCCTTCCGTCGCGCGCGGCCGTGGCCAGCACCTGCCCATCCGGGCGGAACGCTCCGATGCGGCCGATCATGTCCGACGTCGGTATCGACCACAGGCGGACCCTGCTGTCACCGCTCCCGGTGGCGAGCGTTCGGCCGTCGGGGCTGAAGCCCACGGCGTACATCTCGCCACTGCTCCCTGCGAGAGGCTCGCCGACCTGCGACGGATATGCCGGATCGCTGACGTTCCACAGGCTCGCCGTACTGTCTGCGCTGCCGGCGGCGAGCATGGTTCCGTCGGGGCTGAAGGCGACTGACCATACGGGACCGGTGTGGCCGGTGAGAGGCGCGCCGAGCGGCGTCGCGTGACGTGGATCGGCCACGTTCCAGAGCCGGATGGTGTCGTCCGCGCTGCCGCTGGCGAGGGTTTGGCCATCGGGGCTGAAGGCCACGGAGTGCACCGTGTCCGTGTGGCCGGTCAGCACTGTGTCGATCCGCGCCGGATGACGCGGATCGGCCATGTCCCACAGCCTGATCGTGTCATCGTCGCCACCGGCTACCAGCGTCCGTCCGTCAGGGCTGAACGCCATGGAGCGCACGGCGGCGGTGTGGCCGGTCAAGGCACCGAGCGCCTTCGGCCGGCGCGGGTCGCTCATGTCCCACAGGCGAACGGTGTGATCTTCATTGGCGGAGGCCAGAGTGTGTCCGTCCGGGCTGAAGGCGAGCAGGTAGACCGTGCCGCCATTGCGGGTCAAGGGCGCGCCGAGCGGGCGTGGGTGGTGGGGATCCTGCACGTTCCACAGCCGGACCGTACCGTCGTCCGAAGCGCTGGCGAGGGTGCGGCCGTCCGGGCTGAAGACCGCGCTGCTCACCCAACTCGTGTGGCCGGTGAGGGGCTTGCCCAGCTGTTCGGGCCGAGTCGGGTCCGACACGTCCCACAGTCGAACGGTCCGGTCGTAGTTGGCGGTGGCCAGGAACCGCCCGTTCGGACTGAACGAGGTGAGGTACACGGCGCCGGCGTGGCCGAGCAGCGGTGTGGCCAGCGGCGCGTTCACGATCGAGATCAGCCGATTGTTCGCGCCCTCGTCGTCCGGCCGCAAGCGGTGTGCCACCAGGTCGAGTTGAGCGGACAACGACGGGTCCGTGTACTGGACGCGATCGGCTTCGGCGACCACCTGCTCGAACACCGCATCGTTCCGCTGCTGCCACGCGACCACCGCCGAACCGACGGCCAGCATCGCCAGGACGACCAGAGCCGACACCGCACCACGGCTGATCCAGACTGTGCGCTTGCGCAGCCTGACCGAAGCAGCCAGGAATTCCACCGCGATCCGCGTCAGGAAGGTTTCACCGGCGGATTTCGCCCAGTTGTGGGCCTGCTCCAGACGGGAACCCCGGTAGAGCAGTGACGTATCGCGGTTCGACCCTTCCCAGGCCCTGCCGTCCTCTTCCAGCCGCTGGCGCAGCAGATTGCCGGTCCTGTCCTCGTCGATCCAGTCACGCAGGCGTGGCCAGGCGTGGAGCAGCGCTTCATGGGTGATCTCCACGGTCTCCGCGTCGAGTGTCACCAATCGGGCGCTCACCAGTGCTTCGAGCGATTCCTCCGTCTTGTTGGGGTCTGTTGACTCCGCCGCCAGTTGGCGCCGCGTCCCCCGTCTACGGGTGGCCTGGGTGTCTTCGCCCAGCCGGACCAGCCTGAGGAGGAGCAGTCTCGCGGCCGTGCGTGCTGCCGGGTCGAGGCCGGACCAGGCCCGCTCGGCGGTCGCCGCCACCGCTCCCTGGATTCCGCCCGCCGCGCGGTAGCCGGCCAGCGTCAGCCTTCCCGCCTTTCGCCGCTGCCAGGTGGCGAGCAGGGCGTGGGAGAGGAGCGGCAGAACCCCCGCGTTGTGCGCCCCGCGGGGGCCGTCAGCGCCCAGTTCCCGGACGATCAGTTCCCCCAGCCCCGGTTCGAGTTCCAGGCCCACGGCCTTGGCCGGGCCGGTCACCGCTTCGCGCAGCTCCGTGGTGGTCAGCGGCCCGAGCACCATGTGCCGGTGCTGCAGCGCGTCGGCCAGTTCGGGATACCCGAGGCATTGCTCGTAGAAGTCGGCGCGGATGCCGAGGACTACGAGCACGGGGGCCGGGTCACCGGAGCCGGGGGGCGAGCACGCAGCGTGGAGGAGCTGGATGAAGGTGCGCCTGCGCGCCTCGTCGGAGCAGAGGGTGAACGCCTCCTCGAACTGATCCACGATGATGACCGGACGGGCGGTGGAGGATGTCTCGCGGTGCGTCCATGCCGTGACGGCCTTCCTCACCACGTGCGCGAATCGCGGAGTACCGGGCTCCTTCACCGCCGGTTCCTTCACCGCCGGTTCCTGCGCCGCCGGTTCCTCCGCGGCAGAGACGACGTGCGCGAGCTCAGGGATCCGGCGGGTCAGCTCCGCGAGAGGATCGCCTCCCGGCGCGAGCTGCAGAACCCCCCTTGCCCGGCTGTTCTCGTCCCCCAGTGCGCCGTTCTGCAATGCGGGCACCAAGCCGGCGTTCAGCAGAGAGGATTTTCCCGCACCTGAGGCGCCCACGAGCATGACCAGGCCACCCGTCTTCTCCGCTGCGCGGAGCTGAGCGATGAGGGCATCCGTGCTCCGCTCGCGGCCGAAGAACCACCGGGCGTCTTGCTGACGGTACGAAGCCAGCCCCCGGTAGGGGCACACACCGGGGACGGTCGGGGTTTCGACCGGGGGTTGTTCCTCCGCTTCCGCGGATGCAGCGGCGCGGTCGCTGACCGGGTCGGCGACCGCGCGCTCCCATAGGCGCTGCCACTGGGCCAGGTCGTACAGGCCCGTGGACACCGGCGCGGGCCGCGAGCGCCGCGCTTCGGGGATCAGGATGTGCAGCACCACTGCGAGGGCGGCGAACTGGGCAGGCACGTTCTTGGCCCGTCGCCAGTCGCTGATCCGCTGAGCGGACACCCGCACTGGCCGCCCTTGTTCGTCGACCCGCTGAAGCCGGACGACCGCCTCGGCCACACGCTTGAGGGGAGGGTTGCCGGCCTCCTTGTACAGCAGCGCGAGACGTTCCGCGAAGGCTGTGCGTGCCCCTGAGTCGGAACTCAAGGTCTCCACCCCTTACTTCCCCCGTACCTGGGCATCCGGACCGGAAAACTCACCTTATATGGCTGACCTGCGGTTAAGCCGTCGGCCCGGTGCCGGAACCTCCTCGGTAGGAGCCACAGCTGGCAGGATCACGACGCAGTAGCGCATCACCGGGCGTCGCCCGGATATGCCACCAGCTCAGCGCTCGGAGAGACAACTCATGACGCCACATGTTCTCGGTCATCTTCCGTCGGAGTTACGAGACGGTGGCGACGGTCTCGTCGGGTGAGTGTGAGAGATCCGTGGAGCCAGTCCCATCCGGACTGCTAACGCGTCGACCACGGGTCCGGCCTTTCCTCGATCCGCGCCGTACCGGCGCGGATCGACGCCGCCCGTATGGTTCGGCACCGGTCCCCACGAGGGGAGGGACTGGTGCCGTACGACGTGGCGTGTGGAGGCTGTGCAGGCCGGGGTGCGTTGTCCGACGGCAGCGATCGCACGCCGCTCACAAGCAGCCAACGGCAGCCGATCACCTCGGTGGGCCGCGAATGCTTCGGCAGGTCCACGCATCAGGCCCGGTTCCCTGACAAGGAACCGGGCCTGACCTGGTGCTTCAGCTGTCGGGGTGGCGGGATGCGAACCCACGACCTCGTCGTCCCGAAGCAACTCGGATGGGCGCTCCGCCTTGGGCTTCGAGTGGTGTATCAACGGGTCCAGGCGCGACTTCGGCAACTGCAGCACTGCCAGATGAGCCACCGATTGCCAATTGGCCCGTGACCTGGGCACAGCGCCCTGAGAAACTGCACCTCCAGCCGTGCTTTGAGGAGATGCCATGCAGGTAGCCGTGGTCACCTTTGACGGATTCAACGAGCTCGACAGCTTCATCGCCTCCGCGCTGATCAACCGGTGCCGAAAGGACGGCTTGGAGGCCTTCATCACGACACCGACGCCGGTGGTCACGTCCATGAACGGCGTCGAGGTAACCGGACAGCGCCCGATGGAGTTCGTGACCGAAGCCGACGTCGTGCTGATCGGTAGTGGGGTGAAGGCACGAGACGTAGTCGCCGACGACCGGCTGATCTCCAGGCTGTCGCTCGACCCTTCGCGACAGCTGATCGGTGCGCAGTGCTCCGGCGCGCTGGTGCTCGCCCGGCTCGGGTTGCTGGATGGCATGCCCGCCTGCACGGACATGAAGAGCCGGCCCTTTGTCGAAGCCCGCGACGTCACCGTGCTGGACGCGCCGTTCCACGCCGAGGGGAACATCGCTACGGCGGGCGGCTGCCTGGCGTCCCAGTATCTCGCCACGTGGGTGATCACCCGAATGCTCGGGGAGGACGCCGCGCGCGACGTCATCGGCTACGTGGCTCCGGTCGGCGAAAACCAGGAGACTGTCGAGCGCGCCATGCGCGCCGTCCACGCGGGCGAGGTTGTACTGCGCTGACGCCCCGCGAATCAGCCCTCTGGGCTGCCGCTTCGGCCGGTGGGCACTGCTTGAGGAGTTCGATCAGTCTGCCCTGACGTCCGGTCGGGCACGTGCTCGACTCCAGCTAGGTCCGGACGACTCAGGGAGCCCACTGGCGGGGGGCGGCATAGCATGGCAAACCCGGGTGAAAGGGTCACTGTCATGCCCCGAGTGATCTGGCGCGGCGCCATCAGCTTCGGCCTGGTCACCATCCACCGTGCACCGCGTCCACGAGAAGGAGGGGCTGAGCGATGACAGGAAGACCGAGATGACCGCCTCGTACGAAACCATCAAGACCAGGCTGGACGGCAACGTCCTGTCCGCCACGTTCAACGCGCCGCCGATGAACCTCATCGGTCCCGAGGTCGTGCGGGACCTGGTCGCATTGCTCGAGGAACTGTCACACCCGACCGCCCCACGCGTGGTGATCTTCGAGAGCGCGGACGCCGACTTCTTCTTCCCGCACGTCGACATGACGAAAGTCCCCGAGTACACCGCTGAGGCCGCGAAGGCCGGAGGCCCCGGCGATGCCTCACTGGGAATGCTGTTTCGCAGGCTGAGCCAGCTCCCGGCTGTCACCATCGCCAAGCTGCGCGGCCGTGCCCGGGGAGCGGGCAGTGAGTTCCTCCTTGCCTGCGACATGCGCTTCGCCTCCCGGGAGAACGCCATCCTGGGCCAGCCCGAAGTGGGAATCGGAACACCCCCCGGCGCGGGCGCGATCCAGCACCTCACCCGTCTGCTGGGCCGGGGCCGCGCACTTGAAGCCGTGCTGACGTCGTCGGACTTCGACGCCGACCTCGCCGAACGCTATGGATGGGTCAATCGTGCGGTCCCTGACGCCGAACTGGACGAGTTCGTCGCGGGCATCGCCGCGCGCATGAGCGGCTTCCCCCGCGATGCGCTGATCGCAGCCAAGTCGGCAATCAACGCCATCAGCCTGCCGGCTCCTGCCGAAGTACGCGCAGACGCCGCGCTGTTCCAGCAACTCGTCCGAGGCGAGGGAGTGCAGCAGCGCACGGCTGAGCTGTTCAAGCAGGGCTTCCAGACCCGTGGTGCCACCGAGCTCGGCCTCGGAGACGCCCTGGGCGACTTGAAGGCCGTCGACTGACGAAGAACTGTCGTGAGGTCGGTGCAGTGTGCACCCCTGGTTGCCCTCGTACGGCATGTTGCGGGCCGACGATACCCACCGGTCTACGGGCATGATCTTCCCCGGAGGGGACGGATGTGGACGTCGTAGAACTGATGGAATGGCTGGCCGAGCGAGGGTGCTCGATGGTCTTCAAGGCTGATGGTGAGCGCACACGCGGGCATCGATGGATGGTGATCGTCTCTGGCGGCGTCTTGGGGGAGACGTTCTTTAGGCGTGACTTGGCATCCGCCGACGCATGCCTTGAGGCCACACTCGCCCACTTGGAGAGCCGCGGTATGTCGCCGTTCGCCTGAGGCCGGAGCTTGGGAATCACCGGGTTGATTGGGTTGTGTGTGCCTCTGACCTGGGCAAAGGATGGCCAAGTGGCGTGTCGGCGCGGAGCCACTGTGACCGTGGCTCACCGCTGCTCTCCTCTTGTTCTGGCACGTAGCCGGCACGGCTCGTCGAACGCTGTGGTTCTGTCGCGACATCTGGGCCGGCATTCATTGCTGCGCTACTTGCGCGTTCCCAGGGGCGCGTGCAGCTGATCGCCGAATATCAACGGTCAGTGAGAGAGCCTCGTAGTAGTGCCGACGTCGCCTGTGCGGAGTGCTGGGCTGGGCGACGACGGCTCGTGGAGGATGCCAAAAACCCCACCACTCAGCCACTTTCACAGGGCGGAGAAGTCCGGCGCCAATGTGCCCGGAGGAGATCATGCCGACGGGGGCAGGCCTGTCGTGGCATCGGTGAGAGCCGTGCCGATTTGCTTGGCGTCGTGCCCCTTGGCCCTGCGCAGATCGGCGCCGCGCAGGTCCGTGTCTTGCAGCCGAGCATCGGAGATCACGGCGCCACTGAAGGTTGCCCCTCGCAGATTGGCTCTGCTGAGAACGGCCCTGGTGAGAACTGAGTTGGTCAGGTCAGCCCCAGGGAGCCAAGCGTTCTCCAGGTTGATGTCTCGTAGATCAGCTTGACCGAGGTCGCAGCCGGCCAAGCGGGCGCGGCTGAGGCGGGCGTTGGTGAGGTCCGCGCCGCGAAGGTTCGTGCGGCGGAGGTCCAGCCTGGTGGGCTCTGCCCGTGCTGGGCGTCTGCCCAGCACCGTAAGGGCAGCTTGGATCTCCTCGGCGAGGGGCTGGGGGTCTGGTGTGCCGCCTTCCGGTCGGTGCGTGTGCTGCCTTATGAATCCGGCGAGCACCGCGACAACCGTCGTGTGGTCCTTCTCCGAGTCCCGCATGATCCGTTCAAGGCTGTAGATGCCGCCGAGGCGCTGGGTTGGGTGGTCAGCACTCAGCAGCTTGATGGCTTCAACGTATCGGTCCGTTACTTGACCTTCGCGAGTGAGTTCGGCCTGCTCTTGATCCCGGGCGCGCGTGTGCTGAAACGAGCGGTGCGTGTAGTACAGACCCAAGCAGGCCATGACTCCAGCCCCGATTGCGACCAAGGTGGTCCTGAAACCGGTGACGATCACACCGTCGGCCGGTTGTAGATCACGTGTGCGCAAGTGGCTGCCGTCGATCATCCACGGGCCGCGCCACATCAGGAGCATGTAGCCGGCCGCGACGACGACGAGGGCGGCTATCTGGAGGGTGCGCTTCATGCGGCGAATCATGTCCACGCATGCCGGGGCCAAAGCGTGGCCGAACCATGGTGCTCTGCGGAGTAGTCACGCAGTTGGTCACGCACAACGAAGCAGGGCCGGTTTCCACTGAAGGAAACCGGCCCTGACCTCGTACTACAGCGTCGGGGTGGCGTGATCTTCGGGGAGGTAGTGGCGGGTGAAGGCGATCCTTCGTCGTTCATCTCGAACGGCACGGCGGTGGTCAGTCGCGCCAACACGGCGAGGTGGGGCAGGGGTTCGCCTGCACGATCGCGTGCGGCCCATGGGCGGGATACCGACCTCTACAACCCTCTGGTGTCCTGCCCGGAGGTCACTCAGGGCTTGGCTTCACAGGGCCGGGCCGCACCTTTGCGATGCGGCCCGGCCCCGTAGGCGTAGAGCTTGCCCGGAATCAGGACTTGGTCTCGTCGCTGCAGTACCAGTCGCCGTAGCGGCTGCCACCGCTGTAGCGGGCCTCGCACACGCGCACAGTGATGTTCTCGGTGATGTCGTAGTTGCACTGGCGGATCTCGGTGCCGTTGTCGCCGATGCTGGTGGTGTCGTAGCAACCAGTGCGCAGGTCCTGCCAGGTGTACCCGTCGCAGCCGACGTTGGCGCAGACCCGCTGCT
Organism: Streptomyces sp. NPDC060064; assembly: GCF_042736455.1. Lineage (NCBI taxonomy): Bacteria > Bacillati > Actinomycetota > Actinomycetes > Kitasatosporales > Streptomycetaceae > Streptomyces > Streptomyces sp. NPDC060064. The sequence goes on from NZ_JBHWWF010000004.1 coordinate 198,039, forward strand.
GGATCTTGCCGTACACCGCGTAGCCGTCGGCGGAGTGGTCGGTGATGTAGAGCCAGTCACCGTCCGGGTAGAACGTCGAAGTGCCCCAGCTCTTGCTGACGGACACGTTGAGCCCGCTCGCGGAGGCGGAACCTTCCATCCCGGCGACCATGATCGCGCTCGCCGCCAGGGCCAGACCGACCTGTGCCAGTCTCTTGAGCTTCATAAAGAGATTCCCGTCGTGCCGGTGTTCGATTGAGGTGAGATGACACAGCACTCATGATCGGAATGTCAACTTGTTTTTCATGGCGGTGAGTTGAGGCCTGCCGGGCGAAGCCGAGCAGATCGAAAGCAGGTGGTACACAGCCCCGTACTGCCCGGTGTCCTCGCCGGTGGAGTAGCAGCCGTGGATGTAGATGACGCCGCGGGTGCGGCGGTGGGTCGTCGGCAGCCGGTCGGGCTTGGTTGAGGGCCGTTCGGCTGCCCGAGCCCGTGATCGCCCGGTGTTCCCCGTGATTCCCCAGCCGATCGGGCACGTTAGGAGCATGGTTAGCATCTCCCGCTATGGCTGCCATTGATCCAACCGACCCGCAGAGTGAGCGAGAGAAGGGGCGGGTCGCCCTCTGGCTCGACTCGGATGACCTGCGCTGGCTCGCTCGTCATTGCTGCTGCAGTCCAGATGCTTCGGACGATGAGCGCGATCGTTGCGGCCGTATTCGCTTTCGGGCCAGCGCTGCACTCCACAAGAACGATCACACCGATTGAGAGCCGCGCTCATGAGGTCGGTGTAGCGGGTTGGCCGGTGTCCTGCCCGGTTTGGGGTCGTGCATGATCAGGGAGCCGTACGCTTGCCGGCTACTCGGGCAGGTTTCGCTGTCCGCGCGGACCGGCGCGCGGACAGCTGTGAAACGGACCCCGGCGAACCGATTGCGACACTGCGGCGCGCACTGACTCGACGCCATGTCCAAGGGCGTACTAGAGCACGATGATCACGACACCTCCGTGGTTGAAGAAGAAGCGGTGGTGGTCGAAGCGGTGGTCGAAGCGGTCGAAGCGGTGGTGGTCGGAGCGGTGGTCGGAGCAGTTTCCGCCCCAGTCATCGCGGTCGCCGCACCAGTTGGTGGTCACATGAGTGTGCACGGCAGGGGCTGCTGCGGCCGTGCCTGCTGCGCCGATCGCAGCGCCGCCGGCCATCAGAATGCTGGCCGCGGACACCGCGACGAGACGCCTCGCGCGTTGTGCTCGCATGATGGATGCACCTTTTCCTCCATCGTCTCGCGCAACTCTCAGCGGCACGAGATGGATAGCCACAGCCGAAGGGGAGCAGCGGCGTGGTCGCAGGCGTCGCCTCGCCCATACGAGGAGCACGCGCTGCAGCCAAGATCCCCGCCGTACGGGAACCGGCTGACCGGTGCGTTTCCCCGGGTTGCGGTTCTCCTTTCAGTACGTTGACGGCGCCCTTGTGGATTGCGGGTCGGCGGGAAGTCCGCGGAGGGGCTCGCACCTCACGGGCTGCGCCGCACGGCCAAGACGCGCATGGAGGAGGTCTGTACTCCGCCGAAGCGGATGGATGAGCGCATGGGACACATCGACGGTTCGGTGCAGGCGCGCTACTCGCACATCACTCGGCAGATGCGCGAGGACCTGATGGCCGACCTCACCGCGGAGTGGGAAGCGGCGCTCTATGCGCGGCTTGCGATGTGCACCACGTCTTCGGTAGCCGTGCTCAACGACCTCTTGCAGGAGCGGCTGAGAGCGCGTCGGTAGGTGTCGTCAGGGAGCGGGATTTCAAGATCTTCTCCCAGATTTCTCCCAAGAGGCCCCGGAAACCGCTCAAGGGCCCGACCCGCTCTGCGGATCAGGCCCCTGACCTGGTATTTCAGCTGTCGGGGTGGCGGGATTTGAACCCACGACCTCTTCGTCCCGAACGAAGCGCGCTGCCAAGCTGCGCTACACCCCGATATCGCCGGTGTCCCGGCGACATCGATTACTTTAGCCCACCCGCGCCTGGAGGCGAAATCCGGTTTTCGCGCCCTCGTCGACGCCCTTGCCGACGCCCCGCGGACGTCGCGGTCGATGCTCCACCAGCGCCGCTGACCCGCCCCCTCAGTCCCGCGCCGTCAGCGTCAGCAGCGTCGCCTCCGGTGGGCACGCGAACCGCACCGGTGTGTAGCGGTTGGTGCCGCAGCCCGCCGAGACATGCAGGTACGAGACCTTTCCTTCGGCCCGGTGAGTGGAGAGGCCCTTCACCCGGTCCGTGTCGAGGTCGCAGTTGGTGACCAGCGCCCCGTAGAAGGGGATGCACAGCTGCCCGCCGTGCGTGTGGCCCGCCAGGATCAGGGGGTAGCCGTCGGCCGTGAAAGCGTCGAGCGTGCGCAGATACGGGGCGTGGACCACGGCCAGCGACAGATCGGCGCCCGTCTCCGGGCCGCCCGCGACCTCCTCGTAGCGGTCCCGCTTGATGTGCGGGTCGTCGAGGCCGGTGAAAGCCAGCTCGTAGCCGTCCAGCTTCAGCCGGCCGCGGGTGTTGCTCAGGCCCACCCAGCCCGCCGCGTCGAACGCGTCGCGCAGGTCCTCCCACGGGTTGTGGACCGCGCCGACGGCCGGTGCGTTGCCGTTCAGGCCGTGGCGGCCCTGGGCCTTCTCCAAGAGGTAGCGGGCGGGGTTACGGAGCTTGGGGCCGTAGTAGTCGTTGGAGCCGAAGACGTAGACGCCCGGGAACTCCATCAGCGGGCCGAGCGCGTCCACGACCTCAGGCACGCCGTCCGGGTCGGAGAGGTTGTCGCCGGTGTTGACGATGAAGTCCGGGCGCAGGCCCGCGAGGGACTGCAGCCAGGCGCGCTTCTTGCGCTGGCCGCTCACCATGTGGATGTCGGAGAGCTGGAGTACTCGCAGCGGCCGCATTCCCTGCGGCAGCACCGGCACCGTCAGCCGTCGGAGCCGGAAGGAGCGGGCCTCGAAGCCGGCGGCGTAGGCGAGGCCGGCCGCGCCGACTGCCGTGATTCCAAGGGGTACTCCGAAGCGTGCGCGCATGCGCCCATCGTCGCAGACCTCTCGAGAGGAAGGGATTGGCGGGCGGCCGCTTCCGTCGCGACTTCCCGTACGGGGAGGGCGAGCAACAGGCCGAGCGAGATCCAGACGTACGTGTTGCTGCCCAGGAAGCCGTCGACACCCGTTGCGTCCCAGCTCCACAGCCATACGACGCTGCTGCACAGCACGACGTAGATCGCGACGGCCCAGGTCAGCAGCCGGCGTCGCCTCGGGTCGCCCGGCTCCGCGCGGAGTCCGGCGTCGATCAGTACGGCGAGGGCCGGAAGCAGCCAGACCAGGTGGTGCACCCAGGTGACCGGGCTGATGAGGCAGGCGATGAGACCGGTCAGCGCGAAGCCCGACTGCTCGTCGCCGGCTGCGGCAGCCCGGCGCGCCCGCCATGCCCAGACGCACAGGAGCACAATCACGCCGAGCGCCCACACCGCACGGCTGGGGGCGGCCGGTTCCGAGAGCCGCGCCAGGACTCCCTGCCAGGACTGGTTGGAGACATAGGCCAGCGAACCGACGCGGTCCGTGTCCCACATGGCCTCGGTCCAGTACACACGCGACGCGCCGGGCGCCGCCCACACGGCGAGCAGTGTGGCGCCGCTCGCGACAGCTGCCGCGGTGCCGGCGGCCCGCCAGCGCCGGGTGACCAGCAGATAGCCGATGAAGACGGCCGGAGTGAGCTTGATCGCGGCGGCGAGGCCGATCCCGACGCCCGCCAGCCTCCCGAGGCCCGTGAATCGCCCGCTTGCGTCGTGGCCCGTGCCGCTTGCGCCGTGGCCCGTGCCGCCTTCGCCGCGGTCCGCGAGTCCGCCACGGCCCGTGAATCGCCCTCGGGCCACCGACAGCAGCCAGGCATCCGAGAGCACCAGCGCCAGCAGCAGCAGATTGACCTGCCCAAAGCTGAACGTGTCGCGGACCGGTTCCAGCAGCGCGAACAGACAGCCCGCGACAGCGAAGGCGAACCAGCGGCTCCAGCCCTGCCGGCGGACGACGGCCCCGGCCGACCAGTACAGGATGGCGGCCGCCGCGGCGACATTGAGCAGCACACTGATCGCCACCGCGCTCGGCCAGTCGACCAGCGTCATCGGCAGCATGCACACTGCTGCGAACGGCGGATAGGTGAAGCCGTAGTGCGTCCCCGGTGCCAGATAGTCGTAGATCCGCCCGCCATGTCGCCAGCTGTCGACGGCTCCGTAGTAGACGCCGAGATCGAACCAGTCCCGGTGCAGCGGGACCGTCGCGAGGAAGAGTCCGACGGCAGCCGCCAGCCCCACCACCAGCAGCAGCCGTCCGCGTGTGCTCGTCGGCCACGTCATGCCGTACTCCCGACAGGCCCGGTCCCGGCGGCGGTACGTCCCGTGATCCGGTACGCACACAACATCGTCAGCACCGCCAGCACCCCGCCGCCGGTCGCCAGCGCGAGCTGCGCCCTGTCCGGCGCGAATCCACTGGGCAGTACGGCCAGGGCCAGTACCGCGCTGGCAATGGCGACCGCCCGGCGCATCGGCCGGTCGGGCCCGGCGGCGGCTATCAGGAACAGCCCCCACAACACGTACCAGGGCCGGATCGCGGGTCCGAGTACGGCCACCGCCGTCAGGCTCAGCCCGAGTGCGTAGACAGGGCGCGGCAGATGGCGCCGCCAGGCGATCAGTACGGCGGTGGCGGTGGCGGCGAGTCCCAGCAAGTGACAGGCGGGCACGGCGAATTGAGCCAGTCCGCTGCCGGCGTTCTCCAGCAGGGCGCTGGTCATCCGGCCCAGTGACGAGGTGAGCGACCAGTTCTGCGGCGATACCGGGGTGTCCAGGGCGGCAATCCACCCGTAGCCCGTGCCGGCCAGCGCGGTCGCCGCCGCTGTGGTGGCCGCTGCCGCGCCGAGCACCGCAAGCGCCGCCTTCAGCCGCCGCGCCCGGCCGCCGAGATGCCGGCCCCAGAGCAGGACCACGGCCAGCAGCCCCAGCGCGGCGGGCGCCTTCACCAGGGCCGCGAGGGTGACCAGTACGGCGGCGATTATCGGCCAGCGGCCCAACGCGGCGACCAGACCGGCGCCCAGCAGGCCGAGCATGATCGCGTCGTTGTGGGCTCCGCCGACGAGATGCAGCAGCACCAGCGGGTTGAGCGCCCCGAGCCAGAGCGCGGCGGCCGGCTCCGCCCCGCAGTGCCGGGCCAGCGCGGGCAGGCAGACGACCATCGCGGCGACCCCGAGCAGCGCGACCAGCCGCATGCCGAACACGCCGGTGGACACCTCCGTACGGGAGAAGTCGGCTATCCCCTTGGCGCAGGCGAGAAAGACCGGGCCGTACGGGGTCGGGGTGTGCTGCCACAGCGGTGCCACCTCGTCGGTCAGCGGTCCGCCGAGCCGGGAGGGGCCGTACGCGTACACATCGATCCGGGCGTCGACCATCGCGCCCTGGGCGAGATAGCTGTACACGTCCCGGCTGAACAGCGGTGGCGCCACGATCAGCGGTGCCGCCCACAGCCCGAGCGTGAGCAGCAGCGTGCGGCGGCCCGGTGGTTCAGGACCGCGTATCGAGCGCCCCAGCAGAACCCAGGCCGCGACCAGCAGTACGAGCCCGAAGTACGCGGCGGCCAGGCCGACCGCCGCCCGGCCGGACCCCGGCGCGAGAGCCTCCCGTACGGGCAGCGCTCCGGCGGTCGCGCCACCCGCGGCAAGGGCTGCCGAGCCCACCAGCCCCAGCAGTTGGCAGCGGCGGGTGTCGACGACGGGGACACGGATGGCCAGCACGTGGGCAGACTGTCAACGGGCGATGGCCGGGAAGCGACGCCGGCATCGCCGTCGAGCGGCCGCCATGTGTCGGCCGCATTACGGATGCCGGGTCAGGCGGCCCGCCGCCACGAAATGCGCGGGCGTGCACCTCGCCGCACCTGACACACTGGACGGCATGACCACGCTCAAGTCCAAGCTGAAGGAAGACCTCACCGAGGCGATCAGGGCGCGCGACGAACTGCGCTCCTCCACGCTCCGGCTGACCCTCGCCGCGATCACCAAGGAGGAGGTCGCGGGCAAGACGGCGCGCGAGCTCTCCGACGACGAGGTGCAGAAGGTGATCGCCAAGGAGGCGAAGAAGCGCCGTGAGGCCGCCGAGGCCTTTGCCCAGGGCGGACGGACCGAGTCGGCCGAGCGGGAGCAGGCGGAGGGTGTGCTGCTGGACGCGTACCTGCCGAAGCAGCTGAGCGACGACGAGCTGCGCACGATCGTCGCGCAGGCCGTCGAGGAGGCGAAGGCCGCAGGTGCCGAGGGGCCGCGTGCCATGGGCGCCGTCATGAAGATCGTGAACCCGAAGGTGGCGGGTCGCGCCGAGGGTGGTCGGGTGGCCGCGGCGGTGAAGCAGCTCCTCGCGGGCTGAGCGCGCTTACGCACGTACTGATCGCGTATCTGTCGCGTACCTGATCGCGTACCTGATCGCGTACGTGATCGCGCAAGTGATCCGAGTACGTGGTCGCGTACATACGCGAAAGAGGGGCCCCGGTCGCATGCGACCGGGGCCCCGCTTCAAAAACACCCGCTACGGCCGGCCGCCGTTCACGCCGCCGTTCCCCTGGCCGCGATCGTTCCCGCCGATCACACCCGGCGGGAGCGAGATCCCGGGCCACGGCTGCTGCCCGCCGTTGCCCTGGCCACGGTTGTCACCGGGCTTGCCGCCGCCCGGCTTGCCCTTGCCCTTGTCCTTGTCTTCCTTCGGCGGGTCCGGGATCGGCACGGTGACGAACGGCGGAGCGGCCTGCCCGTCCAGCGCCCCGGTCATCGCGTCCCGCCAGATCGGTCCGGGGACCTGACCGCCGAAGACCTTCTGCTGCCACACGCCGCCGATGGTGATGTTCTCCATCTTCACCTGCTGCGTGGGGCTGCCGACCCAGACCGCGCCGGAGAGGTTCGGGGTGTAGCCGACGAACCAGGCGTTCCTCCGCGCGTCCGTGGTTCCGGTCTTGCCCGCGTTGTCGCGGCTCTGCAGACCGGCCTGCTGACCCGTACCGGAGTCGATCACTCCGCGCAGCAGCGTGTTTATCGTGTCGGCCGTCCGCTCGGACATGATCTTGTCGCAGGTGCTCTTCGGTACCTGCAGGCTCTTGCCGTCGGCCGTCGCGATGGACTCGATGGCGGTCGGGGTGCAGTACGTGCCGCGGTTGGCGAACGTCGCGTACGCGGTGGCCATGGTCAGCGGCGACAAGCCCTTGGATCCCAGGGAGATCGCGGGCACCTCGGGCAGCTTTTCGCCGTTGCCCTGCACGACGCCCATCTTGCTCGTCATCTCCATGACCGGGCACATGCCGATGTCGGCGATCATCTGCACGAAGTACGTGTTGACCGACTTCGCCATCGCCTCCTTGAGCGCGTACGGGCCGACCTCGGACTTGTTCTCGTTCGGCACTTGGTCGTTCCCCGTGTTGACCCACGGCTTTCCGCTACAGGTCTGCACCGCCGGATACGGCATCTTGTACGGCGCCGGGTAGACCTGTGTCGGCGGCTTGCCCTGCTCTATGGCGGCCGCGGCCACGAAGGGCTTGAACGTCGAACCCGTCGGGAAGCCGTAGTTCGAGCCGCCCAGCTGCTTGTTGACCGAGTAGTTGATCTGGGTCTCGGTCTTGCCGAAGCCGTACGGCCGGGACTGGCCCATGGCCATGATCTTGCCGCTGCCCGGCTGGACCATCGTCACCGCGGTGGCGACGCTGTCCGTCTGGTAGACGTGGCTCTTGATCGACTCCTGTGCCGACTTCTGTGCCTGCGGGTCGAGCGTCGTCTTGATCGTCAGGCCGCCCCGGTTCCAGAGCTTGGCCCGGTCCGCCTTGTTCTTCCCGAAGACCGGGTCGGAGAGGAACACCTCGCGCACGTAGTCGCAGAAGAAGCCCGCGCCGTTGACGGCCGTGATGCAGCCGTTCTTCGGCTTGCTGATCTTCAGGGTGACCGGGGTGGCTTTCGCCCGGTCCGCCTCCGCCTGCGTGATGTCGCGGACCTGGGCCATGCGCTGCAGCACGGTGTTGCGACGCTTGGTCGCCTCCTGTGTGTCATTGACCGGGTCGTAGCGGCTCGGCGACTGGACGACGCCGGCGAGCATCGCCGCCTCCTCCAACTTCAGGTTCTTGGCCGACTTGGAGAAGTAGCGCTGGGACGCCGCCTCGATGCCGTACGCCTGCTCGCCGAAGAAGGTGATGTTGAGGTAGTTCTCAAGGATCTTCTTCTTCCCGAGCTCTTCCTCGACCTGGATCGCGTACTTGAGTTCCTGGATCTTCCGGCCGAGCGTCTGCTGGGTGGCCTGGGCGACCTTGTCGGCGTTGTCGCCGGCCTCCTCGACGAAGACGTTCTTCACATACTGCTGAGTGAGGGTGGACGCGCCCTGGGAGACACCGCCCGACTGGGCATTGCGGTTGAGCGCGCGCAGTACACCCTTGAGGTCGATCGCCCCGTGCTCGTAGAAGCGCGAGTCCTCGATCGCGACGATCGCCTTCTGCATGTACGGCGAGATGTCCTTGAGCGGCACGACCGTGCGGTCACGCGAGTAGACCGTGGCGATCTGGCCGCCCTTGGAGTCGAGGATGGTGGTGCGCTGACTCAGCGGCGGAGTCTTGAGATTGGCGGGGATCTCGTCGAATCCCTGGACCGTTCCCTTGGCCGCGAGTCCCAGCGCGCCGGCTGCGGGCAGGGCGATGCCTGCCAGCACCGCTCCGGAGAGGACGCTGACACCGAGGAACTTGGCGGCCTGCTGGGTCCCGGTCAGACCTCCGCCCGGGCGGTTCTTTGGCATGGGGGCAGCCTACGTTCTCATTCGCCGGACACGCGTATATGCCTTGGCCTAAGCTGCTCACAACTGTCACAGCAGTGCGGTTTCGTATCAAGGCCTCCCCGAACTTCGGCTGTATCCATATGAGGCAGGCCCCTGTCCGAATCCGCCTCATGCGTCATCCGAAGTCCGTTGTGACTCAACTGAACTGTCCCGGTTTGCCGGAACAGTCACGTATGCCCTTGGCTCACTCCCCTGGGTGATCTGCCGCGTACGCATAGTCCGTTCGGGCCATTCAAGATTGGGCCCGAAGGGGGTGTTGCGCTGTGCCCACCTTCCGTAACGTCCTCAACTGGTAGCGGTGAATATGCCGCTGCCGCCGTGGGGGAGCCTCGATTCGGGAGAGGACGGCGCCGGCATGGGCTGGGTAACCGACTGGAGTGCGCAGGCAGCCTGCCGCACTACCGATCCGGATGAACTGTTCGTACAAGGGGCAGCGCAGAACAGGGCCAAGGCGGTGTGCACCGGATGCCCGGTGCGGACCGAATGCCTGGCCGACGCGCTCGACAACCGCGTCGAGTTCGGCGTGTGGGGGGGGATGACCGAGCGGGAGCGGCGCGCACTGTTGCGCAGGCGCCCCACGGTCACTTCCTGGCGCAGACTGCTCGAGACCGCGCGTACGGAATACGAGCGCAGCGCGGGCATCCTGCCCGTGGGCCTCGATGACGACGAGACATACGAGACATATGCGGCGGTGGGGTAGCCACCCGCTGTAGCTCGTACGAGCGTTACGCAGCTCCGGCCGGGGTGCGACCACCGGTCGCGAGTCGGTCACCGATGGCCCGAAGCCCCACGAGATCATGTACGTCGCCGGGCAGAGCGGCCACTTGGGCCACCGCCACTTCGGGGTGGAGCGCGGTGAAGCGGTCGCGCGTTCGCTGTTCACGTGCGAGTACCTGCATGCGTTCGGCGTGCAGGCGCAGCAGTCCTGCGGTCAGCTGCTCTGTGGTGTGCTCCCCTTGACCGTCATAGGCATGGGCGGCTTCGTGGGCTTCATGGTCCTCGGGGCGGTGCTCCACGGTGGTGTGCTGCACGGGGCTGGGCTCCACGGGGGCGTGCTCCACGGGCGGGGATTCGGGAGAGGCGCCCGTGGCGTCACGAACACCAGTCTTCCCGGACTCCTGATCCACAATGCCGCCCTCGTCAAGATTTTCTGCGGCGGCAAGTGCCCGCTCGGCAGACAGCCGGGCGGCGCCGCTTCCGTGGACCCGGTTGAGCACCAGACCGGCGAGCGGCATCTCCTCCGCCCCCAGCCGCTCCACGAAGTACGCCGCCTCGCGCAGCGCGTCCCGCTCGGGTGCCGCGACCACCAGGAACGCCGTGCCGGGAGCCTGCAGCAGCCGATAGGTCGCGTCCGCGCGGGTGCGGAAGCCGCCGAACATGGTGTCCATCGCGGCCACGAAGGTCTGTACGTCGCGCAGGAGTTGACCGCCCAGCAGCTTGCCCAGCGTCCCCGTCATCATCGACATGCCGACATTCAGGAACTTCATCCCGGCCCGGCCGCCCATCTTCGCCGGAGCCATCAGCAGCTTGATGAACTTGCCGTCCAGGAACGATCCGAGACGCTTGGGCGCGTCCAGGAAGTCCAGGGCCGAGCGCGACGGCGGGGTGTCGACGACGATCAGATCCCAGTCGTCGCGGGCGCGCAGCTGCCCCAGCTTCTCCATCGCCATGTACTCCTGCGTGCCCGCGAAACCGGCCGACAGGGACTGGTAGAAGGGGTTCTCCAGGATCGCGCGGGACCGCTCGCCGTCCGCGTGCGCCTCGACGATCTCGTCGAAGGTCCGCTTCATGTCCAGCATCATGGCGTGCAGTTCACCCCCGCCCTCGATGCCCTTGACCCTGCGCGGGGTGTTGTCGAGGGAGTCGATGCCCATGGACTGGGCGAGCCTGCGGGCCGGGTCGATGGTCAGGACGACCACCTTGCGACCGCGCTCCGCCGCTCGTAGGCCGAGAGCCGCCGCGGTCGTCGTCTTGCCGACGCCGCCGGCGCCGCAGCACACGATGATGCGGGTGGCCGGATTGTCGATGAGCGGGTCGATTTCGAGCGGGGCCGACGCGTCCAGGGTCATGAGGCAGCCTCTTGCTTCCGCAGTTCCTTCGCCAGTTGGTAGAGCCCGGCCAGGTGGACTCCCTCGCTCAGCAGGGGGAGTTCGTACGACGGCAGCTCCAGGCCGTCCAGCGCGGCACGCTGCTCGCGCTCCAGCTCGACGCGCTGGGCATGGTCCCTGGCCTGCTCCAGGAGCGGCGTGACGAGCTTCGCGGAGCCGCTGACGCCGGCCGCCGTGAGCGTCTTGGCGATGTCCGCGCGCCGGTCGCCGGCGGCGTTGCGCACCGCCTCCTCGTCGAGGATGTGCGGCCGCACCATGTTCACGATCACCTTGCCGACCGGGAGGCCCGCGGCGCGAAGTTCGGCGACACCGTCCGCGGTCTCCTGGACCGGCATCTCCTCCAGCAGCGTCACCAGATGGACGGCCGTCTCCGGTGACTTGAGGACACGCATCACGGCCTGGGCCTGATTGTGTATCGGGCCGAACTTGGCCAGCCCCGCCACCTCGTCGTTGACGTTCAGAAAGCGGGTGATGCGGCCGGTGGGTGGTGCGTCCATCACCACGTAGTCGTACGCGTAGTTGCCCTGCTTCGTCTTGCGGCGTACGGCTTCGCAGGCCTTGCCAGTCAGCAGTACGTCCCGTACACCCGGCGCGACCGTCGTCGCGAAGTCGATCGCGCCGAGCTTCTGCAGCGCGCGTCCGGCCGAGCCCAGTTTGTAGAACATGTGGAGGTAGTCGAGGAGCGCCCGCTCGGCGTCGATGGCCAGCGCGAACACCTCGCCACCGCCGGAGGAGACGGCGATTTTCCGCTCCTCGTACGGCAGCGCCTCTGTCTCGAAGAGCTGTGCGATGCCTTGCCTCCCCTCGACCTCGACGAGGAGAGTCCGCTTTCCCTCGGTCGCGAGGGCGAGCGCGAGGGCGGCGGCGACCGTTGTCTTACCGGTACCGCCCTTGCCGCTGACGACCTGGAGCCTGCTCACGTATTCGAGCCTAACCAGTCGGGCGGTGGGCTACGCATGAGGCTGCCCGTCGGTGCGACTACAGTCGGCTCCATGACCAAGTGGGAATACGCGACCGTGCCCCTTCTCGTGCACGCGACCAAGCAGATTCTGGACACCTGGGGCGAGGACGGCTGGGAGCTCGTCCAGGTCGTTCCCGGGCCGAACAACCCCGAGCAGCTGGTGGCCTATCTGAAGCGGGAGAAGGCATGAGCGGCGTTGTCGACAGGAAGCTCGCCGAACTCGGGCTGACGCTGCCGGATGTCGTACCGCCGCTGGCCGCGTACCAGCCGGCCGTGGTGTCCGGTGCGTACGTTTACACCGCGGGCCAGCTCCCGATGGTGGAGGGCAAGCTTCCGGTCACCGGCAAGGTGGGTGGCGAGGTCACCGCCGAGGAGGCCAAGGAGCTGGCGCGGACCTGTGCGCTGAACGCACTGGCGGCCGTGAAGTCGGTCGTCGGCGATCTGGACCGGATCGCCCGAGTGGTGAAGGTCGTCGGCTTTGTCGCGTCGGCCGCGGACTTCACCGGCCAGCCCGGCGTGCTCAACGGCGCGAGCGAGCTGCTGGGCGAGGTGCTCGGCGACAAGGGTGTGCACGCGCGCAGCGCGGTGGGTGTCGCGGTGCTGCCGCTGGACGCTCCGGTCGAGGTCGAGATCCAGGTGGAGCTCGTTCAGGACTGACTCCTTGTCCGGGACTGAGTGCTCGCCCGTTCGGGGCTGACTTCCGGCTCGGGGCTGACTGCTCGTTCGGGACTGACTGCTCGTTCAGGACCGGCTCCTGGTCCAGGACTGACTGCACGTTCAGGACTTGACGGAGCCCGGCCGCGCCCCGGTGGAGCTCGTCCGGCCTGAAGTGCCTGTTCAAGTGGTGTGTGGGGCCCCGTGCCCGCCGGCTTCCGGCGAGTGCGGGGCCCCACTCGTCTTTGGTATTCCCTTGCAACTCTCTTGACGTGGACGCGTCGACGGGTGTGGTCTGTCCACGGTTAGGAACGTTTCCTAACCATCTGAACGTCACGCATACGCACCGCACATCGTGTACCTCCTCCATCCCGTCGTCCCCAACGAAAGTGGGAGGGATCCGTGGCACCAACCCCCCGCCGGTCGCGCCGAGCGATCGGAGCCCTCGTGGCCGCGGCCACAGCAGCGTTAACCGTGGCCCTGCCGACCTTGAGCAATGCCCAGCCCATCGCCCCCGGGGCAGCGGCCGTCAAGGCAGCGCCCGTCCGGTACGAAGCCGAAACGGCGACGATCTCGCAGGGCGTGGCCGAGTCCAACCACACCGGCTTCTCCGGCACCGGTTTCGTCAACTACACCAATGTCGCCGGTGGCTATGTGGAGTTCACCGTGGACGCCCCGGCGGCGGGCAGCGCCACCCTGGCGCTCGGCTTCGCCAACGGCACGACCGGCAACCGCCCGCTGGACATCTCCGTGAACGGAGCCGTCGCCGCCCCCCACCAGGCCTTCCAGCCCACCGGCGCCTGGACCACCTGGTCCACCGTGACCACCACGGTCGCACTCAAGGCCGGCGCCAACACCGTTCGTGCCACCGCCGCAGCCGCCGAGGGTGGCCCCAACCTGGACTTCATCGACGTCACCCCCGCTGACGGACAGGCCGGCACGGACTACGAGGCAGAAGCCGGGACGATCTCCCAGGGCGTCGTCGAGTCCAACCACGCCGGCCACTCCGGCACCGGCTTCGTCAACTACAACGCCGTGACAGGCGCGTACGTGGAGTTCACCGTCGACTCCGCGCAGGCGGCCAACGCCAAACTGGACTTCCGCTACGCCAACGGCACCGCCGCAAGCCGTCCGCTGGACATCACCGTGAACGGCACCAACGTCGCCGACGACCTCGCGTTCCCCGGCACCGGAGCCTGGACCACCTGGAAGACCGCCACCGCCAACGCGGCACTCAAGGCGGGCAGCAACAAGATCCGCGCCACCACGGTCGCGGGCGACGGCCCCAACCTGGACAAGCTCACCGTCACCGCGAGCGGGCCGGCCGACACCGAGAAGCCGACCCCGCCCGCGAACCTGCGCAAGGACAAGGAGCCGACGGCGAGCACCGTCTCGCTGGCCTGGGACGCGTCCACCGACAACGTCAAGGTCGTCGGCTACGACATCTACCAGCACGGCCAGCTGATGAAGCAGGTCGACGGCGGCACCCTCGCCGCCACGGTGGAGAACCTCAACCCCGAGACGTCGTACGACTGGACCGTCTTCGCTCGTGACGCCGCCGCCAATGTCTCGGTCGCGAGCAACGCCGTCACCATCGCGACGCTGCCCGCACCGCCGGACAACGAGGCGCCGAGCATTCCGGGCAATCTGCGCTTCCCCGGCAAGACCGCGACCAGTGTCGACCTCGCCTGGAACGCCTCCACGGACAATGTGAAGGTCACGGGGTACGACATCTACCGCGACGGCGCGAACGCCGGAACCTCCGACTCCACCTCGACGACCATCGCGGGCCTGAAGGCCAACACCGCGTACAGGTTCAAGGTCAGGGCCTTCGACCTGAAGGGCAACAAGTCGGAGTTCAGCCCGGAGATCACCGTCACCACCGGCGGCAGCCGGCCCGGCGGCGTCCCCGACCCGGGCACGGTCTCCACCGTCGCGAGCGGCGTGGATGTCGCCTGGGGCGTGGGATTCCTGCCCGACGGCTCCGGCGTCTACACCGAGCGGAACACCTTCAACGTCTACAAGCTGACCAAGTCCGGCCAGAAGACGCTGATCGGCAGGGTTCCCAATGCCGTGACCACGGGCGGCGAGGGCGGTCTGCTGGGAATCGAGATCAGTCCCGGCTTCAACACCGACCACTACGTCTACTTCGCCCACACCGCGGCCGAGGGCAACCGCATCGTGCGGATGAAGTACGAGAACAACGCGCTGAGCGACTACAAGATCCTGCTCCAGGGCATGGAGAAGAGCCGCTTCCACAACGGTGGCCGACTGCGCTTCGGCCCCGACGGCAAGCTGTACGCCTCCATGGGCGACGCACAGAGCGGCAGCCGGGCGCAGGACAAGAACTCGCTCAACGGCAAGATCCTGCGCATCAACGCGGACGGCACCATCCCGTCGGACAACCCGTTCGGCAACGCCGTCTGGAGCCTCGGCCACCGCAACCCGCAGGGTCTCGACTTCGACTCCCAGGGCCGGCTCTGGCAGGCGGAGTTCGGCAACAGCAATATGGACGAGGTCAACCTCATCCAGAAGGGCGGCAACTACGGCTGGCCCAACTGTGAGGGCACGAGTGGCAGTTGCTCCGGCTACATCGCGCCCAAGAAGACCTGGCCGACCAGTCAGGCCTCACCCAGTGGCCTGACGATCATCAATGACCATGTCTTTGTCGCCACCACCGTCGGCCAGCGCGTCTACCGGCTGCGCATCGACTCCAGCAGCAACCTGGTCGAGCAGAAGACGTACTTCCAGGGGACGTACGACCGGCTTCGTACGGTCGAGGTCGACCATGACGGCGACATCTGGCTCACCACGTCGACGGACAAGGACGGCACCAACGGCAACGACCGGGTCCTGCTGATCGACATCGTCTACTCGGGCGGCAGTCCGCAGCCCGGCGATTTCAAGCTGACCAGCACTGCCTTCAACGACAACGCCAATATCCCGGCGAAGTACACCTGCGCAGGGGACGGCACTGCGGGCCAGGACCCGTCGCCGCCGCTTGCGTGGGGCGCGGGAGGTTCCGCGGCGAAGAGCTATGCGATCGTCTTCGCCGATATCGCCAACAACGGAAACAAACTGCACTGGGCGATCTGGGACGTACCGGCGTCGAAGCTCTCGCTTCCGGAGGCGCTGGGGTCCGGCTTCAATGTCCCGGGCCAGGACGGCGCGAAGCAGAAGGCGATGGGCAGTGGGGCGAACTCGCAGCAGTTCTTCGGCCCGTGTCCGGGCGGCTCCACGCACCCGTACACCTTCACGCTGTACGCGGTGAACGCGGCGACCGTGCCGGGGCTGACCTCGGGCTCGACGATGGCCCAGATCGAGACGGCGATCAAGAACGCGAGCACCGCGAATGTGAAGCTGCGCGGTAGCTCAAACGCCGGTACCTGAGTGTTCGAGGGGCGGCCCGTTTCACCGGCCGCCCCTCGAACATCACGGCGGATGCGCATAGCATCCGCCCATGTCCAATGGTCAGTGGTACCCGCCGGAGTGGCCGGACCGGATTCGCGCGCTCGCGAGCGGTGAGCTCACCGCGGTGACGCCGAAGCGGGCGGCGACCGTGATGCTGCTGCGCGACACGGTGGACGGCCCTGCCGTGCACATGCTGCGCCGACGTGCCTCCATGGCTTTCGCCGGAGGCGCGTACGTGTATCCGGGCGGCGGCGTGGACGAACGCGACGACGATCACCTGGTGCGGTGGGCGGGCCCTGCGCTGACGGCCTGGGCGTCCCGTCTGGGCACCGGTCCTGCCGAGGCCCAGGCCATTGTGTGCGCGGCGGTGCGGGAGACGTACGAGGAGGCGGGCGTCCTGCTCGCGGGCCCGACGCCCGACACGGTCGTCGGCGACACGACGGGCGACGACTGGGAGGCGGACCGCCAGGCACTGGTCGACCGGGACCTGTCCTTCGCGGACTTCCTGGACCGCCGGGGTCTGGTGCTGCGCTCGGACCTGCTGGGCGCGTGGGCACGCTGGATCACTCCGGAGTTCGAGCCGCGCCGGTACGACACATGGTTCTTCGTGGCGGCACTCCCGGAGGGCCAGCGGACACGGAACGCCTCGACGGAGGCGGACCGCGCGGTCTGGATCCGCCCGCAGGAGGCGACGGCGGGCTACGACAAGGGCGACCTGCTGATGATGCCGCCGACGGTCTCCACGCTGCGGGCGCTGCAGCCGTACGCCACGGCGGCCTCGGCGCTGGCAGCGGCGGGGGAGCAGGACCTGACCCCGATCCTGGCCCGGGCGCGGCTGGAGGGCGGGGAACTGGTGCTGAGCTGGCCGGGGCACGACGAATTCACGAAGCACATTCCGACGGGGGGTGGCGCGCAGTGACACGGGGCGGTACGGCACGGCTGACGGTGCGCGGGAGGCACGCGGCGCCTTGCGCCGGGTGTGGGGTGGAGTTGCGGGTGTCGCGGCTGGTGTCGCGGCGTGGTGATGTGCGCCTGCGGGCGTCGGCTGCGGGCCGCGCCGGACGTGCGGCGCAGTCGCTCCTGTCGCAGGGGCGCCCTTCGCACCGCCCCGCTTCGCACCGCCCCGCTTCGTACCGCCCCGCCGCGGAGCCGCTCGCCGTAACCGTCAGCCATCCCGGAGGTACCCGATGACCGACGCCGCTTCGCTGCCCGGGCAGCCCCGTGGTGGTGTGCTCTCCGGGCCCGCCACCGTCCGTGCCGTCAATGTCCTCGCACCCAACGCCTCCGCGATGACCCTCGACGGCACCAACACCTGGATCGTCTCCGAGCCCGACTCCGAGCTCGCCGTCGTCATCGACCCCGGGCCCCTCGACGACATACACCTCCAGGCCGTCATCGCCACCGCCGAGAAGGCGGGCAAGCGGGTCGCCCTGACCCTCCTCACCCACGGCCATCCCGACCACGCCGAGGGCGCCGGGCGCTTCGCCGAGTTGACGCGTACGCACGTCCGCGCCCTCGACCCCGCGCTGCGGCTCGGTGGCGAAGGGCTCGCCGCCGGTGACGTGATCACCACCGGCGGGCTCGAGATGCGGGTCGTCCCCACGCCCGGCCACACCTCCGACTCGCTCTGCTTCCACCTCCCCGCGGACCGGGCGGTGCTGACCGGTGACACGGTCCTCGGGCGCGGCACGACTCTCGTCGCGCACCCGGACGGGAGGCTCGGGGACTATCTCGACTCTCTCCGCCGGCTGCGCTCACTCACGGTCGACGACGGCGTGCATACGGTGCTGCCGGGCCACGGCCCCGTACTCGACGACGCCCAGGGCGCGGTCGAGTTCTATCTGGCACACCGCGCGCACCGCCTCGCCCAGGTGGAGACGGCCGTCGAGAACGGTCACCTCACCGCGGCCGAGGTGGTTGCGCATGTCTACGCGGACGTGGACAGGTCGCTCTGGCCGGCCGCCGAGCTGTCGGTGCGGGCGCAGCTGGAGTATCTGCGCGAGCACGGCCTGATCGAACAGGGCTAGGAGAACCAGGACTGGGAGAACCAGGACTGGGAGAACAGGGCTGGGAGCAGCCCGAGCGACCCCTCACGCTCGATGAATTGACCCATGCTTTACGCTCCGCTTACTTCTGGCATCCGCTACTTCCGGGGCCTGCGCTGCCGGGCCCCGTCCCTGGGGGGACCACCGTGTTTGTCCTGTTCATCGTGCTCATCATCGCCGCGGCCGTGATGTATTTCGTCGCCCGCGGCGGCGAGCGCCGCGGCCTCAGAGTGGGTGCCCTCGGCGCGCTGATAGCCGGCCTCTTCGCCGGCGTCTCCAGCTGCGTGCACATCGTCAGCGCCTACGAGGTCGGCGTCCCGGTCACCTTCGGCAGGGTCGGCACGCCCATGACGCCGGGGATGAACTTCACGTCGCCGTTCACCGACGTCACCACGTTCTCCACCCGCCCGGTGGACCTCAACCTCTCCGACAAGGATGTGGTCGAGGTGCGCTCCTCACAGGGCGGTGTGATGTACGTGGAGATCACCGTGAAGTGGGCGGTGACCCCGGCCAAGGCCATTGAGCTCTACAAGCTCGCCGGCAGCGAGGGCGCCATCCAGCAGCGGCTGGTCTTCCCGGACAGTCGGGAGATCATTCGCAATGTCTTCGCCCGCCACACCAGCGAGGAGGGCTACACCTCCGCCCGCGAGAAGATCAACAGCGAGATCGGTGATCTGATCAAGGAGCGCCTCGCCCCGCGCGGTATCGACGTCACCACCGTCAACCTGCGCAATGTGAAGCCGTCCGACCGGCTGCAGGACCAGATCGACCGCAAGATCCAGCAGCAGCAGGCCACGGAGCGGGCGACCGAGGCGGCGCGCACGGCGAAGGCGGAGGCCGAGCGGCGCAGGATCGAGGCTGAGGGCATCGCCAAGGCCAACAAGATCCTGAACGACTCGCTCAGCGACAAGGTCCTGACGAACCAGTGCATCGAGGCGTTCAAGGAGGCGGCCGCGAAGCACCCGGTGTATGCCGTGCCGTGTGGTGGCGGCTCGGGGAACCCGCTGATCGTGGACGGCACCAAGAACTGACATCTCACGTACGTGCGAGCGGTACGTACGAGCGCAGGTACGAGAAGGGCCGCCCCGGAGTCGACCGGGGCGGCCCTTGCCGTATGTCTGGTGACCAGCGCGTGCCTGGTGACTGGCGCGTGTCCGCTGACTAGCGCGAGCGCTTTGCGAGGCGCTCCACGTCCAGCAGGATCACCGCACGCGCCTCCAGCCGCAGCCAGCCGCGCTGCGCGAAGTCCGCGAGCGCCTTGTTCACGGTCTCGCGGGAGGCGCCGACCAGCTGGGCCAGTTCTTCCTGCGTCAGATCGTGCACGACGTGGATGCCCTCCTCCGACTGCACACCGAAGCGGCGCGACAGGTCGAGGAGCGCGCGGGCCACGCGCCCCGGGACGTCGGAGAAGACCAGGTCGGACATCTGGTCGTTGGTCTTGCGCAGTCGGCGGGCGACGGCGCGCAGCAGGGCCGTGGCCACCTCGGGCCTGACGTTCAGCCAGGGCTGCAGATCGCCGTGGCCCAGGCCGAGGAGCTTGACCTCGGTCAGCGCGGTGGCGGTCGCGGTACGCGGGCCCGGGTCGAAGAGGGACAGCTCACCGATCAGCTCGCCCGGGCCGAGGACGGCGAGCATGTTCTCGCGGCCGTCGGGGGACGTGCGGTGGAGCTTGACCTTGCCTTCGGTGACCACGTAGAGGCGGTCGCCGGGGTCGCCCTCGTGGAAGAGCGCATCGCTACGGGCGAGCGTCACTTCACTCATCGAGGCGCGGAGCTCCGCGGCCTGCTCGTCATCGAGCGCCGCGAAGAGCGGGGCGCGCCGCAGAACGTCGTCCACGAGTTCTCTCCTTGTCGACCTGCTCAGGGACCGTGGCCCCATGATGCCGGACCGCGCAGTGCTAGTCCGGAGGCAACCCCCGGACCCCCGGCAAGTAAATATTCGTGCGATCAATCACAACAAGTTTGACGCACTGGTGTGCCTGTTCGTGCGGCGGGGGCCCGATTGGGTCCTGATTGCTGGTGACCGCGGCGGATGTCAGTGGGGCCCCTTAGGCTGGCCGGGTGTCCAATTCGCCGGTGAGAGCGCAGGCCAAGGGGGCTGGAAGAGTGTCCGGAAAGCAGAATTCCGCTGTGGGCGAACAGTCCTCGCCCAGCCCTAAGAAACCGAACAAAACGCCCAAACCGGAATCGAGATTGGGGATGGTCCGTCGCGCACGCCGGATCAACCGGGAGCTCGCCGAGGTCTATCCGTACGCCCACCCGGAGCTGGACTTCGTCAATCCCTTTCAGCTGCTCGTCGCCACGGTCCTGTCCGCCCAGACGACCGACCTGAGGGTGAACCAGACCACGCCCGCACTCTTCGCGAAGTACCCCACGCCCGAGGACATGGCCGCCGCCGTGCCCGAGGAGCTGGAGGAGATCATCCGCCCGACGGGCTTCTTCCGGGCCAAGGCGAAAGCTCTCATCGGCCTGTCCGCCGCCCTCCGGGACAACTTCGGCGGCGAGGTTCCGGGCCGGCTGAAGGATCTGGTGACGCTGCCCGGTGTCGGACGCAAGACGGCAAATGTGGTCCTGGGCAATGCATTCGGTGTACCGGGCCTCACTGTCGACACACACTTCGGCCGCCTGGTGCGCCGCTGGAAGTGGACCGAGCAGGAGGACCCGGAGAAGGTCGAGGCGGAGATCGCCGCGATCTTCCCGAAGTCCGAGTGGACGATGCTCTCGCACCGGATCATCTTCCACGGCCGCCGTATCTGCCACGCCCGCAAGCCGGCTTGCGGCGCCTGTCCCATCGCGCACCTCTGCCCGTCGTACGGGGAGGGCGAGACGGACCCCGAGAAGGCGAAGAAGCTTCTCAAGTACGAGCTGGGCGGCCAGCCGGGCCAGCGGCTGAGCCCGCCCCCGGACTACCCGGGCACGTCCGCGCCGCCCCTGGGGGCAGCCGGGTGACGCCACGCCCCGAGCCGCCCGCCGGACGACTCACGGAACGGTCCACGCGCCCCGAGGCGTTGTGCACGAGGGGATGCCGATGACGCGCGCGGGAGAAGAGACGTACGACAAGACGCAGGACGAGACGCCGGACGAGACGTACGGAAAGACCTACGACGAGACGTCCGGCAAGACGTACGAGAAGAGCTACGACGGGCGATACGACGGCGATGTGGCCGTCACGACCGAAGGTCTGCCCGAATGGCTCGACCCCGTCGTGCGCGCCGCCCGCACCGTCGAGCCGGAGCAGCTCAGCCGCTTTCTGCCGCCCGAGAGTGGCCGGGGCAGGCAGTCCGCCGTCCTGATCCTCCTGGGCGAGGGCGCCAATGGCCCCGAGCTGCTCCTCATGGAGCGCGCGGGCAGCCTCCGCTCGCATCCGGGGCAGCCCTCCTTCCCGGGCGGCGCCCTCGACCCGGAGGACGGCGACCCGGCCACCACGGGCCCGCTGCGCGCCGCGCTCCGCGAGGCCGAGGAGGAGACCGGCCTCGACCCGGCCGGTGTCCAGATCTTCGGCGTCCTGCCCAGGCTCTACATCCCGGTGAGCAGTTTCGTTGTCACGCCCGTATTGGGTTGGTGGCGCATCCCGAGCCCTGTCGGAGCTGTCGATCCCGCGGAGACCGCGAGGGTCTTCACGGTGCCCGTGGCGGATCTCACGGACCCGTCCCACCGCGCGACCGCCGTGCACCCGAGCGGTCACAGCGGGCCGGCGTTTATGGTCGAAGGGGCTCTGGTCTGGGGTTTCACCGCCGGTGTCATCGACCGGATCCTGCACTTCGCCGGATGGGAGAGACCATGGGACCGCTCCAAGCAGGTCCCCTTGGACTGGCGCTCATGACAGTGTGACCTTCAGCCGCTCCAGCCGGACGGAGCGACGAACGACTGCGAGGCTATTGACGGTGAACGTGCTGGACATCCTGTTGCTGGTCGCCGCCGTGTGGTTCGCGATCGTCGGCTATCGCCAGGGTTTTGTCGTCGGCATCCTGTCGGTGATCGGTTTCCTCGGCGGCGGCCTCGTCGCGGTCTATCTGCTCCCTGTCATCTGGGGCCAGCTGACCAATGATTCCGATGTGTCGACGACGGCCGCGATCGTCGCCGTAGTGATCGTGATCGTCTGTGCCTCGATAGGCCAGGCCTTCACCACCCACCTCGGCAACAGACTGCGCCGGTTCATCACGTGGTCGCCCGCCCGCGCGCTGGACGCGACCGGTGGCGCGCTGGTCAATGTGGTCGCGATGCTGCTCGTCGCCTGGCTGATCGGCTCCGCGCTGGCGGGCACGTCCCTGCCCACGCTCGGCAAGGAGGTCCGTAACTCCAAGGTGCTGCTCGGCGTCTCCAGGGTGATGCCCAGTCAGGCGAACACCTGGTTCACGGACTTCTCCTCCGTCCTCGCGCAGAACGGCTTCCCGCAGGTCTTCAGCCCGTTCGCCAACGAGCCCATCACCGAGGTCCAGGCCCCGGACCCGGCGCTTGCGGGCAGCCCGGTCGCCGCCCGCGCCCAGCAGTCCATCGTCAAGGTCGTCGGTACGGCTCCGAGCTGCGGCAAGGTCCTCGAAGGCAGCGGATTTGTCTTCTCCGACCGCCGGGTGATGACCAACGCCCATGTCGTCGGCGGCGTCAACGAGCCGACCGTGCAGATCGGCGGCGAGGGCAAGCTGTACGACGCGAAGGTCGTCCTCTACGACTGGCAGCGCGACATTGCCGTACTGGACGTCCCCGACCTCAAGGCGCAGCCGCTCAGGTTCAGCGAGACGGACGCGCGCAGCGGCAACAGCGCGATCGTCGCGGGCTTCCCGGAGAACGGCTCGTACGACGTCCGCTCGGCCCGTGTGCGCGGCCGGATCAATGCCAACGGCCCCGACATCTACCGCCGCGGCACCGTGCGCCGCGATGTCTACTCGCTCTTCACGACGGTCCGTCAGGGCAACTCCGGCGGCCCGCTGCTCACGCCGGACGGCAGGGTGTACGGCGTCATCTTCGCCAGGTCACTGGACGACGCGGACACCGGTTATGCCCTGACGGCCGACGAGATCCGCGACGACATCACACGCGGCCTGACCGCCAACCAGCAGGTCGACAGCCAGGGATGCGCGCTGTAGCGGCGTTCTGTAGCGGCGGCGTGGAGGCGGAACCGGGCGTCAGCCGCGGGTATGCCGCAATCGCGCCGAGACCCAGCGGGCCCGGCGCCTCAGGATGTGGGGAATGCCGATCCCCTGCCCCGGATGCTCATGGCCCGCACCTTGAGGGCCACCCCTCTCGTGGGTGATCGGCCCAGCGGCCGAGCGGCGGTTGCGTGCTGCGTCACCGTAGTCGTGCGTCCAGCCCATGTATCGACGTGTGCCCGTGCGCCATGGTCGGTAACCGCGTCAGGGGCGGCCAATTGGCCTATGCGCCAGGCATTTGGCTGTGCGTAGTACAAGCGTTCCATTGGGTTTATGGGATGTCCCGGTCGGGGCCCATCGGCGGGTCCGGCGTTCGAGTCCGGCGTTCGAGCCGGGCGTTCGGGCCACCGGTCGGGCCCGGCGTTCGGGTCCGCCGTTCGAGCCCAGGGTTCGGGTCCACCGGTCCGGCTCCGGGCTCGGGTCTACCGGTCCGGCTCCGGGTCCTTCAGCCAGTTGATGAGCTCCGTCGAGAACGCCACCGGATCCTCCTCATGGGGGAAGTGGCCCAGGCCGTCGAACAGCCGCCAGCGGTACGGCGCTTCCACGTACTCGCCCGACCCCGCCGCGCTGCGCGTCCGCATCGCCGGGTCCAAGGAGCCGTGCAGATGCAGCGTAGGCACCCGCACCGGGCGCTTCATCCGGCGGTTGAACTGGATGCCGTCCGGCCGAGCCATCGACCGCACCATCCACCGGTACGGCTCGATCGAGCAGTGCGCCGTCGACGGGATGCTCATCGCCCGCCGGTAGACCCCGACCGCATCCTCGTCCGGCAGCTGCGGCCCGGACCAGTCCTGGATCAGCTTGCCCACCAAGGCCGCGTCGTCCGCGACGAGCTGACGCTCCGGAAGCCACGGCCGCTGGAAGCCCCAGATGTACGAACCCGCGCGGCTCTGCGAGAAGTCGGAGAGCATCGCCGAGCGCCACCGCCGCGGATGCGGCATCGAGGAGACCGCGAGCCGGCGCACCAGCTTCGGCCGCATCACCGCCGCGGTCCACGCCAGATACCCGCCCAGGTCGTGCCCGACCAGCGCCGCGTCCGGCTCGCCCAGCGAGCGCACCACGCCCGTGATGTCGAGCGCGAGGTTCGCGGGGTCGTAGCCCCGCGGCGTACGGTCGCTGCCGCCCACGCCCCGCAGATCCATCGCCACCGCCCGGAACCCCGCGTCGGCGAGCGCTGTCAGCTGATGCCGCCATGTCCACCAGAACTGCGGAAAGCCGTGGAGCAGCAGCACCAGCGGCCCGTCGCCCATCTCGGCGATGTGGAAGCGCGCACCGTTGGCCGCCACGTCGCGGTGGGTCCAGGGACCTTCGATGCGTACGGGGCTGCCGGCGCTGGCGAAGCCGCCGGGGTGGGTATCAGGGGCCGTCATGCAGACGAGCGTGCCACACCTGGACACCCGGCGTTTGCCAGGGCGGCCCGGATACGGACCAAGCCCGGCGCCCGCCGCCGACGCCGACGGTGCTCACCGGCTCCCTCGGACCCGCCGGGCCCCTGGCTCAGACGGAGACCTTGTTCTGCGCCGCCCGGGGGTGCGGCTTGACGCTCTGCAGTACGGCCGCCGTCTGCTTGGCCGAAGCGATGGACTTCTCCGGCGGCTTGACCTTCTTGAACTTGGTCACGGCGAGCAGCGCCGCCAGCGCCGCCAGCACCAGGAACGCCCCGCCCACGATCAGGAACGACCAGGCGAGGCCAAGACCCAGATTGTGGATCCCGTACGCCGCGGCAAAGCTCAGCACCGGCAGCGAGAAGAGCGCGAACACTCCCGCGACGCTGATGGCCGCTCCGCCGATCGCGCCGCGCCTGACGTCCTGTCGCAGTTCCGCCTTGGCCAGGGCGATCTCGTCGTGCACAAGCGCGGACATCTCGGCGGTCGCCGAGGCGACCAACTGGCCGAGACTGCGGTCGGCGCCGACGGCGTTCGCCGTGCTGTTGCCGGGGTCGCTCATCGCTGACTCCCTCTCCATCATCTACGGATCCGATGTCAGATCATGCCGGACTGCCGAGCATTGTGCCCCGCCAGGGGTCTTGTGGGGCTGCCCGCTTCGCACGTGCCGCCGGGAGGTGAACGTTGGACGTTGCTTCGTCCGCTGATACGCATTCGGGGACGCGCGGCCAATGGGCAGGGCTCGGGCAGGGCTCCGAGGCGGCCCGGGCGAGTCAGATCACGCAGGACTGTCGATTCCGTCGCGGGACGCCCCCGCCAGCTCTGCCTTGCGACGGTGCTCCGCCGCCTTCTCCTCGTAGATCGCCGCCATCCGCAGGTGGTACTCGGGATTGTCCTGCTCGTAGATGTCGGGGATGCCGTCCTGGTCCTCGTCGCGCTCCTCGTCCTCGCACAGCGCCCGGTACTTGCGCACCCGCAGCTTGAGCAGAATCCCGGACAGTACGGCGGCGATCAGCGAGCCCATCAGAACCGCGGCCTTGACCTCGTCGGTCAGTGCCGCGTTGCCGGCGAAGGCGAGTTCGCCGATGAGGAGGGAGACGGTGAAGCCGATGCCGGCGAGTGAGGCGACGGCGAGGACGTCCGGCCAGGCGAGGTCGTCATTGAGCTCGGCCCTGGTGAAGCGAGCCGCCAGCCAGGTGCCGCCGAAGACGCCGACGGTCTTGCCCACCACCAGACCGAGGACGACGCCAAGGGTCTCGGGCTTGGTGAAGACATCGGTGAGCGAGCTGCCGGAGACCGTGACACCCGCCGCGAAGAGCGCGAACAGCGGTACGGCGAGACCCGCGGAAACGGGTCGTACGAGGTGCTCGATGTGCTCGCCGGGGGAGTACTCCTCGCCGTCCCGCTTGGTGCAGCGCAGCATCAGGCCCATCGCGACACCCGCGATGGTGGAGTGGACGCCGCTGTTGTACGTCAGCCCCCAGATGACCAGGGCCAGCGGCACGTATACGTACCAGCCGCGCACGCCTTTGCGCAGCAGCAGCCAGAACACGGCGAGCCCGATCACGGCCCCGCCGAGCGCGGCGAAGTTCAGGTCGTCGGTGAAGAAAACCGCGATGATCAGGATCGCGAAGAGGTCGTCGACGACGGCGAGGGTCAGCAGGAACGCGCGCAGCGCGGACGGCAGCGAGGTGCCGATGACCGCGAGGACGGCGAGCGCGAAGGCGATGTCGGTGGCGGTCGGGACGGCCCAGCCGTCGGTGGATCCGCCGCTGATGACGGCGGTGAGGGTGTAGACGAGTGCGGGCACCACCATGCCGCAGATCGCCGCGATCACGGGGAGGGCGGCCGCCTTGGGGTCGCGCAGCTCGCCGGCGACCAGCTCGCGCTTGAGCTCGATGCCCGCGACGAAGAAGAAGATGGCGAGCAGCCCGTCGGCGGCCCAGTGCTGGACCGAGAGGTCGAGGCCGAGGGCGGCCGGGCCCATATGGAAGCTGCGTACGGATTCGTAGCTGTCGCTCAGCGGGGTGTTCGCCCAGATCAGCGCGGCGATCGTGGCTATCAGGAGGAGTACGCCACCGACGGTCTCGGCGCGCAGCGCGTCCGCGACGTATGTCCGCTCGGGCAGCGAAAGGCGTCCGAGGAACTTGCGGTTGGTGGGGGTGGGCGGCGCGGCCAC
Source organism: Streptomyces sp. NPDC060064 (assembly GCF_042736455.1). NCBI lineage: Bacteria > Bacillati > Actinomycetota > Actinomycetes > Kitasatosporales > Streptomycetaceae > Streptomyces > Streptomyces sp. NPDC060064. The sequence goes on from NZ_JBHWWF010000004.1 coordinate 224,744, forward strand.
GTCGTGGGACCTCCGGTCGGGTAGGCAGGGCGGAACACATGCCGACCAGACTTCCCGGCGCACCTAGTTTCTTATCGCGCCATTGACGCGGTCATTAGTTTACCCAAGAGCGCAAGGACGTATCCGGTGATCCTCACTTTAGGTGCATAAGGGGCGCGTGGCGCGATGCCGCCGGGCGGCCTGGTGCGTGTGCCTGCGGCGCGAACCGCCCGCCTCGGGGCGCCGGGCCCGGCTCCAACCCGTGCCGCAACCCATGGGACGCCAACCCGTCCGTGGCGAAGGGGTGCGGGCGCCCCGCGGGGGGCCGGCCCCCGCCCCCCACCCCCGGGGTCAGGGCGCGCGGGGCCCGCGCGGCCGCGTCGGCAGGGTAAGGGGCCACACCCCCGAGGGCGGGGGCGGGGGGGGAAA
>NZ_JBHWWF010000004.1:225161-330587 GCF_042736455.1 Streptomyces sp. NPDC060064
GGCAGGGGGGCGCGGGCCCCGGCACCACCCGGGCCCCCACCCCCTGGCACCCAACCCCTACCGGGGCTAGGGGGCCCGCCCCCCGGGGGGGGCCGGGACCCCTTCCCCCAACGCCGGGTCTCAGTCCTCGCTGGCCGCGCTCGGCAGCTTCGACTGGATCAGGTCCATCACCGACGAGTCCGTGAGCGTGGTGACATCGCCCAGCTGACGATTCTCGGCAACATCACGCAACAGCCGGCGCATGATCTTGCCGGAGCGCGTCTTCGGCAGCTCCGCCACCGGCAGCACCCGCTTCGGCTTGGCGATCGGGCCGAGCGTCGCGCCCACGTGGTTGCGCAGGTCGTTCACGAGGTTCTCGTCCTCGCTCGCCGTACCGCGCAGGATCACGAAGGCAACGATCGCCTGACCGGTCGTCTCGTCCGTCGCGCCCACGACCGCCGCCTCGGCGACCTTCGGGTGCGAGACCAGGGCCGACTCCACCTCGGTGGTCGAGATGTTGTGGCCGGACACCAGCATCACGTCGTCGACCCGGCCCAGCAGCCAGATATCGCCGTCGTCGTCCTTCTTGGCGCCGTCGCCCGCGAAGTACTTGCCCTCGAAGCGCGACCAGTACGTGTCGATGAAGCGCTGGTCGTCGCCCCAGATGGTGCGCAGCATCGCCGGCCACGGCTCGGTGAGGACGAGATAGCCGCCGCCACCGTTGGGCACATCGTTCGCCTCGTCGTCCACGACGGTCGCCGAGATCCCGGGCAGCGCGCGCTGCGCGGATCCGGGCTTGGTCTCGGTGACACCGGGCAGCGGCGAGATCATCATCGCGCCGGTCTCGGTCTGCCACCAGGTGTCGACGATCGGGGTCTTGCCGGCGCCGATGTGCTCCCGGTACCACATCCACGCCTCGGGGTTGATGGGCTCACCGACCGACCCGAGGATCCGCAGACTGCTCAGGTCGAACTTGGCGGGGATGTCGTCTCCCCACTTCATGAACGTACGGATCGCGGTCGGCGCCGTGTAGAGGATCGTGACGCCGTACTTCTGGATGATCTCCCAGAAGCGGCCCTGGTGCGGGGTGTCGGGCGTGCCCTCGTACATCACCTGGGTCGCGCCGTTGGCCAGCGGCCCGTACACGATGTACGAGTGGCCGGTCACCCAGCCGATGTCGGCGGTGCACCAGAAGACGTCCGTCTCCGGCTTGAGGTCGAAGACGGCGTGGTGGGTGTAGGCCGCCTGGGTGAGATAGCCGCCGGAGGTGTGCAGGATGCCCTTCGGCTTACCCGTCGTGCCGGAGGTGTAGAGGATGAAGAGCGGGTGCTCCGCGTCGAAGGCCTCCGGGGTGTGCTCGGCGGACTGGCGGGTGACGATGTCGTGCCACCACACGTCGCGGCCCTCGGTGATCGCTGTGTCCTGGCCGGTACGCCGTACCACCAGGACATGCTCGACCTGCGGGCACTTGGCGACAGCCTCGTCGATCGCGGGCTTGAGCGCGGTCGGCTTGCCGCGGCGGTAGCCGCCGTCCGCGGTGATGACCAGCTTGGCGTCGGCGTCCTGGATACGGGAGGCGACGGCCTCGGCCGAGAAGCCACCGAAGACCACCGAGTGGGCGGCGCCGATACGGGCGCAGGCCAGCATCGCCACAACGGCTTCGGGGATCATCGGGAGGTAGACGGCGACCCGGTCGCCCTTGACGACTCCCAGCTCGGTGAGGGCGTTCGCGGCGCGCGAGACCTCGTCCTTGAGCTCGGCGTAGGTGATGGCCCGGCTGTCGCCGGGCTCACCCTCGAAGTGGAGGGCGACGCGGTCGCCGTTGCCCGCTTCGACATGGCGGTCCACGCAGTTGTACGCGACGTTGAGTTTGCCGTCGGCAAACCACTTCGCGAACGGCGGGTTGGTCCAGTCGAGGGTCTCGGTCGGTTCGGTGGCCCAGGTGAGCCGGCGCGCCTGCTCGGCCCAGAAGCCAAGCCTGTCCGCCTCGGCCTGCTCATACGCCTCCGCCGTCACGTTGGCGTTCGCGGCCAGCTCGGCCGGAGGCGCGAACCGCCGCTCCTCCTTGAGCAGGTTGGCCAGGCTTTCGTTGCTCACGACATCTCCCTTTCCCAGGGCGTCCTATGTGCCTATGTGTCCCAGGCCATAGCTCATCAGCCGACGGGCCGGGACACAAGAGCCTGCCGGAAATTGGTTTAGACCTATAGGTGGCCCCTCCTCCCCGGGCGGCGGGAAAGAGGGGCCATACGTTCTCACGGACGGGAAGGGTGAGCGGTTCAGGCACGTGGTTTCAGGGCGTGTGGTTTCAGGCGCGTGGTTTCAGGGCGCGTTTTTGAGGGCGCGTGGTTTCCGGGGGGCGGTTCAGGCGCGCGACTTCTGGAGGACCGAGGGGGTGGGGGCAACTCGGTCGAAGACCTCGTCGATCTCATGCTCGTCGCTGCTCGCGAGCAGATACGCCTGGGCCTCGCCGACATGGAAGTACATGCCGTGCAGCTCCAGCGTGCCCTCGGCGAGCCGCCTGGCCACCGCCTCATGGGCGCGCAGATGCTCCAACTGCTGGACCACATTCGTCAGACACAGCTGCTCGACAGCGTCGGTCGGCAGCCGCCCGGAGATCCTGGCCCAGGAACGGTGTCGGCACTTCATCCGCTCCAGACTCGGCAGCCCGTGGCGCAGCCAGCGCCGCAGCGGGGTCTGGGCGCCCCCGGGCGGAGCGTTCAGCAGGGCCTGCATCGCCCCGCACCCGGAGTGCCCGCAGATGGTGATCGAGTCCACCTCCAGCACATCGACGGCGTACTCGATCGCGGCCGCCACCGAGTCGTCGCTGCTCTCCGCGCCGGGGAGGGGCACCAGATTGCCCACATTACGTACGGTGAACAGATCGCCCGGACCGCTGGCCGTGATCATGCTGGTGACCAGGCGGGAGTCGGCGCAGGTGAGGAAGAGCTGCGAGGGCCGCTGCCCCTCGCGGGCCAGCCGCGCCAGCTCGTCGCGCACCAGTGGAGCGGTATTGCGCTGGAACGAGCTGAGCCCGTTGGCCAGTTGATGCGGCTTGGCGCGTGGCGGGCGCTCGTCGCAGTGGTGGTTGCGCCAGGGCGTCCAGGGGCGGCAGCAGCCGTGTGTTTCGGAGGCGGGTTCGCTGATCCGGCCCCCTGCCCGGCCGGTGAACTCCACCGTCCCGCCCTGCGCGACATGCGAGATCTGCCAGTCGTGCAGCGCTTCGTACGCGGCATGGTCCATGAACGACCCGTCCAGCTCGATGACGCAGTCGGCCTCCTGGGGGATCTGGCTCAGCATCCGGCTCAGCCGAGGCACGGCGAGGAACGTCAACTGACCGCGCGCCCGCACCCGGTGGACCCCTTCCTGCTCGGCGGAGGTGATCCGGGTCCTGGTCAGTCGGTGCAGCGCGACGGCGACCGCCACCGCGATCCCGATCGCCACTCCTTCCAGTACGCCGGTGATGACGACCGAGGCCAGCGTCACCGTGTACACCAGCATTTCGCGGTTCCGCTTCACGCTGCGCAGATGCGTGATGCTGACCATCTGGACGCCCACGACCATCACCAGCGCGGCGAGGGCCGCCAGCGGGATCAGATCGAGCACGGGCACCAGCAGCAGCGCGGCGATGGCGATCCACATGCCGTGCAGCATCGTGGCGTTACGGCTCACAGCGCCCGCGGACACATTCGCGGAGCTGCGTACGGCGACCCCGGTGACGGGCAGCCCGCCGAGTGCGCCGGAGACGACATTCGCCGCTCCCTGCCCGGCCAGCTCGCGGTCGAGATGAGCGCGCGGAATGCGAACGGCCGGCTCCTTGCGGGCGGCCACCAGCTTGTCGACGGCGACCGCCGACAGCAGTGACTCCACGCTGCCCACCAAGGTGATGGTGAGCACGGCGGCGAGTATGCCCAGCACCGGACCCTCGGGCAGCTGGGGCAGGGCGTGGCTGCTCCAGGACGGCAGATCGACGCGCGTCAGGTTCAGCCCGGCGAGCGTGGCGAAGACGGTCGCGCCCGCCACCGCGGCGAGCGCGGCCGGGAGCTTTCGTACGATCCGGCCCGTACGCCCCGGAATCCGTGGCCACAGCAGCAGTACGGCGACGGTCAGGATGCTGGCCGAGAGTGCGGCCGGGTGGAGGCCGGCCAACTGGGCCGGAAGAGCCCGGACGTTGTCGACCGCCGAGCTCTGCGGGGTGCTGCCGAGAACGATATGGAGTTGGGCGAGGGCGATCGTGACGCCGATGCCGGCCAGCATGCCGTGCACGATCGCCGGGCTGACGGCGAGGGCCGAACGGGCCACCCGCAGGGCGGACAGCCCGAGTTGGACGAGTCCGGCGAGAACGGTCATGGCGCAGGTGGTGCGCCAGCCGTACCGCTGGATCAGATCGGCGGTGACGACGGTCAGTCCGGCCGCGGGGCCGCTGACTTGCAGCGGTGACCCGCCGAGCCGGCCGACGACGATGCCGCCGACGGCGGCGGCCACCAGCCCGGCCTGGAGTGGTGCGCCGGTGGCGAGTGCGATGCCGAGGGAGAGCGGCAGCGCGATCAGAAAGACGGAGATCGAGGCGGAGAAGTCGGCGCCCGCGATACGGAATCGACGGCCACCGCCATGGCCGCCGTCGGGCGACGGCGGACTGTGCGGGCGCTGGAAGCGCGAGGCGAGAAACGTGAGCGACTTCGTACGGGACTTGGTACGGGACTTGTTGTGCTTGGTCTTGCGCGAAGGGTCGTCGGTGCGAGTGGGGACGCAGGAAGGCATGGTTCCCGTCTCCTCCGGGGCAGCGCGGTCGCGGAATGGGGGGACGCGGCCGTGGGTCACGGCGTGCAGCGGCGGGATACTCAACTCTCGGTAAATGGATCGTAATGCAGAGTAAAGAGTCTGGCATTAATTTCAGGGCAAATGGGGCACTCTTTCACCCGATCCAGTGATTAATGATTTGAACGCGGCTCGTCGCGCTTCCCTCTCACCACCGCGATGCGAGTTTGTCGGCGCCGTAAGTAGGTCGTCGTACAGACATATAGGCATACGGTCCAGGAAAGAGGGTGGGCGGATGAAGGCCGCTACGAAGAGGATCGCTGTCGCTGCAGTCGCAACGGCGCTGGTCGCGGGGCTAGCCGGCTGTTCCGGTACGGAGGCAGCGTCCGTCCGCAAGCAGGGCGCCCCCCGGGCGAAGCACGGCGCCCCCGGAGCAAAGCACGGCGCTGCGGGCCCCCAGAGTGCGGTACGTCTCATCGGCGACGGCTCGACGGCGTTCACCGGAGCTCAGCCCGGCCTGATGAAGCCACAGCGTCTGAAGCCCGGTCAGGCGCCACCGCAGTTCGTGGTGTTCTCCTGGGACGGGGCCAGCGAGGACAGTCAGAAGCTCTTCTCGCACTTCCGCAAGGTCGGCAGGAAGTACGACGCGACGATGACCTACTTCCTCAGCGGCATCTATCTGCTCCCCGAGGCGAAGGCGAACCTCTACGACCCGCCCCAGCACTTGGCCGGAAGCTCCGAAATCGGCTTCAATGACATCCAGGGCATCAGGGACACCGTGCGTGAGCTGCGCGGCGCCTGGCAGGAGGGCAATGAAGTGGGTACCCACTTCAACGGCCACTTCTGCGGCAAGGACGGCGGGGTCGGCAACTGGTCCGTCGACGAGTGGAAGAGCGAGATCAGTCAGGCCAAGTCCTTTGTGGAGAACTGGAGGACGAACGCCGGCCTGGAGACCGAGCAGCCGCTGCCCTTCGACTACGAGAAGGAGCTCATCGGCGCCCGCACGCCCTGCCTCGAGGGACGCCCGAACTTTCTCCGTGCCGCGAGCGAGTTGGGCTTCCGCTATGACACCAGCGGCGTCAATGACCAGATCTGGCCCAAGAAGGAACTGGGCCTGTGGGACCTGTCGATGCAGCTGGTCCCGGTACCGGGCCGCGCCTTTGAGACGCTCTCCATGGACTACAACTTCATGGTCAATCAGTCGGGGACGGTCAACGGCGACCCGGCGGAGCGCGAGTACTGGGGCAACCAGATGCGCGACGGCCTGGTGCAGGCCTTCAACCGCGCGTACAAGGGCAATCGCGCCCCGCTGATCATCGGCAACCACTTCGAGTCCTGGAACGGCGGCACGTATATGCGTGCCGTCGAGGAGACGATCGCGACGGTCTGTGTGAAGCGCGATGTGAAGTGCGTGTCCTTCCGGCAGCTCGCCGACTGGCTGGACGCGCAGGACCCGGCGGTCCTCCAGAAGATGCACGGCCTGAAGGTCGGACAGGCCCCGCCGGGCGGCTGGACGGGCTTCCTCGCCGCCCAGCCCGCGGCGAAGCAGGCTGAGCAGCACTGACATCCGCCACACGCCCGGGGAGTATGCCGGTCCTGGGGTGCGGTTTCCTCAGCTGGGCTGGGGTACTGCTGAATGCTCGCCGAGCACGAAGCCGGGGTCGACCTGCGCCGCCAGGTTGGCGCCGGTCTTCGCGTTCCCCCAGCTCTCCGCGTTCTTCAGGTGGAAGTGCACCATCTGGCGCGTGTAGCGCTCCCAGTCGCGGTTCTCGTACGAGTCCTCCGCGGCGTTCTGCAGGGCCTGCAGCGACATGCGGTTCTCCGCCTCCAGCAGCTCGAAGCGCGGCGGCCGGCCCTTCTCCATCGCCCTGACCCAGTCGGATTGCCCGACCGTGACGAGCAGGTCGTCGCCCACCTCCTCGCGCAGGAAGTCCATGTCGTCCCGGCCCTGCACCTTGTTGCCGACGACCTTCAGCGCGACGCCGAAGTCCCGTGCGTACTCCGTGTACTGGCGATAGACGGAGACGCCCTTGCGAGTCGGTTCGGCCACCAGGAACGTCATGTCGAAACGCGTGAACATCCCGGAGGCGAAGGAGTCCGAGCCCGCGGTCATGTCGACGACCACATACTCGTCCGGGCCGTCGACCAGATGGTTGAGGCAGAGCTCGACTGCTCCGACCTTGGAGTGGTAGCAGGACACCCCCAGATCGGACTCGGTGAAGGGGCCCGTCGCCATCAGCCGGATGTCCCCGTCGTCGAGGCGGACGGTGCGGGCACAGGCCTCGTAGACCGGGTTGTCCTCATTGACGCGCAGCAGCCGCGAGCCCTCGCCCGGCGGCGTGGTCTTGATCATCGTCTCGGCGGAGGCGACCCGGGGGTTGGAGCCACGCAGGTAGTCCTTGATGAGCGGCAGATGCGCTCCCATCGCGGGCAGCGCGGCGGTCTCCGCCTCGTCGAGACCGAGCGCGGCCCCCAGGTGCTGGTTGATGTCGGCGTCCACCGCGACGACGGGGGCTTCATTGGCGGCCAGGTGGCGGATGAAGAGCGAGGACAGCGTGGTCTTGCCGCTGCCGCCCTTCCCTACGAAAGCGATCTTCATGTTCACCTAGGGTAGCGGTATGTGCGCACGGTGTGGTCGAGGTGCGTGAACAAGACCACTCCAAGGTGGGACGCGCCCCGCGTGCGCGTAGCCTCGCTACCTATGAGTACGAATGCCTCGTCGGTCGACCCCCTCGCCACTCTCGGCTCCCTGCCGGGCGTCGCCGACTCCGTGGACTCCGTACGCAAAGCCGTCGACCGCGTCTACGGGCACCGGGTCATGCGGCGCCGCAGTAATGAGGTCACCTCGGAGGCGGCACTGCGCGGAGCGCGCGGTTCCGCCGCGCTGTCCGGAGCGGACTGGGCCCTGGAAGAAGTACGCAGGCGCACCGACTTCGGCGTCGAGGCCGAGGCGCGTACGGTCGGCGCGGCGCTGCGGCTGACCGCCGAGGCCGGTCAACTGCTCTCGATCTGGCGGCAGTCGCCGCTGCGGGTGCTGGCCCGGCTGCATCTGGTCGCGGCAGGCGGCGCCGGTGACGACGAGACGGTGGGCCGTCCGCGCCTGGCGGGCGAGGCGGTCGACGAGCCGCTGTTCGAGGCGCCGCTGCCGGACGCGAGCGAGGTGGCCGGCCGGCTCGACGGCCTGGCGGAGCTGATCATCGTGGGAAGTTCCGCGCCGGCGCTGGTGACGGCGGCCGTGGTGCACGGCGAGCTGCTGGCGCTGCGCCCCTTCGGCTCGTACAACGGCTTGGTCGCGCGGGCGGCCGAGCGCATTGTGCTGATCGGCAGCGGACTCGACCCCAAGTCGATCTGCCCGGCGGAGGTCGGCCACGCGGAGCAGGGGCGGGCGGCGTACGTCGCGGCCTTCGAGGGCTATCGGTCCGGAACGCCGGAGGGCATGGCCGCCTGGATCGCGCACTGCGGACGTGCGGTCGAGCTGGGAGTCCGGGAGTCGACGGCGGTGTGCGAGGCGCTGCAGCGCGGCGCTGCCTGAACTGCCTCTGAAAAAGCCCCTGAACAGGGTTGCGGCGGTACCAATGGGTGGTACCGCCGCTGGCACGTCCGCCGAGTTACCATGCGTCCTCGAATATTTGCCCATCAGGTCGGGAACTTCTGCCCGTCACCTGGTGCGGCTGGCCCGTAATCGACGGGTCGACGTCGCGTGGGTGCTCAGTTTTCATGCTTCGGTCCGTGGGCCTTCATGCGTTAAAGGTGATCCTTTCGGATGTCCTTGGTCTCGCGGGCCGTTAAGTCCTTTCTACTCCTGCTCGCGGTGAAGCGGAACCCCTGGCCGCGCATCTTTACTTTTAGGTTCAAATACGGGCGAATTACTATACGGCGGTGATCTGCGCGGCTGCGGTGCGCCGACGGCTGGCGTACCAGACCAGGCCGGCCGTGGCGGCGGCCGCACCCACCGCGGCCGCCGCGACCAGAGCGGGGCGCGGCGGCATGGAGAACGCGGGCAGCCGCTGCTTCAGTTGCACCGGGCGATTGAAGACGAGAATCGGCCAGCCGCGCGCGGTCGCCTCGCGACGCAGTGCGCGGTCCGGATTCACGGCGTACGGATGGCCGACAGACGCCAGCATCGGGACATCGGTGGCCGAGTCGCTGTATGCATAACAGCGGGCCAGGTCGTATCCCTCGGACGCGGCCAGCTCCTTGACCGCTTCCGCTTTGGTCGGCCCGTACGCGTAGTACTCCACTTCGCCCGTGAAGCAGCCGTCCTCGCCGACCACCATGCGGGTGGCCACCACCCGGTCCGCGCCGAGGAGCTCGCCGATCGGCTCGACGACCTCCGCGCCGGACGTGGAGACGATGACGACGTCGCGGCCGGCCGTGTGGTGCCCCTCGATGAGCGACGCGGCCTCGTCGTAGATGATCGGGTCGATCAGGTCATGGAGGGTCTCAGCGACGATCTCCTTGACCTGCTGGACGTTCCAGCCCTTGCAGAGCGCGGAGAGATACTGGCGCATCCGCTCCATCTGGTCGTGATCGGCGCCGCCCGCGAGAAAAACGAACTGGGCATAGGCGGTGCGTAGTACGGCGCGCCGGTTGATCAGCCCGCCTTGGTAGAAGGACTTGCTGAAGGTCAGAGTCGATGACTTCGCAATGACCGTCTTGTCCAGGTCAAAGAAGGCAGCTGCGCGGGGCAAGGAGTGGTTTTCCACGAGCCTGAGCATAGGTGCCCGCCATTCGGCGTACGCTCGGGCGTGTGGGTTTGCCTGAGAAGGCTCTCGGGTACACCATGGAAGTCACGGATCGTTCGCGACCGTGCTAACCCGGTCCGGCTCCTCCCCCCCCGAGTCGGCCGGAGAGACGACCCCCGCTCTCCCCCCCGGCGGGGGTCGTCGCATGTCCGGACGCATTTCGTCCGCCTTCTGCGATCGACTCCGATCATTCCTCCCTCCGCGGGCCGTGTCCGCTGCTGGGTTCCGCATACCCCGACTCGTCACTGAGCGTAGCGGTTGCGCTGCTCTCCGAGAGTCACCGGTATGGGCTACGGGGATATTCACAAGTGGCTAGTTGTCCACAGTTTTTCAGCAAGATCCACACGATTTTCCGGTGCGCTGCACGGTGATTCCACCCGCGTAGTTCGCGGGCCGAAGGAATCGCAGATCTCGCCTTCAAGTGAGATCGAAGTAAGAGGGGCGTGGAGATCGTGGCTGGATCTATCACATCGCAACGGCCTCCGGTCGCCGAAGGGCGCCGGGACGGGCCGCTGATCGTCACTGAAGACCTGGAACTGCTCGACGATCTGCTGCGGCTGTGCGCCGCGGCCGGGGCCGAGCCTGACGTCCACCATTCGGTGCCGGAGCGACGGGGAAGCTGGGAGGGCGCGCCACTGGTCCTGGTCGGCGACGACGCGGCCGCGCGCTGCCGGGGAGCGACCCGCAGACGCGGTGTGCTGCTCGTGGGGCACGACCAGGACGACCCGGACGTCTGGCGGCGGGCGGTCGAGATCGGGGCGGACTGCGTGCTGCGGCTGCCCGATGCGGAGAGCTGGCTCGTCGACCGGATCGCCGATGTGGTCGAAGGGGTCGGGCGGCAGGCGCTGACCGTCGGAGTGATCGGCGGACGGGGCGGCGCCGGTGCATCGACGCTGGCCTGCGCGCTCGCGGTGACCGCGGCCCGGGACGGCCGTCGCACCATGCTCGTCGACGGCGACCCGCTGGGCGGAGGGCTCGACGTGCTGCTCGGCGGAGAGCAAGCGGACGGCAGACGATGGCCGGATTTCGCCGCTTCCAAGGGACGGGTCGCCGGCGGGGCACTCGAGGAGTCGCTGCCCGAGCTGCACGCGCTGCGGGTGCTCAGCTGGGACCGCGGCGATTCGGTGGTGATTCCGCCGGAGGCGATGCGGTCGGTCCTGGCCGCGGCGCGCAGGCGCGGTGGGGTGGTGGTCGTGGATCTGCCGCGGCGGGTCGACGAAGGCGTGGCGGAGGCCCTGGCCCAGCTGGATCTCGGCCTGTTGGTGGTGCCGGGCGAGCTACGAGCCGTCGCCGCGGCGAACCGGGTGGCGTCGACAGTGGGCATGGTGCTCCAGGACCTGCGGGCGGTCGTGCGCGGGCCGTACGCCGCCGGGCTGGACGAGCAGTGGGTGGCGGACGCCCTCGGGCTGCCGCTGGCGGGTGAACTGCCCGTGGAGGCCGGACTGTTGGCGGCGCAGGACGGTGGCGCTCCGCCGGGAGGCAGTGGGCGCGGGCCGCTGGCGAGGTTCTGTACGGCCTTCTGGGAGCGGGCGCTGGCCGGGGGCGGGGTCTCATGAGCGCCGGACTGCTGGACGCGGTACGACAGCGGCTCGCGGAGAGCGGGGCCGAGCCGACGCCGGCCAGGGTGGCGGCAGCCCTGCGGGCACAGGGGCGGCTGCTGGGGGACGCTGAAGTGCTGGGCGGCACCCAGGAGTTGCGATGCGAGCTGGTGGGGACGGGGCCGCTGGAGCCGCTGCTGGCCGATCCGTCGGTGACGGACGTGCTGGTGTCCGCGCCCGACCGGGTGTGGGTGGACCGGGGCCGCGGGCTCGAGCTCACCGAGGTGACGTTCGCGGATGCGGCGTCGGTGCGCAGGCTGGCACAGCGGCTTGCGGCGGTTGCCGAGCGGCGACTGGATGACGCCAGGCCGTGGGTGGACGCCAGGCTGCCGGACGGCACACGGATGCATGCCGTGATCCCGCCGGTGGCGGTCGGCTCGACGTGTCTTTCGCTGCGGGTGGTGCGGCTCAGGGCGTTTTCGGTGGGCGAGCTGGTGACGGCGGGGACGGTGCCGCCGGGCGGGGACGGGGTGCTGCGGGCGCTGATCGAGGCCCGGCTGTCCTTCCTCATCAGCGGTGGCACGGGATCAGGCAAGACAACCTTGCTCTCGAGCCTGCTGGGGCTGGTGGGGGAGCGTGAGCGGATCGTGCTGGCCGAGGACTCGGCGGAGCTCAGGCCGGACCACCCACATGTGGTGCGGCTGGAGTCGCGTACGGCGAATCAGGAGGGCGCCGGCCGGGTGACGCTGCGGGATCTGGTGCGGCAGGCGTTGCGAATGCGGCCCGACCGGCTGGTGGTGGGGGAGGTGCGAGGAGCCGAGGTGACTGAGCTCCTGGCCGCTTTGAACACCGGTCACGAGGGCGGCTGCGGGACTGTGCACGCCAATGCGGCGGCGGATGTGCCGGCGCGGCTGGAGGCGCTGGGGACAGCCGCGGGGCTCGACCGGGCGGCGCTGCACAGCCAGTTGGCCGCGGCCCTCTCGGTGGTGGTCCATCTCGTACGGGACAGGGGCGGGCAGCGGCGGATCGCTGAGGTGCACGTGCTGGAGCGGGACCCGGCGGGGCTGGTGGTGACGGTGCCCGCGCTGCGGTGGGGCGCGGAGGCGTTTGCGTACGAGCGGGGCTGGGAGCGGCTGCGGTCCCTGATCGGGGGTTCGCTGTGATGGCGGGTGACCCGGTGTACGCGGCCGCGGTGTGTGCGGGTGCGGCGGCGTGGCTGACGGTCGGCAGGGAGCAGGGGCTGCGGCGGGCGCGGCTGCTCCTCGCGGGCGGCGGGCCGGTGGAGTTGCCGCCGAGGTGGTCCTGCCAGCGGCTGCTGCCGGTGGTCCGGCTGCGGCGGGAGTGGCTGTGCCTGCCGGCGGCGCTGGTCCTCGCGGTGCTGGGGAAGTCGGTGCTGCCGTTGGTCGCGGGAGCGGTGGCTGTGCCGCTCGTGAGGAGGCGGTTGCAGGCCCGGGAGCGGAGGCGGGAGCGGGAGCGGCGGGCTGAGGGCGTCATCGCGTTGTGCGGTGCGCTCGCGGGCGAGCTGCGGGCGGGGTTGCAGCCGGGGCAGGCGCTGCTGTTCGCCGCCAGATCCACCGGGGTGCTGGGCGCAGCGGAGGCCGCGGTGCTGGCGGCGGCGCGGTTCGGGGGCGATGTGCCTCAGGCGCTTCGGGAGGCGGCCAGACAGCCGGGAGCGGACGGTCTTGCCGGGGTCGCGGCCTGCTGGCGGGTGGCCGTGGACAGCGGGGCGGGTCTGGCCGCTGGGCTCGACCGGCTGGAGGCGGCTCTGCGGGCCGAATGGGACCAGCGGCAGGAGCTGCGGGCCCAGTTGGCGGGTGCGTGGTCGACCGTCGTCCTGCTGGCGGTGCTTCCGCTGGTCGGCCTGGCGATGGGCTGGGCACTGGGCGCCGATCCCCTCGGGGTGCTGCTGCACACCGCTGCGGGCCTGGTGTGCCTGGTGGTCGGCGGGCTGCTGGAGGCGGCCGGGTTCTGCTGGGCCATGCGGATCGTACGGGGCAGGGAGGAGACATGACCGGGGACGCCGTCCACAGGCTGGGGGCAGCGGTGTGGGTTCTGGTCGCAGTGGCCTGCCTGGGTTTGGTGGTCGCGGGACGACGGCGCGAGCGCAGAGTGCGCAGGCGGATCGAGGCGCTGCTGGCGGTGCAGTACGAACGACGGCGGTGGCGGCCCGAATGCGGCGTCTGGGCGAGGCGCTGGGTGGCTCCGCTGGGGGCGGTGATCACCGGCTATGTCCTGGTCGGCGGGGTGATCGGCACCGTTGCCGGGTTCGCCGGAGCATATGGCGTGTGGCGTTGGCAGCGGAGCCGTAAGCCTGCTGCGGACGCCGGGGACCGTGTGCCGGGTCGTCAACTACCGCTCGCCGCCGATCTGCTGGCGGCCTGCATCTCCGCAGGGGCTGGTCCGCGCGAGGCGGCGGAGGCGGTCGGGGAGTCGCTCGGCGGGCCGGTCGGCGAACGGCTGGCGCGGGCGGCCGCCGAACTGCGGCTCGGCGGTGAGCCGGCACAGGCCTGGGGTTGGTTCGGACAGATACCGGGCGCGGCGGCGCTGGCCCGATGTCTGGAGCGGGCCGACTCCACCGGGGCACCGGCGGCGGAGCCCGTGTCCCGACTGGCCGAGCGCTTCCGGGCGGACCAGGCGCGGGCGGCCGCGGCGCAGGGCCGGAAGGCGCAGGTCCTGATCACCGCTCCGGTGGGGCTCTGCTTCCTGCCCGCCTTCCTGGCGGTCGGGGTGGCCCCGGTGGTGATCGGCCTGGCCGACGGATTGTTGAACGGCAACTGAGCGAAATCTCTTGGGGGTTGGTTGATATGTGGAATTCGTTGCGGGGCTGGGTGCGCGGGTTGACGCGCAGGATGCGCAGGGACGAAGGGATGACCACGTCCGAGTACGCAATGGGGACGATCGCTGCGTGTGCCTTCGCGGCCGTCCTGTACAAGGTCGTGACCAGCGGGGCTGTTTCGGCGGCGCTGCAGTCGGTGATCGGGAAGGCTCTCAATGCGCAGTTCTGAGGCGCCCGGTTCTGAGGTGCGCGGTTTTGAGGCGCCGGGTTCTGAAGTGCGCGGATCTGAGATGCGCGGCCAGGTGCGCGACAGGGGGTCCGTGACGGCGGAGGCGGCCGTCGCGGTGCCCGCTCTGGTGGTCTTCGCCATGGCCCTGGTCTGGGCGCTGATGGCTGCCTCAGCGCAGATCCAGTGCGTCGACGCGGCCCGGGCCGGTGCCCGGGCCGCGGCCAGGTCAGAGCCACGGGCGGTCGCGCTGGCCGCCGCCCGCTCGGCGGCCCCGGGTGGTGCCCGGGTCACGCTGGGGCGGTCTGGGGCCCTGTGGCGGGTGCGGGTCGAGGCGAAGGCTCCAGGGCCGGGCGGGCTGGCGCTGACGCTGAGCGCGGACGCCGCGGCCCTCGCCGAGGACACGGTGGGCCAGGACGCCGCGGCCCAGGACACCGCCCAGGGCCCGGGAGCCGGCCGAGCAGCCGCAGGCCCAGGAGGCACCGCAGAGGTGGCCCAGTGAACCGCGAGCGCGGGTCGGCGACCGTCTGGGTGGCCATGGCCACGACCGTGCTGTGTGCGGTCTTCGCGGCCGTCCTGGCCATGGGCCAGGCCGTGGTCGCCCGACACCGGGCGGGCTCCGCCGCGGATTTGGCGGCACTCGCTGCGGCGGACCACGCCCTGAGCGGCACCGCCGCAGCCTGTGCGAAGGCGGCCGATGTGGCCCGGGCGCAGGGCGCGACGGTGGTGCGCTGCGCCGTGCGGGGCGAGATCGCCGATGTGACGGCGCAGGCCCGCTTCGGCCCGTACGCCCCGACGGTCAGGTCGCGGGCGGGACCGCCGGGACCTCCTGGCCCGACGGGGCCACCCGGAGCAGTTCCGTGAGGAGGCGGACCGCGCCGCGCTTGTGCAGCGGATCGTTGCCGTTGCCGCATTTGGGGGACTGGATGCAGGACGGGCAGCCCGCCTCGCACTCGCAGGAGGCGATCGCCTCACGGGTCGCGGTGAGCCACTCACGGGCGGTGTGGAAGGCCCGCTCTGCGAAGCCCGCGCCACCCGGATGGCCGTCGTACACGAAGACCGTCGGCAGCAGCGTGTCCGGGTGGAGCGGCACGGAGACCCCGCCGATGTCCCAGCGGTCGCAGGTGGCGAAGAGCGGCAGCATCCCGATCGAGGCGTGCTCGGCGGCGTGCAGGGCCCCGCCCAGCTGCTCCGGGTTGACCCGGGCGGCATCCAGCTGGTCCTCGGTGACCGTCCACCACACGGCCCGGGTGCGCAGGGTGCGGGGCGGCAGATCGAGTTTGGTCTCGCCGAGCACCTCACCGGTGATGAGTTTGCGGCGCAGGAAGGAGACGACCTGGTTGGTGACCTCGACGGAGCCGTAGCAGAGGCGACCGTCGCCCCACGGGATCTCGGTGTCGGTTTCGAGTACGGAGATGGAGGTGGTGTCGCGGGCGGTGGTGGAGTACGGCGGGTTGGCCTCCTCGACGAGGGCTGCGGAGTCCTCCAGGTCCAGATGCTTCACCAGGTACGTACGGCCCTGGTGGAGGTGGACGGCACCGTCGTGGACGGCGGTGTGGGCGGCCGACTCGTCGACCGTGCCCAGCAGCCGGCCGGTCGCGGCCTCGACGATCTGGACGATCTGGACGGGGCGGCCGCCCTCGCCCCGGATGTCGGTGAGATCGGCGGCCCGCTCGCGGCGCGTCCAGTGCCAGGCGGTGGCCCGGCGGCGGAGCAGCTTGGCCGCTTCCAGCTGGGGCATGAGCTCGGCGGTCGCCGGGCCGAAGAGCTCAAGATCGTCTTCCGTGAGCGGGAGCTCGGCGGCGGCAGCGCACAGATGGGGGGCCAGGACGTACGGGTTGTCCGGGTCGAGGACGGTGGACTCCACCGGCTGCTGGAACAGCGCCTCGGGGTGGTGGACGAGGAAGGTGTCCAGCGGGTCGTCGCGGGCGACGAGGATGGCCAGGGCGCCCTGGCCGGAGCGGCCCGCGCGGCCCGCCTGCTGCCACAGCGACGCCCGTGTCCCGGGGTAGCCGGCGATGACGACGGCATCGAGGCCCGAGACGTCGACGCCGAGTTCCAGGGCGGTGGTGGCGGCGAGGCCGAGGAGCTCGCCGGAGTGCAGCGCCCGTTCCAGGGCGCGGCGCTCCTCGGGGAGGTAGCCGCCGCGGTAGGCGGCGACCCGCGGCGGCAGGGAGCGGTCGATCTCCGCGAGGCGTTCCTTGGCGATGACGGAGATGAGCTCGGCCCCGCGACGCGAGCGTACGAAGGCGACCGTACGGACTCCCTGGACGGTCAGATCGGTGAGGAGGTCGGCGGTCTCGGCGGTGGCGGTGCGGCGCACCGGAGCGCCTTTCTCGCCGTGGAGCTCGGTGAGCGGGGGCTCCCAGAGGGCGAACACAAGTTCGCCGCGCGGTGAGGCGTCGTCGGCGACCTCCTGGACGGGCAGGCCGGTGAGCCGGCCGGCGGCCAGGGCAGGTTCCGCGGCGGTGGCGGAGGCGAGGAGGAAGACGGGGTTTGCACCGTAGCGGGCGCATACACGGCGAAGACGGCGCAGCACCTGGGCGACGTGCGAGCCGAAGACACCCCGGTAGGTGTGGCACTCGTCGATCACCACGTAGCGCAGTGAGCGCAGGAAGGAGGACCAGCGGGGATGTGAGGGAAGTATCCCGCGGTGCAGCATGTCGGGGTTGGTGAGGACGTAATTGGCGTACTGCCTGACCCATTCGCGTTCCTCGACGGGCGTGTCGCCGTCGTAGACCGCGGGGCGGATGCGGTTGCCGAGCGGCGCGCCGAGCTCCTTCACCGCGCGGCGCTGGTCGGCGGCCAGGGCCTTGGTGGGGGCCAGGTAGAGGGCGGTCGTACCGCGACCGTTGGCGGCCTCGGAGCCGTCGAGCAGGGCGGTGAGTACGGGCGCGAGGTAGGCCAGGGACTTGCCGGACGCTGTACCGGTGGCGATGACGACGGATTCGCCGTCCAGGGCGTGCTCGGCGGCGGCCGCCTGGTGGGTCCAGGGGTGCTCGATGCCGGCCTGCTGAATGGCGTTGATCACTTCCGGGCGGATGCGGTCGGGCCAGACGGCATGGCGGCCGGGCCTGGGGGGCAAGTGCTCCGTATGAGTGATGCGCGCAGCTCGGCTCGCCCCTGCGGTGAGCCGGTCGAGGACCGTACCGGGGGAGGGGCGGGTTTCCCCGCTCTCGGGAGGTCGTCTGGGACGGTGATTCTTGGCCATCGGCACCGAGTGTGTCACCGGAGTGACGGACAATGGTCCCAAGGCGTCGTGCATGGCTGCTGGTAAGTGATTGAATGCCATCGCGGCTGGCGACCGTCCTCCGGCTCCGCCGGGGAGACCTCATGGGGCGGCCGCTCGATAGCAAGGTGCTGGAGGATCCGTGGACCTGTCCCTGTCGACTCGCAATGTGTCCGGCCCTGGTGGCGACCGTACGGTCGTCGAGGTCGGTGGCGAGATTGATGTGTATACCGCGCCCAAGCTGCGCGAGCAGTTGGTCGAGTTGGTGAACGACGGCAGCTACCACCTGGTTGTCGACATGGAGGGCGTGGACTTCCTCGACTCCACCGGCCTCGGCGTACTCGTGGGCGGCCTGAAGCGTGTGCGTGCGCATGAAGGCTCGCTACGCCTGGTCTGCAACCAGGAACGCATTCTCAAGATCTTCCGG
The DNA here is from genome assembly GCF_042736455.1 of Streptomyces sp. NPDC060064. Lineage (NCBI taxonomy): Bacteria > Bacillati > Actinomycetota > Actinomycetes > Kitasatosporales > Streptomycetaceae > Streptomyces > Streptomyces sp. NPDC060064. Next base: position 242,837 of record NZ_JBHWWF010000004.1, read on the forward strand.
ATCACAGGTCTGACCAAGGTGTTCCCCATCCACACCACGGTCGACGAAGCTGTCGCGGCGACCGACTGACGGTCGGCGAGGACTGCCGGAAGAAGGAAGGGGCACCGGGCATCCAGCCCGGTCCCCTGAGATGCACGCCCGTACGTCTGAGGGGGAATGCATGGCGACCGTTGAACTCCGCTTCAGCGCCCAGCCCGAGCATGTCAGGACCGCCCGTCTGGTGGCCGCTGCCGTGGCTCGCCGGGCCGGGGTCGACGAGGCCGTGCTGGACGAGGTCCGGCTCGCGGTCGGCGAGGCATGCAGCCGTGCCGTCGGGCTGCACCGCAGCCATGGCATCACCGCCCCCGTTCGGGTGGCGCTGTCCGAGGAGGAGAAAGCCTTCTCCATCGAAGTCGCGGACGAGGTCCCGGCTGCGGGCGGCGGTGGGTCCCCTGCGGCCCCAGGCGCCCGCGAGGCCGGGGACGAGGACCCGGACTCCGACGGCGAGGACGAGATGATGGGCCTCGCGGTCATCAGCGGCCTCGTCGACGACGTGGAGGTCACCTCCACCGAGGACGGCGGCGTGATCCGGATGAGCTGGCCCACGACGCCGGCCACCATAGCGCCCTGATCGTGCGGCCCGACCGTGCGGACAGTTTGCTGATCGTTTTGTAGTTCCGGGAAGTGAAGAGGCCCTGCTTGAGCAGGGCCTTTTTCCTTTTCCGTAGATCATCGATCAAGCGTCAATGCCTTTGCCCCATTACCTCTTTCGGGGCCACTTTGGGGACGCGATCATTTGCTGAGTAGCAAGTGAAGGTCAATTACATTTGTCGCGCCCTGTTTTGATCAGGTTCCGCTCCATACAATCCGTCCACATCTTGAGCTCTGAGCGTCAAGGAGGACGAATGGCGGGGCTCGTCAACTCAGAACTGTCCGATCAACCCACTTCTCTCGCAGCCGCGGTACTCACCGACAACAACCGGCTGATCGTGATCGTCATCGCGGGAGTCGCCCTGGCGGCACTGGTCGTCGCCCAGCTGCTGGTGCGCCAGGTGCTGGCCGCCGGCGAGGGCACCGATTCCATGAAGAAGATCGCGGCAGCCGTTCAGGAAGGCGCGAATGCCTATCTGACACGGCAGTTGCGCACCCTCGGCGTCTTCGCCGTCGTTGTGTTCTTCCTGCTGCTGCTGTTGCCGGCCGACGACTGGTCACAGCGAGCCGGACGTTCGGTGTTCTTCCTGGTGGGGGCGATCTTCTCGGCGGCCACCGGATACATCGGCATGCGTCTTGCCGTACGAGCAAATGTGCGCGTGGCCGCGGCCGCGCGTGAAGCGACACCGGCGGAGGGCGAGCCGGAAAAGGATCTGACGGCCGTCTCGCACAAGGCCATGAAGATCGCTTTCCGCACGGGAGGCGTGGTCGGCATGTTCACGGTGGGCCTCGGCCTGCTCGGTGCCTCCTGCGTGGTTCTCGTCTACGCGGCCGACGCCCCCAAGGTGCTCGAGGGCTTCGGCCTCGGCGCCGCGCTGATCGCCATGTTCATGCGTGTCGGCGGCGGCATCTTCACCAAGGCCGCCGACGTCGGCGCCGACCTCGTCGGCAAGGTCGAGCAGGGCATCCCGGAGGATGACCCGCGCAACGCCGCCACCATCGCCGACAACGTGGGCGACAACGTCGGTGACTGCGCGGGTATGGCGGCCGACCTCTTCGAGTCGTACGCCGTCACGCTCGTCGCGGCACTCATCCTCGGCAAGGCGGCATTCGGCGACGCCGGACTCGCCTTTCCGCTGATCGTCCCGGCGATCGGCGTGGTCACCGCGATGATCGGCATCTTCGCGGTCGCCCCGCGGCGCGCCGACCGCAGCGGGATGACTGCCATCAACCGCGGATTCTTCATCTCCGCACTGATCTCGCTGGCCCTGGTGGCCGCGGCGGTCTTCGTCTATCTGCCCTCCTCGTACGCCGAGTTGGACGGCGTCACCGAGGCAGCCATCAAGACGCACAGCGGGGACCCGCGGGTTCTGGCGGTCGTCGCGGTGGCCATCGGCATCGTGCTGGCGGCCCTGATCCAGCAGCTGACGGGGTACTTCACGGAGACCACCCGGCGTCCCGTCAGGGACATCGGCAAGTCCTCGCTGACCGGACCCGCGACGGTGGTGCTGGCCGGTATCTCCATCGGTCTGGAATCCGCCGTGTACACCGCGCTGTTGATCGGCCTGGCCGTGTACGGGGCGTTCCTGCTCGGCGGTACGTCGATCATGCTCGCGCTCTTCGCGGTGGCACTGGCCGGCACCGGCCTGCTCACCACCGTCGGCGTCATCGTCGCCATGGACACCTTCGGTCCCGTCTCCGACAACGCCCAGGGCATCGCCGAGATGTCCGGGGACGTCACGGGCGCGGGTGCGCAGGTCCTCACCGACCTCGACGCCGTCGGCAACACCACCAAGGCCATCACCAAGGGCATCGCCATCGCCACGGCTGTACTGGCGGCGGCCGCGCTCTTCGGCTCGTACCGCGAAGCCATCGCGAACGCCGCACGGGACGTCGGCGAGAAGGTCGGCGACGGCGCCCCGATGAACCTGGTCATGGATATCTCGCAGCCCAACAACCTGGTGGGCCTCATCCTCGGCGCCGCGGTCGTCTTCCTCTTCTCGGGGCTTGCGATCAGCGCGGTGTCCCGGTCGGCGGGCGCGGTGGTCTACGAGGTGCGGCGGCAGTTCCGCGAGCACCCCGGGATCATGGACTACACCGAGACGCCGGAGTACGGGCGCGTCGTCGACATCTGCACCAAGGACGCGCTGCGCGAGCTGGCCACACCAGGTCTGCTCGCCGTACTGACCCCGATCGCCGTCGGCTTCTCGCTCGGCGTCGGAGCCCTCGGCTCCTTCCTCGCGGGCGCTATCGGCACCGGCACCTTGATGGCCGTCTTCCTGGCCAACTCCGGTGGCGCGTGGGACAACGCCAAGAAGCTCGTCGAGGACGGCCATCACGGTGGCAAGGGCAGTGAGGCCCACGCCGCGACCGTCATCGGCGACACCGTCGGCGACCCGTTCAAGGACACCGCCGGGCCCGCCATCAACCCGCTGCTGAAGGTGATGAACCTGGTGGCACTGCTCATCGCGCCCGCGGTGGTGCAGTTCAGCTACGGGGACGACTCCAACGCCGGAGTGCGGGCGCTGGTGGCGGTACTCGCCATCCTCGTCATCACCGGCGCGGTGTACGTCTCCAAGCGGCGAGGCATCGCTGTCGGTGACGAAGGCAACTCCGCGGAGCGGAGCTCGAAGTCACCTGATCCAGCGGTGGTTTCGTAGCACCAGCTCAAAAGGCGGGCGGACGGCGCACTTTGACGCGTCGTCCGCCCGTTTGCATGCGCGGGTGAGCCTTGTCTCCCTTGGTGCAAATGGCTGCAATAGGTTATGGATCGGGTGTACGACACGCGGTTGTCGCCCACATGGCGTGTATGTTCCGGGGCCGAGAGCCTTGGAAGGGACCAATCCGGTGAACAAGAAGCTTGCGGCCGCACTGTCCGGCGGTGCGGTACTGGTACTGGCGCTGTCGGGATGCAGCGACGACAGCGGTGACAGCAAGGTGAATGCCTGGGCCAAGAAGGTCTGCGACCAGGCGCAGCCGCAGATCCAGAAGAGGGCCAACGCCCAGCAGACCATCATCTCGACCGCAGCCGACGGCAAGCCGGCCGACATCCAGGCCGCGGACTCGAAGGCCTTCCAGGACATCGCGGCCGCGGACGGTGCGCTCGCCGCCGCCGTGAAGGCGGCCGGCACGCCGCCCGTCGACAACGGCGAGAAGCTTCAGACGGACGCGGTCAACGAACTCAACGCCACGGCCAAGGCGTATCTCGACCTGAAGAAGCAGGTCGACGCTCTCAACGCGAAGGACCAGCAGAAGTTCGCGGACGGCCTGCAGGGCGTCGCCGACGGGCTGAAGAAGATCGAGAACATGGACCAGGCCGCGCTGAAGAAGCTGCAGTCCGGCGAACTGGGCACGGCGATGGCGAAGCAGCCCGGCTGCCAGGCGAAGAAGACGTCGAGCCCCGCGCCCGCTCCCGACGCCCCGTCCGAACCGGCAGATTCGTCCTCCTCGGCGCCCGCGAAGACCGGAGCGACCCCCTCGAGCCCCGCGAAGGCCGGAGCGACCCCCTCGAGCAAGGCGTCCAGCAAGGCATAACCCTCCCCCCTGCCCGCCTCCGCCCGCGCGCCCGGCTCAGCCCCGCTGTACGGCTCGGCACGCGTGCACGGCCCGGTCCCCCGCACCACGGGGGCCGGGCCGTGCGGCGTTTGTCAGTGGCGGCGGCCACAATGGGCGAGTGAGTACGACCAGCCTTGCCGCAGGCCTTCCTTCGCCCGACCACTCGACCCGGCTGCGTGAAGCCCTCCTCGCCGCCGCTTTCACCGCCGACGGGCTGCTCGACCTGCTCGGTGCGCCCGCGTATGCCGCGCTCGCCCGCAGCGAGACCGTGCCCGCCCTGCGGGCCACCCGCGGCGACGGCGTCCTGGACACGCTCGTACGGCTGTTCCTGCTCCAGCGTCCCGTCGCGTACGAGCGGGCGCGAGCCGCGCTGCCCCTTGAGGAGTGCCTGGCCGACGGCTGGCTGCTGCTGGCTGACGGCGGGGAGGTCCGGGCCACGGTGGATGTGCGGCCGTACGGCGGACCCGAGGGACAGGACTGGTTCATCGTCTCCGACCTGGGATGCGCGGTCGGCGGTGCGGGCGGCGCGAGCGGCCATGGCGAGGAGGTGGTGCTCGGCGTCGGCGGGGCGTCCACCACGCTCGCGGGGATCACCGTCCGTACGCCGGTCTCCTCCGCGCTCGATCTGGGTACCGGTTGCGGCATCCAGGCGCTGCATGCCGCACAGCACGCGACGCGGGTGACGGCCACCGATCTGAACCCGCGCGCCCTGCACTTCGCACGGCTGACCCTCGCGCTCTCCGGGGCGCCGGAGGCCGATCTGCGCGAGGGCTCGCTCTTCGAGCCGGTCGGGCAGGACACCTACGACCTGATCGTGTCGAACCCGCCGTTCGTGATCTCGCCCGGTGCCCGGCTGACCTACCGGGACGGCGGGATGGGCGGGGACGATCTGTGCCGCACGCTCGTTCAGCAGGCGGGAGCCAGGCTGAACGACGGGGGATACGCGCAGTTCCTCGCCAACTGGCAGCACGTGGAGGGGCAGGAGTGGCAGGAGCGGCTGCGTTCCTGGGTGCCACGCGGCTGCGACGCGTGGATCGTGCAGCGCGAGGTGCAGGACGTGACGCAGTACGCCGAGCTGTGGCTGCGCGACAGCGGAGACCATCGCAGCGACCCGTCCGAGTACGCGGCGCGGTACGACGCATGGCTGGACGAGTTCGAGGCGCGTAAGACCAAGGCGGTCGGCTTTGGCTGGATCACGCTGAGGAAGTCCGGTTCCGAGCGCCCGTCGATCGTCGCCGAGGAGTGGCCGCACCCCGTCGAGCAGCCGCTCGGCGAGAGCGTGCTGGCGCATTTCGCGCGGCAGGACTATCTGCGTACGCACGACGACGCTGCCCTGCTCGCCGGTCACTTCAGGCTGGCGGCAGAGGTCGTGCAGGAGCAGGTCGGGCTGCCGGGCGCGGAGGACCCCGAGCATGTGGTGCTCCGTCAGCACCGCGGTATGCGGCGCGCCACCAAGGTGGACACGGTCGGCGCGGGCTTCGCCGGGGTGTGCGACGGCACGCTGAGCGCCGGGCGGATTCTGGACGCGATTGCCCAGCTCATCGACGAGGACCCGGTGGTGCTCCGCGACCGCACGCCGCAGGCCGTACGGCTGCTGGTCGAGGAGGGCTTCCTGGAACCGGTCCGTCCATGAGGTGAAATCGGCCAACATCCGCAAGCAGAACAGCAGGAGCAGGGAAGAACAGAAACAAGAGGAAGAGGAGCTGCCGCCTCCGCTGCGCCCTCCTCGAGGTTCCCGGCCCGCCCTTCGCCCCGCCCCGCACCCCGCGCTCCGCCCGGCTCTCGATCTGTCACCGCGACCGGGCGGGTGAACCCACGCGGCGTTCACCAGGAATTCGCGCCCCTGACGCCCCGAGCTGTCAGCCTCGGGCCGCCGGGAAGTCCAGACATCGGGAAGAACGGGGTACGGGCATGGAGAGCGGGCCAGCGATCTTCGCCGGGACGGCGTTCGCGCTGTTCGGGGCCGGGCTGCTGCTGTGGACAGGAGCACGCGCGCTGCACCGTGCCCCCGTCGCGCACGGAGTGAGCCCCGCCACGGCCGTCGCCCTCTCGACACTCTTCGGCGCGGCGTCCCTGGCCCTCGGGGTGTGGTGCTTCGGCCGCGTCTGATCTGGGGCCGGAGCCGCCGACGTGCCGGTCCGGGCGGCAGGAATGGCCGGAGTCGGGTTACCGTTCGAGTGGCCGTTGCGGGCTTTTGCCGTTTGACACGAGGGCGGGTTGTACCGTCACACTCCGCAGCGACAGCAGCGGCAGAACCGTGACCACGCGGTTCTACTGCCGTTTGTGCCCATCGAGCGTCGACCGGAGAGAAGAGCGAAGTTGTCCCCGACCAGCGAGACCGCAAAGGGCGGCCGCCGACTCGTGATCGTCGAGTCTCCTGCCAAGGCTAAGACGATCAAGGGCTATCTCGGCCCTGGATACGTCGTCGAGGCGAGCGTCGGGCACATCCGCGACCTCCCGAACGGCGCCGCCGAGGTGCCGGAGAAGTACACCGGCGAGGTGCGCCGCCTCGGTGTCGACGTCGACAATGACTTCCAGCCGATCTATGTCGTCAACGCCGACAAGAAGGCCCAGGTCAGGAAGCTCAAGGAACAGCTCGCGCAGTCCGACGAACTCTTCCTCGCCACCGATGAGGACCGCGAGGGCGAGGCGATTGCCTGGCACCTGCTCGAGGTCCTCAAGCCCAAGGTCCCCGTCCACCGGATGGTCTTCCACGAGATCACGAAGGACGCGATCCGCGAGGCCGTCGAGAACCCGCGCGAGCTCAACACGCGCATGGTCGACGCCCAGGAAACCCGCCGTATCCTCGACCGTCTCTACGGCTACGAGGTTTCGCCGGTCCTGTGGAAGAAGGTCATGCCGCGGCTGTCCGCCGGCCGTGTGCAGTCCGTCGCCACCCGCCTCGTCGTCGAGCGTGAGCGCGAGCGCATCGCCTTCCGTTCCGCCGAGTACTGGGATCTGACCGGCACCTTCTCCACCGGCCGTGCCGGGGACGCTTCCGACCCCTCCACCCTCACGGCCCGCCTGAACACCGTCGACGGACGGCGCGTCGCCCAGGGCCGTGACTTCGGCTCGGACGGGCAGCTCAAGTCCGACCAGGTTCTCCACCTGGACGAGGCGAACGCCCGCGCGCTCGCCGCTGCGCTCCAGGACGCCTCGTTCGCCGTCCGCGCGGTCGAGTCGAAGCCGTACCGCCGTTCTCCGTACGCACCTTTCCGTACGACGACGCTGCAGCAGGAGGCCTCCCGCAAGCTGGGCTTCGGGGCCAAGGCCACCATGCAGGTCGCGCAGAAGCTGTACGAGAACGGCTTCATCACCTATATGCGTACGGACTCCACCACGCTCTCCGACACCGCCGTCTCGGCGGCGCGGGCGCAGGTCACGCAGCTGTACGGCGCCAACTATCTGCCGGAGAAGCCACGCGTCTACGCCGGCAAGGTCAAGAACGCGCAGGAGGCGCACGAGGCGATTCGTCCTTCGGGTGATCGTTTCCGCACTCCGGCCGAGACGGGTCTGAGTGGCGACCAGTTCCGGCTCTACGAGCTGATCTGGAAGCGGACCGTCGCCTCGCAGATGAAGGACGCGGTCGGCAACAGCGTCACCGTCAGGATCGGCGGCCGGGCGAGCGACGGCAGGGACGCGGAGTTCACCGCGTCCGGCAAGACGATCACCTTCCACGGCTTCATGAAGGCGTACGTGGAGGGGGCCGACGACCCGAACGCCGAGCTCGACGACCGTGAGCGGCGTCTGCCGCAGGTCGCCGAGGGCGACGCGCTCTCCTCCGAGGAGATCTCGGTCGACGGCCACGCGACCAAGCCGCCGGCCCGCTACACCGAGGCCTCGCTGGTCAAGGAGCTGGAAGAGCGCGAGATCGGCCGCCCGTCGACGTACGCCTCGATCATCGGCACCATCCTCGACCGCGGGTATGTGTTCAAGAAGGGGACGGCGCTGGTGCCGTCGTTCTTGAGCTTCGCCGTGGTCAACCTGCTCGAGAAGCACTTCGGCCGACTGGTCGACTACGACTTCACCGCACGCATGGAGGACGACCTCGACCGCATCGCGCGGGGCGAGGCGCAGGCCGTGCCGTGGCTGAAGCGGTTCTACTTCGGCGAGGGCGACGCGGACGCCGGTGTGGCCTCCGCGGCGGGCAACGGCGACGGCGACCACCTCGGCGGTCTGAAGGAGCTGGTGACCGACCTCGGCGCGATCGACGCCCGGGAGATCTCCAGCTTCCCGGTCGGCGAGGGGATCGTGCTGCGCGTCGGCCGCTACGGCCCGTACATCGAGCGCGGTGAGAAGGACGCGGAGGGCCACCAGCGCGCCGACGTTCCCGAGGACCTCGCGCCGGACGAGCTGACCGTGGAGTACGCGGAGGAGCTGCTGGCCAAGCCGAGCGGTGACTTCGAGCTGGGCGCCGACCCGGCCACCGGGCACCAGATCATCGCGCGGGACGGCCGTTACGGCCCGTACGTCACGGAGGTGCTGCCCGAGGGCACGCCGAAGACCGGCAAGAACGCGGTCAAGCCGCGTACCGCCTCGCTCTTCAAGTCGATGTCGCTCGACACGGTTACGCTCGAGGACGCGCTGAAGCTGATGTCGCTGCCGCGGGTGGTCGGCGTCGACGCGGAAGGCGTCGAGATCACCGCGCAGAACGGCCGGTACGGCCCGTATCTGAAGAAGGGCACGGACTCGCGTTCTCTCGAGACCGAGGACCAGCTCTTCAACATCACGCTCGACGAGGCCCTGGCGATCTACGCGCAGCCGAAGCAGCGGGGCCGGGCAGCTGCCAAGCCGCCGCTGAAGGAGCTGGGCACGGACCCGGTGAGCGAGCGTCCGGTGGTCGTCAAGGACGGCCGCTTCGGCCCGTATGTCACGGACGGCGAGACGAACGCGACCCTCCGCACGGGCGACAGTGTCGAGGACATCACGCCGGAGCGCGGCTACGAGCTGCTCGCCGAGAAGCGCGCCAAGGGCCCCGCCAAGAAGACGGCGAAGAAGGCTGCGGCCAAGAAGGCACCGGCGAAGAAGACCGCGGCCAAGAAGACGGCAGCCAAGAAGACGACGGCCAAGAAGACCGTCGCGAAGAAGACGACGGCTGCGGCCAAGACGACGGCGGCCGCGGCGAAGAAGACGGCCGCGTCGGCGAAGGCCTCGACGGACGAGTAGCGAGATCATCACGGGCGCTTTGTGCGAAGAGTTTGTTCGGGGAGTTTTCCCACCCTCCGTACAAAGCGCCCGTATGTTCGGTCAGGTCTCCGGGGAGCGGCGCGCTCCGGATAGGCTGGGCGGATGACGCGAGCCGAGCAGCCAGCCGAGCAGCAGGCGGTCGTGAGCACCGCCTCAGAGACTGCCTCAGACTCCGACGCATCCGAAGCGCTTGCCGCGGACTCACGCGAGCGCGCGGTGCGGGCCCTGCTGCGCTTCCCGCCGCTCAAACGGCTGTGGAGCGCCCAGGTCGTCGGAGGCGTCGGGGATGCCGTTGCCGTTCTTGTGCTTCTGCTGCTGACACTGCAGGCGGCGGTACTGGAGGGCTCATTCGGGGCCGGCTACCGCGGGGCGGCCTTCGCCGTCGCCACGGTGCTCGGCACCCGTGTCCTGGCCACGCTGCTCTTCGGCGCCGTACTACTCGGCCCGCTGACGACGCTCACCTCGCCGAACGGCCCGCTGGATCGCCGCTGGACGATGATCGGCGCGGATGTGCTGCGTCTTGCGCTGCTGATCGTGGCACCTCTGTGGATCGACTGGACCCCCGGCAACGCGCCGGCGCTCCTGCTGATCACCGTCTTCGTCACCGGCGTCGCCGAGCGCTTCTGGACGGTCGCCCGCGACGGCGCCGCACCCGCACTGCTGCCGGCCCCGCCGCTGGAAGGCGCGGCGGTCCGTCCGCTGCCGGACCACCTCGACGCACTGCGCAGGCTCTGGCTGCGTACGAGCTTCGCCGCCATCCCCGCCGGAGCCGCGGTGCTGCTCCTCGGCACGCTGATCGGCAATCTGCTCGGCTCGGGCATCGAGTGGTTCTCGCTGCACCAGGCGGCCCTCGGTTCGTACCTCGCGGCTGGTCTCTTCGCCGCGTCCGTATCGACGCTGTACTTCCTGGAGCTGCCCGGCTCGCTGACCCCGAGGCCGCGCTCGCCGCTGGAGGGCCTGCGCCGTCCGTCCACCGGCAATGGCCTGGACAGGGGGCGTACAGGCGCCATACCGCTGTTCGTTGTCGGCTGCGCGGCGGTCGCGGGCGCGATCTCGTCCGCCGTTGCCGTCTCTGTACTGCACGCCTTCGACCTCGGCGGCGGGCCGGTGGCCTTCGCGCTGCTGGTGCTCGCGCTGACCGGCGGAGCGGGGCTCGGTATCCGCGGGGCCGGCGCCGTACTGCCCACGCTCTCCCGCCGCCGGCTGCTCGCCCTCGCGCTCGCGGTCACCGGTGTCGCACTGCTCGCCATGGGGCTGGTGCCGGACACGGCGACCGTGCTGTTCATCGCGCTGCTCGCCGGACTCGCGGCCGGTGTCGCCGCGAGCACCGGGCACGCGCTCATCGACCAGGAGGCCGAGGAGTTCCGGCGGGCCCGGATCACCGAGCACCTGCAGGCGGTCGTACGGGTCGCGATCGCCCTCGGCGCGATCGCTGCCCCGCTGCTCGCCGCCGCGATCGGGCCGCACCGGCTCGCGAGCGGCGACTTCGTCTTCGCGCACGGTGGCGCGGCGTTCACGCTGATGCTGGTCGGCGCGCTGCTGCTGCCCGTCGCGGCCATCGTCCTCGCCAAGACGGACGACCGTTCCGGCGTACCGCTGCGCCGCGATCTTGGCGACGCGCTGCGCCGCGGGGCCGATCCGGCGCAGGCGCCGGCGACGAACGGTTTCTTCATCGCCATCGAGGGCGGCGACGGGGCCGGGAAGTCCACGCAGGTCGAGGCGCTCGCAGAGTGGATCCGGGCGAAGGGCCACGAGGTTGTGGTGACGCGTGAGCCGGGTGCGACGCCGATCGGCAAGCGGCTGCGTTCGATCCTGCTGGATGTGTCGTCGGACGGGCTCTCGAACCGGGCGGAGGCGCTGTTGTACGCCGCGGACCGGGCCGAGCACGTCGATTCGGTCGTACGGCCCGCACTGGAGCGCGGCGCGATCGTCATCTCCGACCGCTACATCGACTCCTCGGTCGCCTATCAGGGTGCCGGGCGCGATCTGTCGCCGACCGAGATCGCCCGTATCTCGCGGTGGGCGACGGACGGACTCGTACCGCATCTCACGGTGCTGCTCGACGTGTTGCCGGAGGCCGCGCGCGAACGCTTCACGGAGGCGCCGGACCGGCTGGAGTCGGAGCCGGCGGAGTTCCACCAGCGGGTGCGTTCCGGTTTCCTCACGCTGGCCGCGGCGGACCCGGGCCGGTATCTGGTCGTGGACGCGGGCCAGGACCCGGGGTCGGTCACCACCGTCGTACGGCACCGGCTCGACCAGCTGCTTCCGCTCTCCGATGCCGAGGTGAAGGCGCAGGAGGAGGCGCGGAAGGCGGCTGAGGAGGAAGCCTGTCGGCGCGCGGAGGCGGAAGCCGCGCGCAAGGCGGAGGAGGAGCGGGTCGAGCGCGAGCGGCAGGAACAGCTGGCCAAGCTCCGCGCCGAGGAGGAGGAGCGCAAGCGCCGCGAGCTGGAGGAGGCGCGGCAGCGCGAGGCCGAGCGGCAGGCGGAGGAGGCCCGGCTGCGGGCCGAGGACGCTCGGCGGCGGGCGGACGAGGAGCGGGCGCGGCGGCTCGCCGAGGAGAGGGCGGCTGCGGCGGAGCAGGAACGGCTCCGCAAGCAGGCCGAGGAGGAGGCGCGGCTCCGGGCGGAGGCGGAGGAGCGGCGCCTGGAGAAGCAGCGCAAGGCGGAGGAGGCGCTGCTGCGGGCGGAGGAGGCACGGCGGGCGGCGGAGGCGGCTGCTGCTTCCGCGGCGTCGGCCTCAGCCGCGGCCTCGACCGCAGCTCCGACCTCGGCTCATGAGGTGACCGTGCCGACGCCGGTGGTCACGCCGGACGAGGTGACTCAGGAGGTGCCTGCGGTTCCGGATGTGGCCGAGACGACGGTGCTTCCGAAGGTGCCGGCGGACGTGGACGAGACGACGGTGCTTCCGCCGGTGTCGGGGGATGCGGCCGAGACGACGGTGCTTCCGCCGGTACGGGAGTCCGCACGCAAGCCGGTACGCGAGCCGGTACGGGATACGGATCCAGCTGACCGGGTCCCGCCGGGCATCTTCCGCGACGAGGCGGGGAGTGAGGGTACGAACGAGCGCACCCGCGAACTCCCGCAGGTCGACCCGGACTCGGGCCGTCCCCGCCGCCGCTCGGACTGGGCGGAGGAGACCCCCTTGGACGACCTCCCGACGCTGGCGGACGAGCTGCTCGGCCCGCACGACGAGGACGAGAACGGGCGGCGGGGCGGGCGCTGACGGTTCGGCGCTTCGGCGCCCGTTTGCGGTGCAGGGGTTCGTCCTGGTGCCGGTTCGGGGTGGCGAGTCCCTGCCACCGCGTCTGCGCTGTCAGACCCCTGCCCCACAATGGAACCCCCCAGCACGAAAGGCGGTGACGGCCCATGACCGTATGGGACGACGTGGTCGGCCAGGAGCGCGTCCAGGCGCAGCTCTCCGCCGCCGCCCGGGACGCCGACACCCGCGTCACCGCCCAGGCCCACGGCGCCCCCGCCCCCGACGCGTCCAAGATGACGCACGCCTGGCTGTTCACCGGCCCACCCGGCTCCGGACGGTCCACCGCCGCCCGGGCCTTCGCCGCCGCGCTGCAGTGCACCAGCCCCGACCGCGCCCTCGGCGGTGAGCCCGGCTGCGGATTCTGCGACGGCTGTCACACCACCCTCGTCGGTACGCACGCCGACGTCGAGGTGATCCGTACGGACCTGCTCTCCATCGGCGTCAAGGAGACCCGCGCGCTCGTCCGCCGCGCCCAGCTCTCCCCGGCCGGCGGCCGCTGGCAGGTGATCATCCTGGAAGACGCCGACCGACTCACCGAAGGCGCGGGCAATGTCCTGCTGAAGGCCGTCGAGGAGCCCGCCTCCCGCACCGTATGGCTGCTCTGCGCGCCCTCCCTCGAGGATGTACTCCCCACCATCCGCTCCCGCTGCCGCCACCTCACCCTCCGTACGCCGCCGGTCGCCGCCGTCGCCGACGTCCTGATCCGGCGGGACGGCATCGAACCCGAGGTCGCCGTCAACGCCGCCCGTGCCACCCAGGGCCACATCGGCCGTGCCCGCCGACTGGCCACTGACGAGCGTGCCCGTGCCCGCCGGGCCACGGTGCTCAAGCTGCCGCTGCGCGTGGAGGACATCGGCGGCTGCCTCAAGGCCGCCCAGGAGCTGGTCGACGCCGCGGCCGAGGACGCCAAGCAGGTTGCCGAGGAGATCGACGTCAAGGAGACCGAAGACCTCAAGGCGGCCCTCGGCGCGTCCGCCGGCGGACGGATGCCGCGGGGCACGGCAGGGGCGATGAAGGAGCTCGAGGACAAGCAGAAGCGCCGCAAGACCCGTAGCCAGCGCGACAGCCTCGACCTGGCGCTCACCGATCTGACGGGCTTCTACCGCGATGTGCTGGCCCTCCAGATGGGCTCGGAGGTCGCGCTCGCCAATCACGACGCCCGGGACTCCCTCGACCGGATCGCCCATGGTTCGACACCGGAGGGCACCCTGCGCCGGATAGAGGCGGTGGTCGCCTGCCGCCAGGCGCTGGACCGCAATGTCGCGCCGCTGCTGGCCGTGGAGGCGATGGCGGTCGCTCTCCGCGCCGGCTGACGTCCGGCCTGCCTCCTGGCCATCCCCTGGCCATCGAATGTGCACCGCCAGGCCGTCGGGCCTGCCGCCGATCGGTTGACCGGCTCACCCGTAAGAGCGCGGAAAGGCGGCAGCGGTCAACCTGCGATTACGCTCCATGGATGGACACCAGGCGCCTGCTCCGTACTTCCGCACTCGTGCTGGCCACAGCCGGCCTGCTCATCTCCGGCTGCACCGGCGGGAGTTCGTCACCCAGCGCCTCCGAGTCCGCCTCCTCCGGCGGTGGTGGAGGAGCCGCCCCGACCGCCGCCCTCAAGCCGTACTACGCACAGCAGCTGAAGTGGCGTCCCTGCGGCGTCCCCGGTTTCGACTGCGCAACGATGAAGGCTCCGCTCGACTACGCCAAGCCTGACGGCGATTCGGTCAAGCTGGCCGTCGCCCGCAAGAAGGCCACCGGCCCCGGCAAGCGCCTCGGCTCCCTGGTCGTCAATCCGGGTGGCCCCGGAGGCTCGGGCGTCAGCTATCTCCAGGGGTACGCGGGCATCGGCTACCCCGAGCCCGTCCGTGCCCGCTACGACATGGTGTCCGTCGACCCGCGCGGCGTCGCCCGCAGCGAGCCCGTCGAATGCCTCAGCGGCAAGGAGATGGACGCGTACACCCAGGTCGACCAGACCCCCGACGACGCAGCCGAGACGACCCGTCTCGCCACGTCCCTCAAGGGCTTCGCGGTGGGCTGCGAGAAGCGCTCCGGCACGATCCTGCCCCATGTCTCCACCGTCGAGGCGGCCCGTGACATGGACATCCTGCGCGCCGTGCTGGGCGACGAGAAGCTGACGTACGTCGGAGCTTCGTACGGCACCTTCCTCGGCGCGACGTACGCCGAGCTCTTCCCCGACCGCGTCGGCCGCCTCGTCCTCGACGGCGCGATGGACCCGTCGCTTGCGTCCCAGCAGATGAACCGTGACCAGACCGCGGGCTTCGAAACCGCGTTCCAGTCCTTCGCCGCCGACTGCGTCAAGGAGAAGGACTGCCCGCTCGGCACGGAGTCGGCCGCCGACGCCTCCAACCGCCTCAAGGCCTTCTTCGCCGCCCTCGACGCCAAGCCCGTCCCCACTGGCGAGAGCCGCGAACTCGGCGAGTCGCTGGCCACCACCGCAGTGATCGCCGCGATGTACGACGAGGCCGCCTGGCCACAGCTCCGCAAGGCCCTGGCTCAAGCCATGAACGGTGACGGCGCGCCGCTGCTCTCGCTGGCCGACAGCTACTACGAGCGCGAGGGCGACGGCTCGTACGCGAACCTGATGTACGCCAATGCGGCCGTGAACTGCCTGGACCTGCCGCCCGCCTTCACCGCCCCCAAGGGCGTGCAGTCGGCCCTGCCCGCGTTCGAGAAAGCCTCCCCGGTCTTCGGCAAGGGCTTCGCCTGGGCCTCCCTGAACTGCGCGTACTGGCCCACCCCCGCCACCGGCGCGCCGCACCGCATCGAGGCGAAGGGCGCCGCCCCGATCGTGGTCGTCGGCACCACCCGGGACCCGGCCACGCCCTACAAGTGGGCGCAGGGGCTGGCCGGGCAGCTCTCCTCCGGGCGCCTGCTCACGTATGACGGCGACGGCCACACGGCGTACGGGCGCGGCAGCGACTGCATCGACACGGCGATCAACACGTACCTGCTGGAAGGCACGGCCCCGGCGGACAACAAGCGCTGCCGCTGAGGGCGGGCTGTGGGGTGCCCCGGACCTGGTTCGGGGCACCCAAAACAACCCTGTAGACTTGGCGCCGCTGCTGATGCGAACGTGTTCTCGCGAGGACGGGTATATCCGCAGCTTGCCGCCTTAGCTCAGTTGGCCAGAGCAACGCACTCGTAATGCGTAGGTCTCGGGTTCGAATCCCGAAGGCGGCTCCGTGAAAGCCCCAGGACTCACTCGCCGTGACCTGGGGCTTTTGCCTTTTCGTGGCAACGTCTCAGCCTGAGAAGCTTTCCCGTGCGTGCTGCCGGAGTGGCGTGTCGACGCGGACACCCCGGAAGCCGCGAGCAGTTGGCGGCGGGACCTGGCGCTGGATGCCCGCCCACACGCCCGCGCCACTCCGTGCAGGGGCTATGCCGCCGCCTCCTGGCTCTCGGTGCGGGTGACCGCGCCGAGGTCGGCGAAATGGAAGTTGTCGGAGACGACGTCGCCGAGGAGGGCCTCAGCACCGCCGACGAGATCCTCGTCAAAGTCGCCGAGGGGTCACTCTTTCGGCATGCGCACATACGTTTCTTCCTGAGCCGAACGAGTGGCCGAGCGGATCACCTTGCGGGATTCGGGAAAACCAGGGCTGTCCGGAACCCGAATACGTAAGGAAGGCTGGCATGAAACCCATCCGCCCCCTCGCCGTGGCCGCCATGGCCGCCGTCGTGCTCCTCGCCAGCGGCGTGACCTCCGCCAGCGCGCTGGACGCCAGCGACGATCCGCAGAAGACCGATTTCCCCGTCGACACCGGTCTCGTGGCGCCGCTGAGCGCGCACCCCCAGTACCTAGGCCCCAGCGTGTCCATCCCGGCTGGAGGTTTCGCCTTCGCGCATGTGGACTGTCCATCGGGCAGGGTGCCCACCGGGGGAGGCGGCACGACCAGCAGCACGCTCACCTTCCTCACGGACTCCACCCCAACCAGCGGGGGCTGGACGGTCGGTGTGAAAAACACCGCCACCTTTAGCGCCTCTGCGAGGGCCTGGGTCGTCTGCACCGTCCCGTAGGTCGTGTCTGCGCTCCAGGCTCGGACCTAGTCTCAGTGGTGGCGCAATCCAGGGCGGTCCGTGTGCGTCCGTTGCACCCCATCCAGTTCCTTGACCTGCTGCGCTGTGTACGGATCATCCTTCAGTGGACAAGGGTGGACGAGAACCGATCTTCTCGTAGTGCGTAGGTCTCGGGTTTGAATCCCGAAGGCGGCTCCGGAAAGGCCCAGGACTCACTCGCCGTGACCTGGGCTTTTTCCATGTCTGGATCCACCGGGCGGGCTTGCCCGAACACCGTGTCATGGGCTGCGTGAGCAAGGGGTGGCCCTCGGGTGGCCATGTGCGCAGCGCGCGTACAGAGGGTGGCCACGGTGCGTGCTTGTCGCGCCGACCGTCGCGCGGCTGGTCTACCCGTTCTGCTTCCGGGCGGCGCACCGCTTTCGGATGTTCGTGGATGGCCGCCGTGGGGCGACCGGCGTAAGTCGCGGGGTCCTGCGACGGCTCGAAGCAGCCGTGGCCCCAGCCGACTGCAGAGGGCTGGGGTGGTCCAGGTTGCTGGAGGCATCGACGACTGCGCGGGTGTTGATCCGTCGTCGGCATCGGCGTTCTTCTGGACACCTCTTGACGCCCCGGGGACGCCGGGGCAGGACGTCACGGTGTCGCCTATGAGGGCCGACCTGGCATACAAGTCCGCCTGAAACCGCGCGCCGTGCCGGGCCTGCACCAGCAGGGCTCGTGCATAAGCGCGAGGCGGAGCAGCGCAGGCAGCACGCGAGGCCGGGAGCAACGCAAGCAGGAGGCACGCGACTCCTACGCCAGGCTGGTGAAAGACACGATCGGACCGTCCACCGTATCGGTCGCCTGTACGTCAAAGCTCCGTTGCGGAAATGCCTGCCCGAGAGAGAGACGCCACGATGTCGCGATCTCCTGAGCCAGTGCGAAGGCATTGGCCTCGGATTCGGCGTCTTCGTCGATATCGATGTGTTGCCACAGCTTGAATTGATTCAGAGTCGCTTCGATCGAGACAACATCCCCCTTCAATACGTTGTGCCACATCCGAAAATTGTCGGGATCGTACGAACGATCCCACAACACACACCCCTCCACCTCGACGAACTGCGGCAGGAACACGCGCGACACGGCGATCCATTCGGACAGCCCTACGTGCTGGGAGAGGAAGTCCAGGTAATCGAGGTCGACACCCGCGCTTTCTGTCCATCTCTTGATCTGCGGGTCCTTCATGGGGTCCATCGAGTGTCCCTTATTGCGGCAATTCATCAGGGCTGGCCGCTATCGGCATTTTATCCCGGTGAGGCATTCCAAAGGTCTATCCCGCACTTGGGCGCCAGGCCGAGCGGTGGCCAGGCGGGTGTCGTCCCAGGTGAACTCCGCGCGGTCGGCGGTCGAACAGTCTTCGGCCAGGAGGCCTATTCACGGGGTTTCGTGCTTGGCTGTCCTTGATCATGAACGTGGCCCTGCCCGGTAGTGTGACGGTTGAGAGATCGTCAGCGCATCATCGGGGCAGGGCCGTTGAACTGGAACGTTACGACAGGGCTGGAGAACGATCAACTGGACGGGCTGATGGCACAAAAAGGGCTGGTGAGGCCCCGTGAATAGGCCTCAGGGAATCAAGCCAAGAACTGAAGTCGCTACGAAACCCGGCGCGGTTCAATCTGCAGCCGCCGTGTAGGACGCATGAGTCATGGTGGATTCCCGAGCCACGTGGGCCTCATGGACTCTATGCCACAGGCCCTGGCGTTCGCTGGCGCTCAGGTCGCTGAGGGTCAGGCCGAAACGGCTGCGAAGTACTGCGAACCACTCCTCGCCAGTGGTCAGCTCATGCTTGCGCCGACCGTCGCGGTCGATCCGCGTCAGAACACAGCCGCGCAGTGCGTCAACTCCGTGGAAATCGCGCCGAAAAACAAAGGCCGTGTTAGCGAACGGGGACTTCGGAGAGGTCGAAAGATACTGATGTTGCTCCACGAAGTCGGCAGGGGACGCGGGCTCGGCTTGGAAGTCCATGCCGAGGAATGATCCTTTGGAGTCATGGTCGAACCGCCATCCCCCCGGTTTGGCCTCCGATAGGCGGAGGCCAAACGTCATGCATCCCTGGGAGTACATCCCTTCGCTCAGCGGCAGTGGGGTATACAGCGCGTCGGCGAGACCGACGTCCGCAAACCACGTTTGGCCTTCACATTCGACGGTCAGCGCGAGATGGTTGCAATTCGCGCCTGCTGCCGATTCCGCCCCCACCTGGACGCCTGCCAGATGCCACGCAACCCTGTAACCGACAGTGGACAGCAGCGCAGCGAACGCCCCGTTGAGGTGGTAGCAGTAGCCGCCTCGGCCGCCAAGTATTCGATCGACCGACTCATCCGGGTCGATTGACGTCGGCCGACCCAACTGGATCTCAAGCGTCTCGTACGGAACTTTCTCAACGTGCGCCCGGTGCAAGGCAAACAATGCTGCGGTGGTCGGCCGCTTCGGGCGATGAATCTGCAGCCGCTCAAGGTATTGAAGTGTCATTGCGCTGCTCAGCATGCTTGAACACTACTCGACGTGTGACAACTGGAGGCCTATTCACGGGGTTTCGTGCTTGGCTGTCCTTGATCATGAAGGTGGCCCTGCTCGGTAGTGTGACGGTCGAGAGATCGTCAGCGCAGCACCGGGGCAGCGCCGTTGAACTGGAACGTTCGGGGCTGGAGAACGATCAACTGGACGGGCTGGTGGCGCGGGTCCATCGGGTGCTTGTGGAGGATCCGGACCCGCCGGCGATAAAGGGGCGGATGTGGGCGCTGGGCTTGTACAAGTCCGTTGTGCTCGTGCTCCTGCTGCGGCAGAACCCGGTCCAGGAAGCTGCCGCGGAGCTGTTCGGGGTCAGCCAGGCCGTTTCCGTAAGGGCCTTCGCGGACCGCCGGACAGCCCTTCGAGTGGGATGTGCAGCTCAGTAAGAAGGGGCGGGCCCAACTGGGCTGGCTCAGCCGGGACGGCAGTCATCTGAATGTTTCCCTCGACGGGGAAATCACGCACAAGTGACACAGGGAAGGGCTGGAATATCGGTATGGGGCAGGCGGCGGAGGACGAGTTCCACTTCTACGCGGAAGTCCGGGTGGTCAGTTCACCCAGGCGTACGGAGCTGGAGGGCCGGCTGGGGGCCATCCTCGGAATCACCGAGCCCACCAACCCCGACACTCCACCGTCTTATGCAGTGATGTTGGACGACCACGACTTCTTGGTGCAGTTCGAGCGGGAGGAACTGCAACCGACGGGACGGGACCGCAAGCACGAGGACTACTTTTAGTGGCCCGTTGGTGCACTCACCCTCGATCCACCGCGTGAATTCCGATCACTGAGAAAGCATCACCGGACGGAGAGGTGACGGCGGGGACCGTGACCTGGGACTTTTGCTTTTTTCGTGGCAACGTCTCAGCCTGAGAAGCTTTCCCGTGCGTGCTGCCGAAGTGGCGTGTCGACGCGGACACCCCGGTAGCCGCGAGCAGTTGGCGGCGGGACCTAGCGCTGGACGACTGCCCACACGCCCGCGCCGACGACCGCTGTGAGATATGCCGCCGATGCCGCGGACACCAGCTTGCGGCGGGTGTCGGCGGGCCAGGAGGTGAGGGTCAGCAGCTGGGCCAGGGCCGGCAGGACGAGGACCGCGTGCAGGGCCACTCCGTGCAGGGGCTTCAGCGCCTCGGTGGAGTGGTATGCCGCCTCCTGGCTGTCGGTGCGGGTGACCACGACGCCGTACGCGATCATCGCCGCGCCCGAGAGGAGACCAACGAGCAGTACGGCGAAGCCCGTACGCAGAGCGAGGGACATACCCGCCGGGCCCTCGGGGCGGTGCCTGAACGAGGCGATCGCGAACGTGGAGAGGACCACGACCAGCAGCACGCCGCCGACCGCGAGCGCCGTGGCGACCGCGTTGTCGAAGGGCGTCTCACGGTTGAAGTGCGACGGTACGCCCCGCCATGCCTGGAGGGTGATGCCGCCGACCTCGAGCACGCAGTCGGCGGCGAAGAGGCCCAGCAGTACGGAGCGGGCGCGGGCGCCGATGCGCAGATACGACGTCACCCACACGACGGCGATCAGTGTCAGGCCGAAGGAGACCCCGAAGGTGAAGGGCTTGCGCCAGGAGACCGGGCCGGTCCACGGGCCGCCGTCGACGAAGAAGACGCCCAGGTGGAAGAGGCCTGCCGCGATCAGGACGGCGCCGGTGACGTAGCCGAGGCGCTCGACCACGCGCGGCCGACGGCGCTCTTCGAGCCGGTGCTGGTGCTGGTCCTGGTGCCGGGGCCGGTGCTGGTCGAGCTGGTCGCCGAGCTGCTGCCTGAGCCGGTCCCGGAACCGGTGCCTGAGCCGGTGCCTGAGGTCTGCGCTGGTCATGGGGGAAGCATCCGCCCGGACGGGGTGCGACCGCATCGTCCGGGCGGAGACACCACCGGTACGTCCGCAGGAGTACCAGGTGGTACCAGGTCTGTGGAGTACCGGGGAATCAGCGGATCCGGCCACGGCGGCGACACTCCCCCGAGTGTGGCTGTCCACGCCGAGCACCGGCGGGCCGGATCCGATGCATCGATCCAAACAGTCCTCTCCAACGGATCGCTAACATATGGCCAACAGTCATACCGGTGGCTTGAAAGTGGAGGACGCTGATGCGGTTCGGCCTGCTGGGTCCGCCGGCAGTGCACGATGCCGCGGGCGAGCCGCGCCCCCTCGGCAGCGCCAAGCTCCGCGCCCTGCTCGCCACGCTGCTGCTGCGGCCCAACCGGGTAGTCCCGGTGGACGAGTTGAAGGCGGCCCTGTGGGGCGACGAGCCGCCCGCCTCCGCCCATGCCTCCCTGCACAACCATGTGACGCGGCTGCGCCGGCTGCTCGCCGAGGCGGACCGGCTGCGGGCCGTACCGCCCGGCTATCTGCTGCGGGTCGAGCCGGGCGAGCTGGACACCGACGTCTTCGAGGCCCGCGTGCGCACCGCCCGTGCCGCGACCGCCGAGGGCGACTGGACCGCCGTGGCCGAGGCCGCCCGCGCGGGGCTCGCGCTGTGGCGCGGCAGCCCGCTGGCCGGTCTGTACGACCCTGACGAGGGCACCCCGGCACTTGTCCAGCGGCTGCGGGAGTCGCGGCTGCTGATGCTGGAGTGGCGGTACGACGCCGAGATGCAGCTGGGCCGCTATGACGGGCTCGTACCCGAACTGGCCGCACTGGTCGCGGAGTTCCCGCTGCGGGAGGCCTTCCACCGGCAGCTGATACTGGTACTGCACCGTACGGGACGCCAGGCGGAGGCGCTCGCCGCCTACGGGTCGCTGCGCCGCACGCTCGTGGAGGAGCTGGGCGTCGAACCCGGCCCGGCCGTCCAGGAGGCGCACCAGGAGGTGCTCCGTACACCCGCGGCGGCGCCCGAGCCACGGCCGCCGCGGCCCGCCCAGCTGCCGCCCGCGCCCGGCCACTTCACCGGTCGCGACACGCTCGTCGCCGAGCTGAGCGCCGTCCTCACGTGTCGCGCCGGCAGCCCCGCCGTCGTCTCCGGGATGGCCGGAGTCGGCAAGTCCGCCCTCGCCGTGCATGTCGCCCACGC
The DNA here is from genome assembly GCF_042736455.1 of Streptomyces sp. NPDC060064. Taxonomy (NCBI): domain Bacteria; kingdom Bacillati; phylum Actinomycetota; class Actinomycetes; order Kitasatosporales; family Streptomycetaceae; genus Streptomyces; species Streptomyces sp. NPDC060064. Next base: position 265,050 of record NZ_JBHWWF010000004.1, read on the forward strand.
ACTGCGCGACGAATTCCCCGACGGGCAGCTGTACTTCAACCTGCACGGCGCCATCCCCGGCGTGGCCCGGCTCGACCCCGGTCACGCACTCGCCACGCTGCTGCGCGACCTCGGCGTCGACCCGCGGCAGATCCCCGACGACATGGACGCGGCATCGGCCCTGCTGCGCTCCACCCTCGCGCCGACCCGGACCCTGCTCGTGCTCGACGACGCGGCGTCCGCCGCGCAGGTGCGGCCGCTGCTGCCGGCCGGGAGCGGCTGCGCGGTCGTCGTCACCAGCCGCTCCCCGCTGACCGCGCTCGACGGCGCTGCCCGGTTCCCGCTCGCGCCGCTGTCGGCCGAGGACAGCGGGACGCTGCTGCGTGCCGTCTCAGGACGCGGCCTCGACGAGGGTCTGGAGCGGCTCGTCGAACGGTGCGGGCGGCTGCCGCTCGCACTGCGCGTCGTCGCCGCCCGCCTCGCCGCCCGCCGCGCGCTCACCGCCGATGTACTCGCCGGGCTGCTGGACGCCGAGGCGGGCCGGCTCGACCATCTCGAGTACGACGACCTGAGCGTGCGCGGTTCGCTCGCCGTCGCGCACGACGGCCTCGACCCGGACGCGGCCCTCGCGCTGCGCCGTCTCGGCGCGGTGGACCTGCCCGAGTACGGTGCGCCCGCCGTCGCCCGGCTGATGGAGACCGATGAACGGCGCGCGGCGGCCGCCCTGGACCGGCTCGTCGATGTGTCGCTCCTCGAGGAGGTCTCGTACGGCAGGTTCGTCCCGCACGACCTGGTACGGGACTTCGCCCGCGAACTCGCCGACCGGGACGGCGACCGGCCGCAGACCGCCGAGCGCGTGCTGCGCTGGTACGCCGAGTCCGCCCGCCAGACCGGTGTCGCGCTACTCCCGTCCGGCCAGGAGGCCGAGCTGCGGCTGCCGCCGCCGATCGGCGACGCCGCACCGTTCGACACCACCGAACAGGCCCTGGCCTGGGGAGACCTCGAACTGGCCAACCTGGTGGCGCTGACCGAGCGGTACGCGGCCGTGTCCCCGACAGCGCTGCTGCTCGTGCGGTCCTGCTTCATCTATCTCCAGCGCCGCGGCAGGCTTCAGGAACTGGCCGTCCTCGGCGAACTGGCCCTGGCCGCCGCCCGCGCGGCAGGCGACGCCGAGGCCGAGGCGCATGCCCTCACCGACCTCGCGGGCAGGAACTTCCTCAGCGGCAGGCCCGAGCGTGCCCTCTCCCTGAACGAACAGGCCGTCACGATCTGGCGCACCCTCGGCGAGGACCGCCGCATCCAGCGCGGCCTCGGCAACCGCGGCATGCTGCTCGAGGGCCTCGGCCGGTACGAGGAGGCGGCCGGTGCGCTGGAGTCCGCGATCGAGTACGCCCGCAGGCTCGGCGACGATCACGGTGAAGCGGTCGTCCTCAGCCATCTGGGCAATCTGTACGAGCACACCGACGCCCGCGCAGCGATCGGCTACCACGAGCGCAGCCTGGCCGCCGGCGTACGGCTGGACAGCGAGATCCTGCGGCAGACCGCCCACTGCAATATCGGCTTCGCCCATCTCACCCTCGGCGAACCGGCCGAAGCCGTACGGCACTTCGACGAGTCGCTGGCCATCCTCGGCGACGACGGCGACTGGCACGGCCAGTCCCAGTCCCGCATCGGCCGGGTCCGTGCCCTGCGCGAACTGGGCCGCGCCGAGGACGCCCACCGGGAGTGCGGGCTGCTGCTGGAGCGGGCCGAGTCACGGGCGGACACGCATATGCAGGCGCTCGTCCACCATCAGCGTGGACTGCTGCTGCACGCGGAGGGCCGCGAGTGCGAGGCGCGAGAGCGGTGGCGCCGGGCCTTCACCGCGCTTCAGGCGCTGGACGGGGAGCATGCGCGGCTCCTGGAGGAGTTGCGGGAGCTGCTGGGCGGCCGCTCCGTGCCCGCGTGAGACATTCCGCGGGGGTCATCGCGTCAAGGGGGTGAAGGTCGGTCACGAGAACGGAGAGACATGAGACGGTCCCGCACGGACGACTTCAGGGAGTTCGCGGCCGGGCGCGCCAGCTCTCGAGGTTGTCTCCGAGGGAGTCAACGGTGCCGACGGGCACGTCGTCGTGGTCGACAGGAACACCGGGGACCGCACCTATATCGAGGCGGTGCGGACGGCCGGCGGGGAGGCCGTCTGGACGGAGACCCGCCCGGACGGTCTGAAGTTGGCCGCCGTGGAGAAGGCGGGCGCGCATCCCGGCGTCCTGCACCGGCAGGTCGACACCTTCCGGCCGAACGGTCTGACGACGCAGGTCTCCGCCTACAACGCCCCGACCCCCAACTCGCTCAAGAGCGGCAAAAAGCCCCTGATCACGATGGCGGAGCTGAAGGCCATCGCCACGGACCCGGTGTGGCTCGCGGCCCGCTAGCGGCAAGGTGCCTCAAGCCGCCGGGCATCTTTCAAGCCGCAAGGTGCGCCTGAAGCCGCAGGGTCTCTCAAGCCGCAGGGTCTCTCAAGCCGCAAGGTCTCTCAGGCCACAAGGTCCCTCACTTCGCATCCGCGTAGCACTGAACCACCGCCGTCGTGAACGGAAACCGCACCGGCGTCTCCCCGAAGGCGATCCGCCCGGCCAGCTCCCCGGCCGCCCGGATCGCCTTCGCGACGTCCTCCGCCTCCTCCGCCGGGCAGTGCACGATAACCTCGTCGTGCTGGAAGAACACCAGCTCGGCCCGTATCTCCGCAGTGGACTGCCGCAGCGCCGCCAGCATCAGCAGCGCCCAGTCCGCCGCGCTGCCCTGCACCACGAAGTTACGGGTGAAGCGGCCCCGCGCCCGTGCGTTCGACGAGGCGTATCCGGGCGTGAACTCGCTTTCTGCGGACGGGAGTTCCTCGCTCGCCTGCGGGATCCCCGCCTCGTCGTCGTCGCCCGAGCCCGCCGCCCGCGGGCTGGTCCGGCCCAGCCAGGTCCGTACGAGCCGGCCCTCCTCGCCGGCCCGCGCCGCCTCGTCGACGTATGCCACGGCCTTCGGGAATCTGCGCCGCAGCATGGCCAGGTTCTTCAGGCCGTCGCCCGACGTCTGGCCGTAGATGGCGCCGAGCAGCGCGACCTTGGCGTGGTCGCGGTCGCCGGAGAACGCCCGGTGGGACAGGGCCGCGTACAGATCGCCCTCGTGTCCCGCCACATCCATCAGGCCCGGGTCGCGGGAGATCGCGGCCAGCACGCGCGGCTCCATCTGGTCGGCGTCCGCGACCACCAGCCGCCAGCCCTCGTCGGCGACCACCGCCCGCCGGATGACCTTCGGGATCTGAAGTGCCCCGCCGCCATTGGTCGTCCAGCGGCCCGAGACCGTGCCGCCGGGCAGATACTCGGGCCGGAACCGCCCGTCACGGACCCAGTCCTGGAGCCAGCCCCAGCCGTGCGCCGTCCAGATCCGGTACAGCTTCTTGTACTCGATCAGCGGCTTCACGGCCGGATGGTCGAGCTCTTCCAGCTCCCAGCGCCGCGTGGACTTCAGCCTGATCCCGGCCTGCGCGAACGCCTTCACCACATCCGCCGGAAGATCCGGCCGCACCCGACGGCCGAACGCGGCCGACACCTCGTCCGCGAGCTCCGCCAGCCGGCGCGGCTCGCCGCCGCCCGCGTACCGCTCGCCCAGCAGCTCGTGCAGCAGCGCCCGGTGCACGTCCGCCCGCCACGGCAGCCCCGAGCGGTTCATCTCGGCAGCCACCAGCATCGCGGCCGACTCGGCCGCGGTGAGCAACCGCATCCGCCCCGGATGCTCGGCGGCATCGTGTCTTCGCTGCTGATCGGCGTAGACCTCGAGGAGAGCCTCCAGCGGAACGGACACGGGCTGCGGCTCGAAAAGCGAGGACTGCGAGCCCGGTTCGGCCGCGCGCTGCGGCGGATCGGGCGGTACGGGAGCGTTGCGCAGCCGCGCCCAGGCTGCCGCTGCCGAACGGGGCTCCCCGAGCCGGCCCTCGTGGCCGAGCAGCAGCAGCTCCGCGTCCTCGATGTCGTAACACCGCTCGACCCGGACCCCGGCCGCCAGCAGCCGCGGATAGATCTCGGTGGTGGAGCGCCAGACCCACCTGCCGACCTCCGGCCGGGAGCGGACGGCCTCGACCAGGTCGGGCTCCTCCTGGACGGGCCCGGCGGGCAGGCCGTCGGGGCCGAGGGGGACGAGCCGCGCCCCGTCACCCTCCGCCGCCGCCAGAGCCCATCGTTCGCTCATGGATGCGAGTGTGGCAGCCGGGTCTGACATCGCGGTGGACCCGACATCGCAGCGGACCCGACATCGCAGCGGACCCGACATCGCAGAGCGCGGAGCGTCAGGCCACCGCGTGGAAGACCGCCGACGCCTCGCCGCGCGACGCCACCCCCAGCTTGGTCAGGATGTTCGCGACGTGGAACTTCACCGTCGACTCGCTGATGTGCAGCTCCTGCGCGATCAGGCGATTGCGGTGCCCGCGGGCCAGATGCGTCAGCACCTCCAGCTCCCGGTCCCCCAGCGAGGCGAGCGGATCGGCGCGCGGGGTCTCCGGCGCTCCGAGCGGGATGGTCGCCGTGACCGTGGTGCCCCAGCCCGGCACCGCGTCCACGTCCAGCCGCCCGCCCAGCGCCTCGAGCCGTTCGCCGACCCGGTGCGGGCCGAGCGTGCAGGTGGAGAGCTCGCCGGGGCCGTCGTCCCGTACCGTCGCGCGCAGCTCGTTCTCAGTGAGATGCCAGCCGACATGCATCCGGTTCACATCGTCCTGCTCGAGGACGGTCAGCAGCACGGCCCGTACGACCGCGCGCGCCGCGTGCGCGACATCGGCGGCCAGCGGCCGGCTGCTGTCGGGCGCGCCCAGCTCCAGCCGGACGGGGCTGTAGCGCAGCATCGGCCGCAGCGAGTCCGCGAGCCGGGCGAAGGCCTGCCCGGCGGGTTCCTCGGCGACCGCCTGGTCCCGTTCCGTCTCGGCGCGCAGTTCGACCAGCGCGGTGACGGCCAGCTCGACGGCCGTTGTGCGGGCGGCCGCGTCGTCCATACCCCGGCTGCGCAACACGCCGAGCAGCCCGGACAGCGCCGTCGCATGTGTCTCGGTCAGCTCGGCGATCACCCTGGCCCGCTCCCCGGCGGAGGCCCGCGACTGGGCGAGCGTGCCCGGCGTGGCCTCGGTGGCGAGCCGGTCGCGATGGCTGGTCACCAGGTCCCACATGGCCTGTACGACGGCGGTGTCGGACGCGGCGAGGACACTGTCCTCACGCCGTACGAGGACCAGCAGCGCCCCTCGCGGCGTCGCGTCGCTGGCCACCGCGAGCACCGGATGCTCGGCCCCGCCGATGCCGGCCGTGCCCTGCCAGGGCTGCCCGGCGGGCACCGAGGCGACCAGCGGGTGCAGTTCGGCGGCGGTGATCCGTCCGGCCGGCGAACCGCTGTCGCCGTACGTCTTGAACGGCGAGTGCGCGCAGTTCGTCGACAGCTCGGCGGCGGCCAGATGCGGGACGATCGTGCCCAGGATCGCGGACAACCGCGGCAGGATCCGGCCCAGCGGCTGCCGGATCACCTCGTAGGCGGCGGCCAGGGCGGGCGCGGCGGGCACGGATCCGGTGAGTTCCATGACGGCCAGCGTACGGCCGCGAGCGGCGCGGGCGGCTGTCCCTTCGGCCAGGTCGAACCGTCCGAAGGACTGGCCGGTCCTGGCCCGCCGGAGACCGAGGGTTGATCCCGGCGGAAGGAGCCAGACATGGAAGCGATCGTCTTCGAAGAGTTCGGCGGACCCGAGGTACTGAGCCCGGCGCAGGCCGAGGAGCCGCACGCCGGTCCCGGCCAGGTGCGGGTGAAGGTCATGGCCGCGGGGGTCAACCCGCTCGACTACAAGATCCGTTACGGCTGGATGGAGCAGCAGTTCCCGACGAAGCTTCCCGCGATCCCGGGCCTGGAGTTCGCCGGGATCGTCGACGAGGTCGGCGAGGGCGTCACGGCCGCCGCGGTCGGCGACGAGGTGCTGGGCTGGACCACCACCGGTGCGTATGCGCAGTACGCCCTGGCCGAGTCCTTCGTCCCCAAGCCGGCCGGACTGGACTGGGCGGAGGCCGCGGCCCTGCCGGTCGCGACAGAGACCGCCCAGCGGGTGCTCGATCTGCTCGGCGTGCGCAGCGGCGAGACGCTGCTGCTGCACGGGGCCGCGGGGGTGGTCGGCGTGGTGGCCGTCCAGCTCGCCGTGGCGGCCGGTGTGACGGTCATCGGCACGGCGTCTCCGGCCAACCATGACTCTCTGCGGGAGCTGGGCGCGACTCCGGTCGCGTACGGCGACGGTCTCGTCGAGCGCGTCCGCGCGGCCGCTCCCCAGGGTGTGGACGCCGTCTTCGACGCGGCGGGCAAGGACGCGCTGCCGGCCTCGGTCGAGCTGCGTGGCGGCACCACGGACCGCATCATCACGATCGCGGACCCGGACGCGGCCGCCCACGGAGTCCGCTTCTCGGCGGGCGGCACGGAGCCGCCGGAGATCGCTCTGGCGGAGCACGTCCGGCTGGCGGCCGACGGCAGGATCCGGATTCCGGTCGCGGAGGTCTTCCCGCTGGCGGAGGCGGCCAAGGCCCACGCGCTGAGCGAGACGGGCCATGTGCGCGGAAAGCTGGTGATCACTCCGTCCGAGGGGTGACCGTGGGGGTGAGCGTACGGACGACGCGGGCCGGGTTGCCCACTGCGAGCACCCCGGCCGGCAGGTCCTTGGTGACCACGGAGCCGGCGCCGACCACGGTGTTCTCGCCGATGGTCACGCCGGGGCAGACGATCACCCCGCCGCCCAGCCAGACGTTGTCGCCGATGGTGATGGGGGAGGCCCTCTCCCAGCCTGCCCGGCGTCGTTCGGCGTCCAACTCGTGTGCGGGGGTCAGGAGTTGGACGTTCGGTCCGATCTGTACGTCCGCGCCGACCGTGATCGGAGCGGCGTCCAGGAAGACCGCGTTGAAGTTGATGAACGTACGGTCGCCGATGGAGATGTAGCGGCCGTAGTCGCACTGGAACGGCGGCCGGATGCGTACGTCCTCGCCCACCGAGCCGAGCAGCTCGGCGAGGATCTCCGCGCGCCGGCCGGGGGCCGCGCCGCCGTTCGCGTTGTACGCGGCGCAGAGCGCGGAGCGCCGCTCGGTGTCCGCGCCCAGCTCGGGGTCGTCCGGGAGGTACCACTCGCCGGCCAGCATGCGGTCCTTGTTCTCGCCCATCCCACGTCCCTCCACGGCGGTCGGCCTCTCTAGGATCGATCATGCGTGTTCGAACTGACCCAGGGGTGGGGAATCGTGGTGCGAGGTCTGATGCGCGGCACAGCTGTGGGACTGGTCCCGGCGGTGCTGGCGATGGTGGTGCTGACCGGCTGTTCGTCGGAGCCCGAGCCGGACCGGCCGGCGGGCGGAGCGAAGACCGCCGCGAAGGGCGGGACGGGGAGTGCTGGAAAGGGCGGGACGAAGAGGGCCGAGAAGGGTGGGACGAAGACCGCCGCGAAGGGCGGCACGGTTGGAGCCGCGGGTTCGCCGTGCGCACTGCCCGTCTCGTTCGACCTCGCGGCGGACTGGAAGCCGAAGGCCGTCAAGGACGACCCGGAGTTCGGGCTGCCGAAGCAGGGCCTCGTCACTCTCGTCTGCGAGATCGACGCGAAGCTGGCCGGGAACATCGGCTTTCTCCGTGTCTGGACCGGCGGCGGCAGCGACGACGATGCGCGCAAGGCGCTCGAAGCATTTGTCGCGGCGGAGGCCAAGAGCCGTGACAAGGTCGCGTACAGCGCGACGAAGGCAGGCCAGTACGCCGCCGCCGAGGTGACCTACCTCAACACCAACGAGTTCCTGGACGCGCCCAAGAAGGAGCGGGCGCTCGCCTTCACGACCCCGCGCGGTGTGGTCGTCCTGCACCTCGGCGGACTGGACTCGGCGGAGCACGAGCAGATGCTCCCGGCCTACGAGCTGGCGAAGAAGAGCGTGCGCAGCGCCTGACGGGCCGCGCTCTTCCCGGGGCGGGCCCGTATCCGTACGGGCCCGCCCGAAGTGCCCGATCGTCGCGGCACTGCGAGGCTTGGTCCATGCGAGTGGCACTGGCACAGACCGACTGCGCACTGGGTGAGGTGGACCAGAATCTCGGGACGGCTCGCGAGCAGATCGAGCAGGCCGCCGCCCAGGGCGCTGACCTCGTCGTCTTCCCGGAGCTGAGCCTGCACGGCTACCACCTGGGCGCGCTGAAGCGGGACACCTCGGTGGAGGCGCGCGATCCGCGGCTGCTGGAGCTGGGGACGCTCGGCCCGGATGTGGTGGCCGGGTTGCACGAGCACACCCGGCTGCGGGCGTACAACACCTCCGCGTACTACAGCGGCGGTGAACTGCTGCACGCGCACCGGAAGTTGTACCTCCCCAACTATCTGGCGTGGGAGGAGCGCAAGCACGTCAGTCCGGGCCAGTCGGTGCGCGCGTACGACCTGCCGCGCGGCCAGGGCCGGGCCGCGACCCTCGTCTGCAACGACGCCTGGCAGCCGGTGCTGCCGTGGCTGGCCGTGCAGGACGGCGCCGAGGTCATCGTCGTACCCACGAACAGTGCGGCCAGCCTCGATCCGGAGGCGATGGACACGGGCCTGTACTGGGACACGCTGCTGTCCTACACGGCACGGATGCTCCAGTGCTGGGTCGTCTTCGTGAACCGGGTGGGGAGCGAGAACGGTGCGTCGTTCTGGGGCGGGTCCCGCGTCGTGGACCCGCGCGGAGCCGTGGTGGCCCAGGCTCCCAAGTGGGAGCCCGGCCTGGTCACCGTCGACATCGACGTCCACGAGGCGCGCCGCCAGCGGCGGGCCGTGCCGCTGGTGGCGGAGGCGCGCCTCGGTCTGATCGACCGCGAGGTGCGGCGGCTGATCGACGAGGGCGGGGACAGCTAGGTCGTACATACCGCTCCGCCTGTGCCGCGATGGACGCCGGTCGGGGTCGGGTGACTGTCGGGGTCGGGTGACCGTCGAGGTGGGGTGACTCGGGCCTCGGAGCGGTGCCGGCCGTACCACCTGGGATCATCGGTACGTGAGTACGGTCGAGAAGGCGCTGGCAGGTGCGCTGTACGTGGCGGACGACTCGGCGCTGGACACCGCGGCCTCGCTGCTCGCGGCGGACCGGGCGGCCGATGCGGAACTGCGGCTGCGCGGCGAGGAGTTTGTCCGCCGGGCGTGGGAGCGGGGCTGGCAGCCGGCCGATGTCGTACGGATCGTCCGGCGCGACCTGGACGAACACCATGTGCGGCTCGTCTGCGGCCTGATCGCCGAGGAGACGGAGCGGTACGGGGAGCGGCTGCCGCCCCGCTGGTCCGCGCAGCTCGCCGATCTTGAGGCGGGGCAGTGGCGCGCCGACCGCTTCTCGTACGCGACGGCGGTGCTGGAGCTGTACCGGCTGCTGGTCCGGCTGCCCTCGATCGAGCCCGTCGGCCAGGTGCCGGGCGCTTCCGCCCTGCACGTGGTCCCGTCGGCCGGGGAACCGCGCATGCTCACCCGGATCCGCGCGCTGCTCGCCAAGGCGGAGGCGACGGGTTATCCGGAGGAGGCGGAGGCGCTCACCGCCAAGGCGCAGGAGCTCATGGCGCGACACAGCATCGACGAGGCGGTGCTCGCCGCGCAGACCCACCGGGCCGATGCGCCCGCGGCCTGCCGGATCGGTGTGGACGCGCCGTACGAGACGGCCAAGGCGATCCTGCTCGACGCGGTCGCCTCTGCGAACCGCTGCCGCGCGGTGTGGAACAGCGGCTTCGGCTTCTCGACGGTCGTCGGCTTCGAGGCCGATCTGGAGGGTGTCGAGCTGCTGTACACCTCGCTGCTGGTGCAGGGGACGGCGGCGATGACGCGGGCGGAGGCGGGCCAGCGCGCCGGTGGCCGCAAGCGGACGAAGACGTTCCGGCAGTCGTTCCTGATGGCGTACGCGAGCCGGCTGGGGGAGCGGCTGGCGGCGGCGACCAAGAGCGTGACCGCCGCGGAGGACCTGCTGCCCGTGCTGGCGTCCCGGGACGTGGCGGTCACGGATCACGCGGACCGGATGTTCCCGCGGACGACGAGCACCCGGGTGCGCGGGGTGACGGACCTGGCGGGCTGGGAGCACGGCACAACAGCGGCGGACAGCGCGCACATGCCGAAGGCGCACCCTCCGCTTACTTGATGCCCGCGATGAAGGCTGCCCAGGTGCGGCCGGGGATCAGCGCGGGGATCCGCCGAGCCGTCAATGTCCTTGCGTGCAGCCATGGTTCACCGTTCCACGGCTCGCTCTGTGGAGCCCTGAACCCTTTCACGGCACGACGAACCGCGTCACTGTGTAAGCGGTTCGTCACACAGTGCACTGGAAAGGCATACGGGCATGAACGATCCCGCCCCGCACGACGTACACGACTGCGTCGAGCAACTCCGTACCGCACTGGCGGCCCTCGGCATCACCCTGCCCTCCCTCGGCGTCGATCCCCTGACCTTCGCCGGCAGCAGCCCACCGAGCCTCGTGGCCCTCGGCAACTGCAACACGGCCACCGCCCGCGAGCTGGCCGCCGCCCTGCAGAAGGCGGCCGCGCGGTGAGGCTGGGGCGCCGGCTCGAGCTCGAACTGCTCGCCGTCCCGCAGGCGGTGGCCGCTCTGCGACAGACCGTGCGGCAGCATTTTGGCAAGGAGTGCGTCGACGTACAGCTCTGCGTCAGTGAACTGCTCAGCAATGTGATCCTGCACCTCGGCGAGGGCACCCCGGTCACCCTCCGTGTCAGCGGCGCCGACGGCGGGCTCACCCGCGTCGAGGTCACCGACCCCGACCCGGGCGCCATACCCGTGCCCGCTCGGGCTGCCGACTACGACGAGTCGGGACGCGGCCTCGCCCTCCTGGACGCGGTCTCCCTGCGCTGGGGCGTGGTCCGGGGCGAGGACAGCAAAACGGTGTGGTGCGAGCTGGGCGACGCGTAGTCCAACGGCGCACCCCCTGCCCCGCCCTGAGACAGGGCAGGGGGCCGTTGATCAGCGCTGCTGGACGAATGCCCGGCCGTCGTGGGCGTCGGCGGAGCAGGAGTTCTTCTCGGCTGCGGTCATCTTGCGGCTCTTGACGACCACCGCGTTGCTCTTGCCGTCCGTGCCGTTCGGGGCCGGACCGGTGACGGTGTCCTGCCAGAACCAGTAGTAGTGACCCCACTTGGGGCTGTCGTAGTGGGTCTGCCAGGTGCCGGAGACCTGCTGCATCACCTGGGCGCGGGAGATCCAGCCCACTTCACCGGGTTTGACCGTCATGCCCAGGGAGCTGCTCTCCGAGTGCGTGCTCGACCAGCTGTGGCTGTAGCTCGCCGTCACACTCAGGTCGATGATGTCCGCGATCTTGCCGCCCACGGTGACCGAGACGCCGACCGAGTCGGTGGAGCCGACGGTGTCGCTCCAGGTCATGGACTGAGTGGCGTCCGACGTACTGCAGTTGAAGAGCGAGTCGGAGACCTGGCGGAACCCACCCAGGTACGCCTCGCCGAGCTGGGGGGAGTTGAAGGTGCACTTGCCCTCGCCCGAGGCGCAGTCCGCCGTGAGCTGCTGCCGTGTCGGTTGCTCCTCGGCGGCCGCGGACGGGGCGGCCGCCGCCGCTATCCCGCATGCCGCCACTGCTGTGGCCAGTAAACGGCCGCCGTGCCGCATGGCGCGATTCATCGTCATCCTGGTGCCTTTCGCGTTGTGCATTGGGGGGCCGGTGAACCGGACGACTCTGTACGAGAGTTGAGGGTCCCGGTACGCCTCCGCGCTCACCGCCTGTGCATGCGAGGCTGTCCCAACAGCCTCCGCAGCCACACCAAGAGGAGGTAAAGTTGTAGTTGAGGGTGAAACTGGCGTCTGCGTCGGCTCGGCCCAAAACCGGCGCAATCTTCGGATCCCCGTGCTGAGCAGGACGGGCCCGGGACGCTGCGCCCCGGGCCCGTAGTCATGCCGAGGTCAGCAGGTGCGCCCGACGTAATACGCCCCTTGGATCTTGTCGGCCGATCCCAGCCAGGTGTCGCCGGGGCCCACGCACCGCTCGTAGTTGGGCCCGAACACCTCGACCTCGATGACTACGTGTGAGCCATCGCTCGTGCAGTGGTTGTAGTGGGCGTCGCTGCTGGTCTCGTAGAACCCGCAGGGGTTCATCGCGGCCACGGGGCCGGGAGCGGCGGATGCCGCAGTGGGCAGACCGAGGGCAAGAGCCGCAGCGCCGACAGCGGCCAACAGGGAACGGCGAACACGCATGGGAAGTCTCCTTCTTGAGAACGCGATGCCCGAGTACTGATCACTCGTGCACCTGGAGACCATTGCGCCAGTCGATCCGGGTAGTCACGCGATCTCGCTCGCACGAGTGAGGGAGTGCACTGGATCGAGTGCCGACCGTTTGGTCGCCGCCGGCAGAAGTTCGTGCTCCGCGGTGGTCCCGGGCCGGCCGACCCCGCTCCGTCGTGGCCGCGCGCTGGACGGTGGCCGCACGACGACGGGCCCCGGACCCGTGAAGGTCCGAGGCCCGTAACCGACGTCGTACGTCAGGGAGTCGGGATGCCTGTCGGCAGCCCTGTCGGCAGCTTGCCCGCCGCCGACTTGGTCAGCGTGTCCTTCGCACCCGCGTCCCACGAGATGACCAGCGTCTTGCCGTCGTTGGACTCGATCGTCCCCATCGTGCGGTCGGTGTTCCCGTCCGCGCACTTCAGCGACAGCATCTGCTTGCCCATGTCCGACACCTCGCCGGTGCAGGCGTGCCCGTCGGCCAGCAGCACCGCCTTCGTGCCGGTAACGGCCAGGGACACGGCCTTGCTCTCGGTCACGCCTGCCCAGGCGCCCTCGATGTTCCCGCTCGCGGCGTCGCCTCCCCCGCCGCCGGCCTGCGTCGGCGTGGTGGAGGGCTTGTCCTTGGCCGCGTCATCGCTGCTGCCACAGCCGGTCAGCGCGAGAGCGGCGACAAGTCCCGCCGCGGCGACTGACCTACGTACGAGCTTGTGCACTTATCGGTCCCCCATGTCGGTTTGCAAGACCGCGCCAAGCTACCAGGAGGACTTGCGCACCCCTGGAAGGAATCCGGCGTGCGCCTGCTCACGGAGCCGCACCCGGGAAAGACCGAACTTCCGCAGATGCCCGCGGGGCCGGCCGTCCACACTGTCCCGGTTCCGCACCCGCGTGGCGCTCGCGTCGCGCGGCTGACGCCGCAACTCCACCTGTGCGGAAAGCCGTTCGGACTTGCTCGTGCCCGGACGGCGGATGATCTCCTTCAACTCCCCCCGCCGCGCCGCGTATCGCTCCACGATCACCTTGCGCCGCTCATTACGGACAATCTTGCTCTTCTTCGCCATCAGACCTTCACCCCGCGGGCACGGATCCGGGCCACGGCCGCCTCGATGCCGACGGTGTCGACCGTCTTGATCGCACGGGCGCTCAGCGTCAGCCGGACATGGCGGCCCTCGCTCGGCAGCCAGTAGCGCTTGCGCTGGATGTTGGGGTCGAAGCGGCGGGACGTGCGCCGGTGCGAGTGGGAGATGTTGTTGCCGAAGCCCGGCTGGGCGCCGGTCAGCTGGCAGTGCGCGGACACAGGTGATCCACCTCTCGTTGACGGGCTCCCATTTGGTAATGGAAACCATTTCCATATACTAGCCCTCATGGCCCGCAACGAACTCCGCCCGATCATCAAGCTCCGCTCCACGGCAGGCACCGGCTTCACCTATGTGACCCGTAAGAACCGCCGTAACGACCCCGACCGCATGACGCTGCGCAAGTACGACCCGGTCGTCGGCCGGCACGTCGATTTCCGCGAAGAGCGCTGACCCGCCGAGGAGGCCCACGACCATGAAGCCCGGAATCCATCCCGCGTACGGCCCCGTCGTCTTCCGCGACAAGGCGGCCGACTTCGCCTTCCTCACCCGCTCGACCGCCACCAGCGAGAAGACGGTCGAGTGGGCGGACGGCAACACCTATCCCGTCATCGATGTCGAGATCTCCTCGGCGAGCCACCCCTTCTATACGGGGACCGCGCGCGTGCTCGACACGGCCGGCCGCGTGGAGCGCTTCGAGCGCCGTTACGGAGGCCGGGGATGATGCAGCTGGCCGTCGCGCTCGTCGGCGGGCTGCACTCCGACGCCCGCAAGGCCGCCGTGGAGCGGCTGCTGGCCACCGTGCCGGGCAGTGTCGCGCTCCACCACGACCTCTCGACTGCCGTACAGGGCACGGTCGTCCGAACCGTCCGTGACGCACGCGGCGTCCGCGACACCGGAGAGGCGCCGCTGGTCAACGACTGTGCCTGCTGCGCACTGCGCGAGGACCTGGTGCCCGAGCTGGAACGGCTCGCGGACGACGGGGCCACCCGGCTCGCGGTTGTGGAGCTCTGGGACTCGGTCGAGCCCAAGGCGATGGCCGAGGTCGTCGCGGCGCACGGCGGCGAACGGCTGGTCGTCACCGCGGTGATGACCGCCGTCGATCCGGCGCTGCTGCTGCCGTATCTCGGCAACGGCGACGATCTGATGGACGCCGGACTCGCGGCCGCCACCACCGACCGGCGCACCGTCGCCGACACCTGGGCCCGCCAGCTGGAGTACGCGCCGGTGCTCGCCGTCGTCGACAGTGAAGGACCCGAGGGCGCTTCCGACGAGGACCGCGCCCTGCTGGCGCAGCTGCATCCGACGGCCCGCCAAGTTGCTGCCGGAGGACCGGACTTGGCCGCCGCCGCGCTGGCCGGCTTCGACGTCGAGGCGGCCGCGGCCGCGCAGCATCCGGCCTGTGCGCTGCTGCCGCAGGACGCGGACGACTGCGGCGTCGGTACGTATGTCTGGCACCGCAGCCGCCCCTTCCACCCGGAGCGGCTCTACCGGGCGCTGGAGGACCTGACCTGTGCGGCGGCCCGCAGCCGCGGCCGGTTCTGGCTGGCCGACCGCCCGGACACCCTGCTGGCCTGGGATGCGGCGGGCGGCGCGCTCTGCGTGGAGAACGCGGGCCCCTGGCTCGCCTCGCTGCCGGACGCCGCCTGGGAGCTGGTGCCGCCGGTCCGCCGCGCCGCGGCCGCGCTGGACTGGCACCCCGAGCACGGTGACTGCTGCCAGCACCTGGTCTTCACCTCACCGGGCCTGGACCGCGACGGCCTGGCGCAACTTCTCGAATCCTGCCTGTTGACCGATGCCGAGTACGCCGCGGGCCGCGAGGCATGGAAGCGGCTGCCGCCCGCCTTCGACTCCCTCCTGGAGGTCTGATGTCCCCGCGCCGCCCCGAGCCGCGCAAGCCCGTCAAGTCCCGCCCCAACCCGCTGGACCACGCGGGGATCACCTATATCGACTACAAGGACACCGACCTGCTCAGAAAATTCATCTCGGACCGCGGCAAGATCCGCAGCCGTCGGGTGACACGGGTGAGCGCCCAGCAGCAGCGCCAACTGGCGCTGGCGATCAAGAACGCCCGGGAGATGGCACTGCTGCCGTACTCCTTTGCCCGCTGACGGGCCGACGACGACTTCCCCGGGGTCCGGACGGCCGGCCCCCGGGTCCGCCGGGTCGATCGATTACCTGAACATGGGAGCCGGAACGGCGCGGTGCACGTCTCTTCCTTGTGTACGAAGGATTCGGCGCTGCGGGAGACGCTGGAGAAGCTGTAACCGAGGGACCACCCCGCGTGCACGTGCATCTGCTCATGCATTGGCATATGAACAGAGCTATGATCCGGGACAGTTGACCTATGCACCTTGTCCCCGGGAGCGACTCGTGCACCACGCGTACAACGGCATCGCGGCCACGGAGCTCCACGGGGTCGTCTGGCAGAAGAGCAGACACAGCAACTCCCAGGGCTCGTGCGTGGAGTTCGCCAAGTTGCCGGGCGGAGACGTGGCGATGCGCAACTCACGGCACCCCGACGGCCCCGCACTCGTATATACGCCTGCGGAGATAGAAGCGTTGCTTCTGGGCGTCAAGGACGGGGAGTTCGATCACCTGATCGTGGGGAGCTAGCCCGCCCGACGGCGGGCCCGCTCAACCCGGCGCTAGCCCAGCAGGAACAGCGCCCAGACAACCTTTCCGTGCAGCGCCCCGGCGAGCGGGTGCCAGCCCCAGCTGTCGCTGAAGGAGTCCACCAGGAACAGACCACGGCCCGACTCGGCCGCACCACTGGGGTCGGGAAAAGGGATGTCGTCGCTCTCGCCGGTCCCGGGACTGGCATGGCTGGGGTCGCGTACCGCACACACCAGCCGACTCGTCCAGTGCATCAAGTGCAGCCGTACGGGCGGTTCCTGAACCTCCCGCGGAGTGTCCGCGGGCAGCGCGTGCCGCAGGGCGTTGGTGACGAGTTCGGAGACGACCAGTGCGACATCGTCGAATCTGTCACTCAGATCCCACTGGCCTAGCGTCGCCTTGGTGAACTGCCGCGCTCCGCGCACCGCTTCATAGCGGGCGGGCAGTGCGCACGAGGCCGAGCTGGAAACCGCTGCGGGATCGATGGGGGGAAGCCCCTGCCGTAACGGCTCGAGCATGGTCGATCCATTCATCCCCATGCGAGGCACTCCCGGGAATCGCGGCTGTGACGCTACAACACGAACGAGCACGCAGGTGCGCGAGGACCATGGTTCCGAATGCGTAGAGCAGATGCAAGGGCAGATGCACGTGCACGCGCCGGACCTGTCCGCTCCCGTGCCGGTTCTTGCTCATTTCTTCCTCCAATCTCTTTCGCCCCCTTCCCGAAGCCTTCTCATCTCCGTAATCGAATGAGTACGGGCTGAAGCGTTTTGGTGGCAGAATCCCGGGTCTCGGGGTTCGGGGGTGCTCCGTCAGGCATACCTATGAGGCGATGGGGAGGGTTGGGGTCGTGACCGCAGGCGAGTCGAGCGGTTCCGTGGTACGGCGCATCCTGTTGGGCTCACAGCTGAGGCGGCTGCGCGAATCGCGTGGCATCACCCGTGAGGCGGCTGGGTACTCCATTCGCGCGTCCGAATCCAAGATCAGCCGCATGGAGTTGGGACGGGTGAGCTTCAAGGCGAGGGACGTCGAGGATCTGCTGACGCTCTACGGAGTCGCCGACGAAGCAGAACGAGGATCCCTGCTGGGCCTCGCGAAGGAGGCCAATGTCGCTGGGTGGTGGCACAGCTACGGCGATGTGCTGCCCGGCTGGTTTCAGACATATGTGGGGCTGGAAGGCGCCGCCTCACTCATCCGCATCTATGAAGTGCAGTTCGTACACGGCCTGTTGCAGACCGAGGCGTACGCCCATGCCGTCGTCACCCGCGGCATCCCCGACGCGCCCCGGGCCGAGATCGACCGCCGGGTCTCGCTACGTCTCGAACGTCAGAAGGTCCTCGTCTCCGAGCGCGCGCCGCGCTTCCACGCCGTGCTCGACGAGGCCGCGCTGCGCCGTCCGTACGGCGACCGGGATGTGATGCAGGGCCAGTTGAGGCATCTCATCGAGATCTCCGAACAGCCGAACGTCACGCTGCAGGTGATGCCCTTCAGCTTCGGCGGGCACGCGGGCGAGAGCGGAGCCTTCACCATGCTGCGCTTCCCGGAGTCGGACCTCTCCGACATCGTCTATCTGGAGCAGCTCACCAGCGCCCTGTATCTCGACAAGCGCGAGGAGGTCGCTCAGTACGAACGGGTCATGCGGCGGCTGCAGGAGGACAGTCCGGATCCGGCCGAGAGCCGTGACCTTCTCCGTGGTCTTCTCCAACTCACCTGAAACGTCAGTACGATGACGTCACATCAGGCATCTGCCTCTGCAGTCTTCTGAGGTTAGGAATCGGATCACATGTCCTTCTTCACCGAGCTGGCCCACCAGTACATCGATGGCGAGTGGAGGCCGGGAAGCGGCTCCTGGGACATCATCGATTTCAACCCGTACGACGGCGAGAAGCTGGCCTCGATCCCGGTCGCCACCGCTGTGGAGGTGGACCAGGCCTACCGCGCCGCCGAGCGCGCGCAGGAGGGCTGGGCCGCGACCAATCCGTACACCCGCCGACTGGTCTTCGAGCGTGCTCTGCGGGTCATCGAGGACCGTGAGCAGGAGATCGCCGAGACGATCATCGCGGAGCTCGGCGGCACCCGTCTGAAGGCGGCCTTCGAGCTGCACCTCGCCAAGGAGTTCCTGCGCGAGGCGGTGCAGCTGGCGCTGCGGCCCGAGGGCCGGATCCTTCCTTCGCCGACGGACGGCAAGGAGAACCGCGTCTACCGCCTGCCGGTCGGCGTCGTGGGCGTCATCAGCCCCTTCAACTTCCCCTTCCTGCTGTCGATCAAGTCGGTCGCGCCGGCGCTGGCGCTCGGCAACGCCGTGGTGCTCAAGCCGCATCAGAACACCCCGATCTGCGGCGGATCCCTGGTGGCCAAGGTGTTCGAGGAGGCGGGCCTGCCGGCCGGCCTGCTGAATGTCGTCATCACCGACATAGCGGAGATAGGGGACGCGCTGATCGCGCACCCGGTGCCGAAGGCGATCTCCTTCACCGGTTCCGACAAGGTGGGGCAGCATGTCGCCACCGTCTGCGCGGCGAACTTCAAGCGAGCCATCCTCGAACTCGGCGGCAACAGCGCGCTGATCGTGCTCGACGACGCCGATGTCGACTACGCGGTGGACGCGGCGGTCTTCAGCCGCTTCGTGCACCAGGGCCAGGTCTGCATGGCGGCCAACCGCATCCTGGTGGACCGGACGGTGGAGAAGGAGTTCACCGAGAAGTTCGTCGCCAAGGTCAAGACCCTGAAGGTCGGCGACCCGGCGGACCCGCAGACCCACATCGGCCCGCTCATCAACTCCACGCAGGCCGACGCGGTGACATCGCTCGTCGAGCAGACGGTGGAGGGCGGCGCGACCGCGCTGCTGCGCGGGACCGCCGAGGGCAATCTGGTGGGCCCCTCGGTGCTGACCGACCTGGCGGACGACTCGCCGATCCTGTCGCAGGAGATATTCGGCCCGGTGGCGCTCATCGTGCCGTTCGACGGGGAGGACGAGGCGGTCAGGATCGCCAACGACACTCCGTACGGCTTGAGCGGCGCCGTGCACACCGGTGACGTCGAGCGCGGGGTACGGATCGCGCACCGGATCAACACCGGCATGATCCACATCAATGACAGCACGGTTCACGACGAGCCCATCGTGCCGTTCGGCGGCGAGAAGCACTCCGGCAGTGGGCGGCTGAACGGTGAGTCGATGATCGAGGCGTTCACCACCCAGAAGTGGATCTCGGTGCAGCACGGCCGCTCGCAGTTCCCGTTCTGACCCTGGTGTCCAACCCCCTCTCTCCGACCCCGCTTCGACTTTGCGCCCACGGACCCTTGCGGACAGAACCTGACCGCAAGGGTCCGTAGCGTGAGTGGTGTCAGAAGGAGGGCGGACAGCCTCTCCGTGAAGCACCCGGAAGGGCGGACATCATGGTCACTCACGTTCCCGCAGAGGCCCACGGCGACGAGCGCGGCGCGCTCCTCTCCTTCGTCGAGGCGCAGCGCGGCGCGATCCGCCGCTCCGTACTCGGACTGACCGAGGGGCAGGCGGCAAGCCGCCCGAGCGCCGGCGAGCTCTCGCTCTCCGGACTGCTCAAGCATGTCGCGGAGACGGAGCTCGGCTGGCTCCGGCTGGCGCAGCAGAAGCCGAACGAGAGGCAGCGCACCGAAGAGACCTGGGGCGACAGCTTCCGTCTCGTCGAGGGCGAGACGGTTCCCGGGGTACTGGCCTTCTGGGACGAAGTGTCCAAGGAGACCGCCGAGTTCATCCACTCCGTGCCCAGCCTGAACGACACCTTCCCGCTGCCCCCGCAGCCCTGGTACCCCAAGGACGGTGCGGTGTCGATGCGCTGGCTGCTGCTGCACCTGGTGGAGGAGATCGGCCGGCACGCGGGCCACGCGGACATCGTCCGTGAGTCGCTGGACGGCAAGACCGCCTTCGAGCTGGTGGCCCTGGAGAGTGGCCAGGACTGGGGTTAGGACTCCCCGGCATCCACCGCGGCGGCCCGTGCACGCAGACGGGCCGCCGTGTCGTCGTCGTGGAGCTGTTCGGCGACGTCCGCCCGCAGCGCGAGGAGTCGGACGAGCTGTACGGCGGTGGGCTGCTCGTCCTCCAGGCCCAGTACCCGGTCCAGGATCTTCGCGGCGCCCGCCGGATCGTCCTTGGAGTCGGCGAAGAGCGTCGCCATGTGCAGAGCACGCGCGAAGGTCTCCCGGGGAGCCGGCCGGTGGTGCTGGTCCTCGGTGATCTGCTTCCCGACGCGGATGCAGTTGCCGCCGGGGTCGGTCATCAGAAACTGACGCACCCCGTAGCTCATGTCCTTGAGCGTCCCGATGCGCGGCAGACCGCGCGTCGGGATCCTTCCGTACGCTGCCTTCAGACCGGTCCGGAAGGACTCGTACAGCGCGTCCACCTCGTCCGTGGCGACGTAGCAGGTGCTGAAAGATCCGGCGGGGTCGTACTTCTTCATCCCGAAGAACTGCAGCTGGATGCCGCCGCGCTCGACGACGGCGTACGGATTGGGGCTCTTCTGCTGGAAGGTCACCTCGAAGCCGAGCGCGGTGTAGAAGTCGAGCACCGGCTGGAGGGTCTGGCACGGCAGGATCGGAATCGTCTTCTCGGCCATGCCAGCTACTCTAGTCAAAGTTGAATAGAAAGGTACGCGGATGTCTGCGATCCGGCTGCTCGTCCTCGGAGCCGTACGCCAGCACGGGCGGGCGCACGGTTATCAGGTCCGCAACGACCTGGAGTACTGGGGCGCGCATGAGTGGTCCAACGCCAAGCCCGGCTCGATCTATCACGCGCTGAAGCAGATGGCGAAGCAAGGGCTGCTGCACGCTCATGAGATCGCTCCGTCCACGGCCGGCGGGCCGCCGCGTACCGAGTACGAGATCACCGAGAAGGGCACCGAGGAGTACTTCGCGCTGCTGCGCGAGTCGCTGACGTCCTACGACCAGAAGATGGACGTGCTCTCGGCGGGGATCGGCTTCATCGTCGATCTGAAGCGGGAGGAGGCCGTGGCGCTGCTCAAGGAGCGGGTGCGCGGACTCCAGGAGTGGCGGTCCTCGGTGACGGACTACTACACGCCCGAGGACGGCCCGGAGTCGATCGGGCACATCGGCGAGATCATGAATATGTGGGTCTCCTCGGCGGACTCGGGTGCGGAGTGGACGCAGGGCCTGATCCGGCGGATCGAGGGCGGGGCGTACACCTTCGCGGGGGAGGGCGAGCCGTTTGTGGGGGTGCTCGCGGAGGGCGAGGAGAACCCGTACGCGACGGGCGAGCCGCATGAGGACGATCAGAGCTGATCAGGTCTGCCCCATCGGGACCCTCGTCCTGTCGTGGACCTTCGTCCCGTCGTGGTCCTTCGCCTCGTCGTGGACCTGGGCGCGTCGCCCGGCCGGCTCGGCCGCCGACACCGGAACCGGCGGAAGTCAGTGGTGGAAGGCTGTCGCCGCCGCCGTGTACTTGCTCATGGGGTGGGGCTGGCGGCGCAGTTCCGGCATCAGCGTCCGCAGGTCTTCGAGCAGCAGCTCGCTGAGGTCGGCCGAGAAGCCGTTGCGGCAGACCACCCGCAGCACCGAGAGATCCTCGCGGTTCGCCGGGAAGGTGTACGCGGGCACCAGCCAGCCGTGCTCGCGCAGCCGTCGCGAGACGTCGAAGACATCGAAGTTCTGCACGTCCGGTGCGGTGGTCACGGCGAACACGGGCAACTGGTCGCCACGGGTGAGGAGTTGGAAATCACCCAGGGCCGCGATCTCGTCCGCGAGCCCGAGGGCGACATCGCGGGTCGTCTGCTGGACGGCCCGGAAACCCTCGCGCCCCAGCCGCAGGAACGTGTAGTACTGCGCCACGACCTGTGCGCCGGGCCGGGAGAAGTTGAGGGCGAAGGTGGGCATGTCGCCGCCCAGATAGTTGACCCGGAAGACCAGCTCCTCGGGCAGCTCGGCGGACGAGCGCCACAGCGCCCAGCCGACGCCGGGATAGACCAGGCCGTACTTGTGCCCGGAGGTGTTGATGGAGGAGACCCGCGGCAGCCGGAAGTCCCAGACCAGCTCCTCGTCGATGAAGGGCGCGACCATCGCGCCGGACGCGCCGTCGACATGGACGGGGATGTCCAGGCCGGTGCGCTCCTGGAGGGCGTCCAGGGCCGCGCAGACCTCGGCGACCGGTTCGTACGACCCGTCGAAGGTCGAGCCGAGCACGGTCACGACGCCGATGGTGTTCTCGTCGCAGAGATCGGCGGCGGCCTGCGGGTCGAGGTGGAAGCGGTCGCCCTCCATGGGCACGAGCCGCGGCTCGACCTCCCAGAAGTTGCAGAACTTGTCCCAGCAGACCTGGACGTTGATGCCCATGACGAGATTCGGCCGGGCGGTGGCGGGGTAGCGGTCGCTGTTGCGCTGCGTCCAGCGGCGCTTGAGGGCCATCCCGGCGAGCATGCAGGCCTCGCTGGAGCCGGTGGTCGAGCAGCCGACCACGGCACCGGGGTCCGGGGCGCACCAGAGGTCGGCGAGCATGGCCACACAGCGCCGCTCCAGTTCGGCCGTGCGGGGATACTCGTCCTTGTCGATCATGTTCTTGTCCCGGCACTCCGCCATCAGCACCCCGGCCTGCGGCTCCATCCAGGTGGTGACGAAGGTGGCGAGGTTGAGCCGGGAGTTGCCGTCGAGCATCAGCTCGTCATGGACCAGCCGGTACGCGGTCGCCGGCGGCATCGGACCGTCGGGAAGCCGGTGCCTGGGCGGGGCCAAGGTCATTCCACTGACCGGGTCGGCCTCCCCGAAGAAGGGGTTGAGGGCGAGTCGGCGCCGCGCCTGCTCGTCGGGGGAGTCGCTTGCGCCCTTGTGGAGTGGCATCCGTCGCTCTGCCTTCCTCGGTCCGTATGAGTTCAAGCCCGATGAGTTCAAGCGCGATGAGTTCACGTACCGCGATGAGTTCAAGCGCGACGATACGGACAAAGGGGACTGATGGCTCGTCGGGCGGCGATGAGGCTGCGTCGCACTTTTGGGCTTGCACCTCACGTGACGTGAGGACTCAGGCTGAGGCGCGTACCGAGAAACGAAGGGAGCGGAAGGCGATGAGCTACTCCGTGGGACAGGTCGCCGGTTTCGCCGGAGTGACGGTGCGCACACTGCATCACTACGACGAGATCGGACTGCTCTCCCCGAGCGGCCGCAGCACTGCGGGCCACCGGCGTTACGACGACGCCGACCTCGACCGGCTGCAGCAGATCCTGTTCTACCGGGAGCTCGGCTTCCCGCTCGAGGAGGTCGCGGCGCTGCTCGACGACCCGGATGCGGACCCGCAGGAACACCTGCGCCGGCAGCACGAGCTGCTGTCCGCCCGGATCACCAAGTTGCAGCAGATGGCCGCCGCCGTCGAACAAGCCATGGAGGCGAAGAAGATGGGCATCAACCTCACGCCCGAGGAGAGGTTCGAGGTCTTCGGGGACAAGGACCCCGAGCAGTACGCGGAGGAGGCCGAGCAGCGCTGGGGCGGCACCGCTGCCTACGCCGAGTCGCAGCGGCGGGCCGCGGGCTACGCCAAGGACGACTGGAAGCGCATGCAGGCCGAGGTCGCCGACTGGGGCGCGCGCTACGACGCCCTGATGGCGGACGGCGAGCCGCCGACCGGTGAGCGGGCCATGGGCCTGGCCGAGGAGCACCGGCAGCACATCACCGAGTGGTTCTACGAGTGCACCTACGAGATGCACACGTGCCTCGGCGAGATGTATGTGTCGGACGAACGGTTCCGCGCCTTCTACGACTCCACCCGGCCGGGCCTCGCCGTTCATCTGCGTGACGCGATCCTCGCCAACGCGGTGCGCAACAGCTGAGGGATTCCTGTGGGTGGGTGATTCCTGGTCCGGATTCGGGCCCGTCCGGTCCGGATTCGGGCCCGTCCAGGGCTCAGGTACGGGCCAGGATCACCGCCGTACCGTATGCACAGACCTCCGTGCCCACATCCGCCGCTTCCGTCACATCGAAGCGGAACATCAGCACCGCGTTCGCGCCGCGCGACCGCGCCTGCTCGACGAGCCGCTCCATCGCCTGGTTGCGGGTCTCGACCAAGGTCTTGGTCAGCCCCTTCAGCTCGCCGCCGATCATCGACTTGAGGCCCGCGCCGATCTGGCTGCCCAGATGCCGCGAGCGCACCGTCAGACCGAAGATCTCGCCGATGACCTCCTGCACCTGGAATCCGGGTACGTCGTTCGTGGTGACGACCAGTACGTCGGACTGCGGGCCCTGTCCGCCGCCGTAATCCTCGATGCCCATCTGCGTCCACCTTCCGTACCGCTGCCGTCCGGGGCTTGTGACGCACAGCTTTGTCCCAGTCCGCGCACAGTGCATCCTGAACAGGCAGATGGAACGTGGAGGTGCCCGAAGGCGTTGATACCTTTGGGCGGCCGACCATGCAGATCGCCGATCGACCGACTATCGACTCAGGAGCCCGGACCTCGTGACCACCCTTGCGCTCGGACCGAGCTGGCTGGACCCGGACTATCTGATCGGGACTTTCGGCCTCATCGGTGTCCTGGTCATCGTCTTCGCCGAGTCCGGCCTGCTCATCGGCTTCTTCCTGCCGGGTGACTCGCTGCTGTTCACCACCGGCCTGCTGGTGACGACCGGGAGCCTGAACGGCCTTCCGCTGTGGGCGGTGTGCGCCTTGGTGGTGCTTGCCGCGGTCGTCGGTGACCAAGTCGGCTATCTCTTCGGCCGAAAGGTCGGCCCCTCTCTCTTCAAGCGCCCCGACTCCAAGCTCTTCAAGCAGGAGAACGTGGAGAAGGCGCACGAATTCTTCGAGAAGTACGGCCCCAAGTCGCTGGTCCTGGCCCGCTTCGTGCCCATCGTGCGGACCTTCACGCCGATCATCGCCGGTGTGAGCCGGATGAACTACCGCTCGTTCATCACCTTCAACGTCATCGGCGGCACGCTCTGGGGCGCGGGTGTCACCCTGCTCGGCGCCGCGCTCGGCAACGTCGAGTTCGTCCACAAGAACATCGAAGCGATGCTGATCCTGATCGTGCTGCTCTCGGTCGTCCCGATCGGGATCGAGTTCCTGCGGGCCCGCTCCAAGAACAAGAAGGAAGCCGCCGCTGCCGGACCGGCCGCCGAAGTGCCGTCGGCCCAGCGCGGCCGCCACGCCAGGCGCTGACCCCTTCCCACCGGGAAGGTCCAGCAGTTCCCCCGGAGGGTTCAGCAGTTCCCCCGGAGGGTTCTCGAAGTCCCGCCGGAGGGTCCCGAAGCTCCCGCCGGAGGTCTAGAAGCCGCGTGTCCGCTTGGCCGCGCGGCGCCCGGCCGGCCCCTCGGTGACCGGCACCCGCAGGAACAGCCGGGAGATCTCCCCACCCAGGTTCACCCCGATCGCGATGGCCAGCGCCAGCGCCGCCGCCTTGGACAGTGAGGCGAGGCCCGCGTTGAGGTCGTTCCTGGCAATCTCCAGCAGCCCGAAGTACGTCGCGCTACCCGGCAGCAGCGGCCCGATCGCGGCGGTGACGTACGGCAGCGCGGACGCGAACCGGTAGCGCGAGAGCATCTGCCCGAACAGGCCCACCAGACCGGCCGCGACGGCCGTCGCGGCGACCGGCGGTGCACCCGCGGTGTCCGCCAGCGCCCCGTACACCACCCAGGCCACTCCACCGTTGAGCGCCGCCAGCAGCACTGTGTTGCGCTCCTGCTGCAGCAGTACGGCGAAGCAGAGCGACAGCGCCATCGCCGCCAGCGTCTGGATCTCCGGCCGCTCCACGCTGTGGATGGCGGTCTCCGGGTTGAGGCCCGCGTCCAGCGCGACGCCCAGATAGAGCACCATCAGCACGCCGACGACGATGCCGACGACGAGATAGCCGACCTCGAGCAGCCGGGCGGCCGCGGTGATGTAGAAGCCCGTCAGGCCGTCCTGCACACCGGCGACGAGAGCCCTTCCCGGGATCAGCGCGAAGAGTCCACCGGTGATCACCGCGGAGGCGCGTACATCCAGCGGTGAGAGCGTCAGGGCAACACCCATCGCGGCCGGCGGCATGGCCGCGACGACGAACTGGTAGAACTCCGGCAGCCCGCGTCCCGCGCACAGCCAGGCCAGCCGGTCGCCGAGTACCGCGCCGATCGCCGCCGCCAGGAACACCACCACATCACCGCCGACCAGCACGGATGCCGCGCCGGCCAGCAGACCGCCGGACGCGGTGAGCGCCCAGCCCGGATACGGGTGCCGGTTACGCCGGATCTCCGCAAGCCGCCGGTAGGCCTCCTCCAGGGAGATCTCCATCTCCTCGGAGCTGATGTCGTGGACGAGGCGGTAGACGGCCGCCAGCCGGGTGTAGTCGGTGCCACGCCGCCGCACCGTCCGGTTCGCCGTCACCGGATCGTCGACCAGCGAGGGCTGGTACGTGATCGACAGCAGGGTGAAGGTGACGGTCGGCTCGCAGCGGTCCAGGCCGTACGAACGCGAGATGGCGAACATGGCGGCCTCGACGTCCTCCGCGCCCTCGCCTCCCGCGAGCAGAAGTTCGCCGATACGGAGCGTCAGGTCCAGCACGCGGGGAACGGCGGGACCGCCCTCGTCGTGCTTCTGCACCGCTTCGGGAACCGGCCGTTCGCCCACCGGCATCCGCAGCATCGCCCGCATCCGGTCCTGCCAGGGCCCGTCCTTGGTGAGCCGGACCGCGGGGATGCCGTGCGCGGGGGTGAAGGCGGGCGGTGAGTCCTTGGCGCTGTAGGTGCGGGGCGGGGCGAAAGCGGAACCCTCCGGCTCGGCCGGAGCTTCGGTGCCGATCCCGGCCGGAACGGCGAACTCCGAGGATGGATGGTCCTCCTCGGGCGCTTCCGGCTGTCCCACCCCCGCCGGTGGGGTGAAGGCGCTGTGCGCCTCGTCGGACTGAGGCTTCCGGTCTTCCGGACCCTCCGGCTCCGCCACCACGTGCTGTCCTCGCTCCCTCTCGTGTCGCCGTGTCAGCTCAGTATGGGCACGGACACCTGGCCACACGAACGACGGGCGGTACACCCCGGAGGGTGTACCGCCCGTACGAGCAGCTCAGCGGCGTATCAGTACGCGCTCAGCGCCGGCTCGGTGAGCCCGCCCGGCGGGAGCTCAGTGAGCCCCGCCCTGCGCCTCGAGGCGCTTGTAGGAGGCCTCGATCTCCGCCTCGGCCTCGGTGCGGCCGACCCAGTTCGCACCCTCGACGGACTTGCCGGGCTCCAGGTCCTTGTAGACCTCGAAGAAGTGCTGGATCTCCAGGCGGTCGAACTCGGACACGTGGTGGATGTCGCGCAGGTGCTCCACTCGCGGGTCGGAGGCCGGCACGCACAGCAGCTTGTCGTCGCCGCCTGCCTCGTCCGTCATCCGGAACATTCCGATGGCGCGGCACTTGATGAGGCAGCCGGGGAAGGTCGGCTCGTCAAGGATGACCAGCGCGTCCAGCGGGTCGCCGTCCTCGCCGAGGGTGTTCTCGACGAAGCCGTAGTCGGCCGGGTAGCTGGTCGAGGTGAAGAGTCGACGGTCCAGGCGGATCCGACCGGTCTCGTGGTCCACCTCGTACTTGTTCCGCGAACCCTTCGGGATCTCGATGGTGACGTCGAACTCCACGGGTGGCTCCTCCATGATCAACACATACGTCTGGTGGTTAAGTGTCCCTCACGCAGGTGTGTGATCGCGAAAGGGGCTGGTGCGAGGTGCCAGAGGTCAGGACGTGGCAGCTCGCTGCGGGCGCCGCCGTGGTCGGCCTCGCCCTCGCTGCCGGGGCGGTGGCCGCGGCCGGCCCTTGGGACTCCGGTCAGCGTAAGGCCGAGAGGCAGCGGGTGGCTGCCCAGAGCGACGCGGGTGGCGCACATCACGAGGTCCGCAGGCCGAAGCGGCCGGCGCCCGCGCCCAGCGCCCCCGGAGTGCTCGCCGTGCTCGGCGCTCCGGCGACCGCGCCCGCGACGGCCCCGGCGACCGCACCCGCGGGGCTCGCGAAGCTGCTCGCGCCGCTCCTCGGCGACCCCGGCCTCGGAGCGGTCCATACGGCCTCGGTCGTCGATGTGGCGACCGGCAGGCAGCTGTACGGGAAGGGGGCCGCGGACCCGATGACACCGGCCTCCACCATCAAGATCGCCACCTCGGTCGCGGCGCTGTCGGCGCTCGGCCCCGACCACCGCATCCCCACCACGGTCGTCGCGTCCAAGGACGGCAAGACGCTCACCTTGGTCGGCGGCGGCGACGCGAGCCTCGACAGGGCCGGTCTGGGCAGGCTCGCCGACCGGACGGCACGTGCCCTGCGCGACCGTGGGACCACCACGGTCCGCCTCACGTACGACACTTCGCTCTACGCGGGCCCCGGCCGGCACCCCATCGGCCCCAACGGGAACATCGCCCCGGTCAGCGCGCTGATGGTCGGCGAGGGCCGGATCGACGACAGGACCACCGGCAACGCCGGGCGCACCGGGGACCCGGCGGGTGACGCGGCCCGCGCCTTCGGGCGCCTGCTGTCCGAGCGCG
Organism: Streptomyces sp. NPDC060064; assembly: GCF_042736455.1. Classification (NCBI taxonomy): domain Bacteria; kingdom Bacillati; phylum Actinomycetota; class Actinomycetes; order Kitasatosporales; family Streptomycetaceae; genus Streptomyces; species Streptomyces sp. NPDC060064. The sequence goes on from NZ_JBHWWF010000004.1 coordinate 293,380, forward strand.
GCATCAACACCTCCGCGGAGCCCGCTTCCGGCCGGCCCGCCGCCGGTTCGGTCCCTCTCGCCAAAGTCCTCTCCGTACCGCTCTCGGCGCTGGTCGAGCGGGCGCTGACCAACAGCGACAACGACATCGCCGAAGCACTTGCCCGCCAGACCGCGATCGCGACGGGCGAGGAGGTGAGCTTCGACGGGGCCGCGCGCGCCGTCACCAAGCAACTCGCCAAACTGAAGCTCCCGTTGACCGGCGCGCACGTCGCCGACGGCAGCGGTCTGAACCGCGACGACAAACTGTCCGCGAGCCTGCTGACCGCGCTGCTGACCCGCGCCGCCGACCCGGCCCACCCCGAATTGCGCCCGGTCCTGACCGGCCTCCCGGTCGCCGGCTTCAGCGGCACGCTGCAGACTCGCTACGGCGCCACCTCGCCCGGCACCGGCCTGGTGCGCGCCAAGACCGGCACCCTGAGCGGCGTCAACGCCCTGGCAGGCACGGTCGTAGCCCCGGACGGACGCCTCCTCGCCTTCGCTTTCCTGGCAGGGAGCACCCCGTCCGCGGAGGCCGCCCAGCCCGCCCTGGACCGGCTGGCCGCCGCACTGGCTTCGTGACGTACCCGGCGAATCGGCCGGTTCCAACACCTGACCGCCGCCGGAGCCGACAACGTACGGTTGACGCATGACGAGCATCGGTGGTGTCGAGATGGTCGACTGGAATCTCGCTGTGGCGACCGCAACCCGCTTCGTGCGGCCGGGCCCCGACGTGAGCCGGGACGAGGCGCGTGCCGTCGTCGCCGAGCTGCGCAGGCATGCCAAATCCTCTGAAGAGCATGTGCGGGCCTTCACCCGGATGATCCCCGAAGGCCATGAGCCGCAGGACACCCCCGTCCTCGTCGTGGACCGGGCGGGCTGGGTCAAGGCGAATGTCGCGGGCTTCCGCGAGCTGCTCAAGCCGCTGCTGGACAAGATGCAGGAGCGCCGCTCCGGCAGCCCGGGAGGCGCACTGGTCGGCGCGGTCGGCGGCAAGGTGACCGGCGTCGAGCTGGGCATGCTGCTGTCGTTCCTGGCCTCGCGGGTCCTCGGACAGTACGAGACCTTCGCCCCCGCCACCCGCGAGCTGCCTGCCGGTCAGAACGGCGGCGGGCGGCTGCTCCTTGTCGCCCCGAACATCGTCCATGTCGAGCGTGAACTCGAGGTCGAACCGCACGACTTCAGGCTCTGGGTCTGCCTGCACGAGGAGACCCACCGCACCCAGTTCACCGGCGTGCCGTGGCTTCGGGACCATCTTGAGGGTGAGATCCAGTCATTTCTCGGCGAGACCGAGGTCGACCCGATGACCGTTCTGGAGCGGTTCCGGGAGGCTGCCCAGTCGCTCTCCGGCGCCCGCCCCGAGGGCGAGGAGGACGAGGGCGGCCGCTCCATCGTCGAGCTGGTGCAGACCCCCGCCCAGCGCGAGATCCTCAGTCGGCTGACCGCCGTGATGTCGCTGCTGGAAGGCCATGCGGACTTCGTGATGGACGGCGTCGGACCAGATGTCGTGCCGTCCGTCGCCGAGATCCGGGAGAAGTTCCAGCAGCGCAGGGCCCGTGGCGCGAGCCGTCTCGACCAGGCGTTGCGCAAGCTCCTGGGGCTCGACGCCAAGCTGCGTCAGTACCGCGACGGCGAGCGCTTTGTTCGCTCCGTGGTCGATGAGGTCGGTATGGATGGATTCAACCGGGTCTGGACGTCCCCGAACACCCTCCCCACCAAGGCGGAGATCGCCAAACCGGCGGACTGGGTCGCGAGGGTGCACCGTAAAACAGAGTCGTGAGCGGGAGGCGTCCGACGGCAGAAGGACGCCCCCCTAATCACCCATCCGAGGGACCGTAGGCAATGGGTAGGCGTGCAATGCTCGGGTATCGGCCCGGTTCTGTCACCATCGACGCACTCTGAGTGACTGAATCTTCCGTCCCGACTCCGACCGAGGCACCCCCCAACTTTCACGAAGGGCACCGGACATGGGTCCCCATCCTGCGGTCGCGGCGATACGCCTGGCGGTCCGCCGCGTACTCCACGACGTACTCACCGAACACTGCGAACGTGTCTCGCGCTCCGTGGGCCACGCGGCTCCCGCGCACTCCTCCTCCGCGACCTCCCCCCTCCACGCCGCGCCCTCAGGCGAGCAGCCGCTCGTCCTTGTGGCGTGCTCAGGCGGCGCCGACTCCATGGCCCTCGCCTCCGCCCTCGCCTTCGAGGCCCGCAAACTCTCCGTCCGGGCCGGCGGCATCACCGTCGACCATGGCCTCCAGGACGGCTCCGACCTCCGCGCCGCCGAAGTCGCCGCACGGCTCACCGCGATGCAGCTCGACCCCGTCGAAGCCATCGCCGTACGAGTCGGCCGCGAGGGCGGCCCCGAGGCCGCGGCCCGCGATGCCCGCTACGCCGCCCTCGACGACGCCGCGGAGCGCCACGGCGCCGCGGCCGTTCTGCTCGGCCACACCCGCGATGATCAAGCTGAAACCGTCCTGCTGGGCCTCGCCCGCGGCTCCGGCATCCGTTCGCTCTCCGGAATGGCGGCCGTCTCGGGGGCGGCGGGCCGTTACCGTCGCCCCTTCCTCCAGCTCGACCGGCAGACAGCCCGCAAGGCCTGCATGGTCCAGTCGCTGCCCGTCTGGGACGACCCGCACAACGCCGACCCGGCCTACACCCGCTCGCGGCTGCGCCACGAGGGCCTGCCCGCCCTGGAGAAGGCGCTCGGCAAGGGCGTCGTCGAGGCCCTGGCCCGTACCGCTCAGCTCTCCCGCGACGATGCGGACGCCCTGGACACCTGGGCCGCCGACGTGGACTCCTCCGTACGCGACGACGCCGGGCGGCTCGAGTGCGCGAAGCTCTACGCGCTGCCGCCCGCCGTCCGCCGCCGGGTACTGCGCCGGGCCGCCATCGAAGCCGGTGCGCCGGCCGGTTCGCTCTTCGCCCGGCACGTCGAGGAAGTCGACCGGCTGATCACGAGCTGGCGCGGTCAGGGAGCCATCAATCTGCCGGGGCGCGTCGAGGCGCGGCGGCAGGGTGGCAGACTGGTCATCCGGCAAGGCTGACGCAGCTGCAGCGAATGCACAACGAAAGTGACCCGGGTGAACGAGAAGGACATGAGCACCGACCTCCAGTCGGTGCTCATCACCAAGGAAGAGATCGACGCGAAGCTGGCTGAACTGGCTGCGAAGATCGACGCGGAGTACGCGGACAAGGACCTGCTCATCGTCGGTGTCCTCAAGGGCGCCGTGATGGTGATGGCGGACCTGGCGCGTGCGCTGTCCACCCCCGTGACGATGGACTGGATGGCGGTGTCGTCCTACGGCGCGGGCACCCAGTCCTCGGGCGTGGTCCGGATCCTCAAGGACCTGGACACCGACATCAAGGGCAAGCACGTCCTGATCGTCGAGGACATCATCGACTCCGGCCTCACGCTCTCGTGGCTGCTGTCGAACCTCGGTTCGCGCGAGCCGGCCTCTCTCGAGGTCTGCACTCTGCTGCGTAAGCCGGATGCCGCAAAGGTGGCGATCGACGTGAAGTGGATCGGCTTCGACATCCCGAATGAGTTCGTCATCGGGTATGGGCTGGATTACGCGGAGAAGTACCGCAATCTGCCTTTCGTCGGCACACTCGCGCCGCACGTCTACGGCGGCTGACCCCGCCGGGAACCTCAGCCCCCTTCTCGCCGTTGGAGCATGGGAGGGCGGGATTGTCAGCCGTACCGTGCGGTCGCGGTGACGATGCTGGGGTACCGTCCGAAGAACAGTCTTTTCTCACAGCAGCATTTACCTACGGGCAGGAGGGACGGGGCGATTTCGCTCCGTATGGATGGACGTGAAGCGATACTTCCGTGGGCCGGTCATGTGGATCGTGCTGGCCGTCCTCGCCGTGGTCGTGTTGATGCAGGTCGTCGGCTCGTCCGGCGGCTACAAGACGGTGGACACTGGCGAGGTCGTCCAGGCGATCGACAAGAACCAGGTCGACCAGGTCAAGCTGACCACCGGCGACGAACAGATCATCAAGGTCGATCTGAAGGACGGCCAGAAGGTCAAGGGCAGCGACAAGATCCAGGCCAGCTATATCGGCACCCAGGGTGCTGATCTTGCGACCACTCTGCAGAAGAAGTACGAAGCGGGCGACATCGGGAAGGGTTACACCGTCTCGCCGTCGAAGCAGAGCCCGTTCGTCTCGGTGCTGCTCTCGCTGCTGCCCTTCGTCCTGATCGTCGTGGTCTTCCTGTTCCTGATGAATCAGATGCAGGGCGGCGGCTCCCGAGTCATGAACTTCGGGAAGTCCAAGGCCAAGCTGATCACCAAGGACACTCCGAAGACGACCTTCGCCGATGTGGCGGGGGCCGACGAGGCCGTCGAGGAGCTCCACGAGATCAAGGAGTTCCTGCAGGAGCCGGCCAAGTTCCAGGCGGTCGGCGCCAAGATCCCGAAGGGTGTGCTGCTGTACGGCCCGCCCGGTACGGGCAAGACGCTGCTCGCTCGCGCCGTCGCGGGCGAGGCGGGCGTCCCCTTCTACTCGATCTCGGGTTCCGACTTCGTCGAGATGTTCGTCGGCGTCGGTGCCTCCCGAGTGCGTGACCTCTTCGAGCAGGCCAAGGCGAACGCCCCGGCGATCGTCTTCGTCGACGAGATCGACGCCGTCGGCCGGCACCGCGGTGCGGGTCTCGGCGGTGGCCACGACGAGCGCGAGCAGACGCTGAACCAGCTGCTCGTCGAGATGGACGGCTTCGACGTGAAGGGCGGCGTCATCCTGATCGCCGCCACCAACCGGCCGGACATCCTCGACCCGGCGCTGCTGCGCCCGGGCCGGTTCGACCGGCAGATCGCCGTCGACCGTCCCGATATGCAGGGCCGTCTGGAGATCCTCAAGGTTCACCAGAAGGGCAAGCCGGTCGCCCCGGACGTCGACCTGGGCGCTGTCGCCCGTCGTACGCCCGGCTTCACCGGCGCGGACCTGTCGAACGTGCTGAACGAAGCCGCGCTGCTCACCGCACGCGGCGACAAGAAGCTGGTCGACAACCACGCCCTGGACGAGGCGATCGACCGCGTCGTGGCGGGCCCGCAGAAGCGGACCCGGATCATGTCGGACAAGGAAAAGAAGATCACCGCGTACCACGAGGGCGGTCACGCCCTGGTCGCGGCGGCTTCGCCGAACTCCGACCCGGTCCACAAGATCACGATCCTGTCCCGTGGCCGTGCGCTGGGCTACACCATGGTCCTGCCGGACGAGGACAGGTACTCGACCACGCGCAACGAAATGCTCGACCAGCTGGCGTACATGCTGGGCGGGCGCGCGGCCGAGGAGCTTGTCTTCCACGACCCGACCACCGGTGCGGCCAACGACATCGAGAAGGCCACGACCACGGCCCGTGCGATGGTCACGCAGTACGGCATGACCGAGCGGCTGGGCGCGATCAAGTTCGGTGGCGACAACACCGAGCCGTTCCTGGGCCGTGAGATGGGTCACCAGCGCGACTACTCGGAAGAGGTTGCCGCGCTCGTCGACGAAGAGGTCAAGAAGCTCATCGAGACCGCGCACAACGAGGCCTGGGAGATCCTGGTCGAGAACCGCGATGTTCTCGACAACCTGGTCCTCCAGTTGCTGGAGAAGGAGACCCTCGGCAAGGAGCAGATCGCCGAGATCTTCGCGCCCCTCGTGCGGCGCCCGGCCCGCCCCGCGTGGACCGGCTCCTCACGGCGTACGCCGTCCACGCGGCCGCCGGTGCTCTCGCCGAAGGAGCTGGCGCTGACCAACGGCGCCGTCGGCTCCAACGGCGCGCAGCCGACGGATGCCGTTCCGGCCGTCGAGGCGGTCCCGGAGGAGCGTCCGGAGGGCTGACCCTGCCGTCGCTCCGGTCACACGGGGCCCGGAATGAATGCCGCGCCCCCCAGGTTTTAGCCTGGGGGGCGCGGCATTCTTTTATGCACGCACGCGAAAGCACAGGAACGAGGCACAGATGACCGACCCGGTGACGCTGGACGGCGAAGGCACGATCGGCGAATTCGACGAGAAGCGGGCCGAGAACGCCGTACGCGAGCTCCTCATCGCGGTCGGGGAAGACCCGGACCGCGAGGGCCTGCGGGAGACGCCGGGCCGCGTGGCGCGCGCGTACAGGGAGCTCCTGGCCGGCCTGTGGCAGGAGCCCGAAGAGGTCCTGACGACGACGTTCGACCTGGGGCACGACGAGATGGTCCTGGTGAAGGACATTGAAATCGTATCTCTGTGCGAACATCATCTGCTGCCGTTCCACGGAGTTGCCCACGTCGGCTACATCCCGGCCGACACGGGCAAGATCACGGGCCTGTCGAAGCTGGCCCGCCTCGTCGACGTGTTTGCCCGTCGGCCGCAGGTGCAGGAGCGACTCACCACACAGATCGCGGACTCGCTGATGCGCATCCTCGAGGCGCGCGGCGCGATCGTGGTCATCGAGGCGGAGCACATGTGCATGTCGGTCCGAGGCATCCGCAAGCCCGGCGCCAAGACGACCACGTCGGCGGTGCGCGGCCAGCTGCGTGACTCCACCACGCGCTCCGAGGCGATGAGCCTGATACTGGCGCGATAGCCGGATTGTCAGTGGTGCCCGATACGGTCCTGGATCAGCGGAGTTGATCGCTGATCAAGGGGGATCGCGATGGGTACGGGCTTCCGAGCGAGCAGACTGTGCATGTGGTCGGCGGGCGCGAACAGGCCAGGAACGTCCGGGGCGGCTCCACCTTGTGGACCTTGGACGGGGAGCGGACCGTGCAGACGACCGTCACGGAAGTGACGGCCGCCTGGGCGCGCGAAGCAGTGGACGTCGCCCATGGTGAACCAGGGCACTGAGCGCGCCGCTTACACCGGGGCCGCGTTTTCGTCGTCGTCCTCCGGGAGTTTGCAGACCCGCTCCAAAAAGAACGCCGCCGCGATCACGCCGATGCCCGCCACCACCGAGAAGCCCGCGTAGATCGCCTGGTCCCGGCGGGCCGGGATGTCGAGGGAGCCCAGCAGGAACACGCCCGCGCCGCCGTACATCCCGCAGACCAGCGCCGCCACCAGTGCGCTCGCCTGGCCGAAGACCACCGCGCGCGCCGCCATCAGAGGCTCCACGCCCTTCGCGCCGGGGCGCCGCTCGCGCTGAGCCTTCAGGCGGGCGCGGAGCGAGAGCGCGGTCGCGGTGAGGACGACCGCGATCACCGCCAGCACGATCGGCGCGGCCAGCGGCACGCTCGGCAGTGTGCCGAACGATTCCCAGAGCCGGGCGCCGCCCCAGCTCAGTACCCCGGCCACGATGAAGAGACCGGCCAGTACCCCGAGCCGCAGTTGCTTCACCCAGCGCCCCTCATCTGTTTGTCGTGTGCCGCGTGCCGTACGGATCCGAAGAGCCTAACGACTACTCGGGCAGACGGAGTTCCAGGTCGGCCCGGGCAAGCACACCGTCCTGGCCGATGCCGGCCAGCAGTTCAACGACCGGGCCGCGGCCCGGCAGCTGGGCCTCCGGCTCGACGTCGTGCCACGGGGCGAGCACAAAGGCGCGCTGATGGGCCCGCGGGTGGGGAAGGGTGAGAACCGGGTCGTCCGAGACGACATCCGCGTACGCCACGATGTCGACGTCGATCGTGCGTGGGCCCCAGCGCTCCTCACGGACCCGCTCGAAGGCCTCTTCGATGGCCTGGCCGCGCTCCAGCAGGGAGGACGGGGGCAGTGTGGTCTTGATCACGACCACCGCGTTGAAGTACGAGGGCTGGCTGCCGGGCGCGACGCCCCACGGCTCCGTCTCGTAGACCGGAGAGACCGCCTTGACCCGCAGGCCGGGCGTGTCCTCGAGCGCGTCGATCGCGCCCTGAAGCGTCTCCAGGCGGTTGCCCAGGTTGGAGCCGAGAGAGATCACGGCCCGTTTCGGATTGGACAGTGTGACATCGGCCGCGTCGACCTGTTCCACCACGGAGGCGGGCACCGGCTGCACGGTCGGGTCGCTCTGCGTCCAGTCCGAAGGGAACGACGAAGATACGGTCATACTCGACTCCGGGTGATCGTGATGGTCACGTCGTCGAAGGGCACGGTGATCGGGGCGTCCGGCTTGTGCACGACCACCTCGACCTCCTCCACGCCGTCGTGCTTGAGGCACTGTTGGGCGATCCGCTCGGCCAGCGTCTCGATGAGGTCGACGGGCTCGCCCTCGACGACCGCGACGACCTCCTCCGCGACAATGCCGTAGTGCACGGTCTTCGCCAGGTCGTCGCTGACCGCCGCGGGGCGGGTGTCGAGGCTCAGCACCAGATCCACGATGAAGGTCTGCCCCTCCTCGCGCTCCCGGGGGAAGACGCCATGGTGCCCGCGGGCCTTGAGGCCGCGCAGCGCGACACGATCCACGCGAATCACTCCTGCTGTCGTTGGTCTTGCGGGCACACAGCCACGTGCGGGCGGCTCGGTGTCCAGATTCGAATCTACCTGCGAGCACCGACAGTGCTCGCCCACGGGTTGTGGACGGGCATGCCGCGAGGCTGGTAGCCGCCCTACCCGGGACCCGGATTTCCAATCCCCCAAAGTGCGCCTACCCACTTACGAGGGGGTCTCGTTGTCCTCTTCGTCGTCGCTTTCCGTCAGGACGGGTGAACCGTGGTGTGACCACATCTTCCATCCGTCCGATGTGCGGCGGAACACATTGGTGGCCACGACGAGCTGCCCGACGAGCGGTCCGAGCGCGCCGCTCTCCTCGGCCGGGCCGCCGCTGAGGATGTTCTCGGTACAGGTCACCAGCGCGGTGTCGCCGGCCAGGCTCACCGTCACATCGGTGAGGAAGAACTGGATGTACTCGGTGTTCGCCATGATCAGCGCGTACGAGCGGAGCACCTCGCCGCGGCCCGAGAGCACCGGCCATCCGGGATGGATGCACGAGATGTCGTCCTCGAGCCACAGACCGGAGAGCTCCTCGAAGTCTCCGCGCTCCATCGTCTCGTAGAACGCGGTGTTGGCCTCTTCGACCAGTTCTACGTCGGTACGGCTCACCGGGCGGCCTCGACGGCCCGCGCGACCCGGACGGCGTCGGCCGTCGCCCGTACTTCATGGACCCGTACCGCCCACGCGCCCTCGTGCGCCACGATCGCGGAGACCGCGGCCGTGGCGGCGTCGCGCTCCCGGGCCGGCGGCGCCGCGCCCTCCTTCGCCAGTACGTGGCCGAGGAACCGCTTGCGGGAGGCGGCGACCAGCACGGGGCGGCCCAGCGCGCGCAGTTCGGAGAGGTGGGCGACGAGGGCGAGGTCGTGCTCGGCCTGCTTGGCGAAGCCGAGGCCGGGGTCGATGACGAGGCGTTCGGGCGCGATGCCGCCCGCGACGACGGCCTCCATACGGTCGCGCAGCTCGGCGACGACCTCGGCGACGACGTCTCCGTACACGGCACGGTTGTTCATGTCCTGGCTGAAGCCGCGCCAGTGCATGACCACGAAGGGGACGCCGGTCGCGGCGACCGCCGGGACCATACGGGGGTCGGCGAGGCCGCCGCTCACGTCGTTGACGAGCACCGCGCCGGCCGCGACGGCCTGCTCGGCGACGGTGGCGCGCATGGTGTCCACGGAGACGGTGACGCCTTCGGCCGCCAGGCCGCGTACGACGGGAACGACCCGCCGCAGCTCCTCGTCCTCGTCGACCCGGCTGGCGCCGGGCCTGGTGGACTCACCGCCGACGTCGACGAGGTCGGCGCCCTCGGTGACGAGGTCGAGGCCGCGCTTGACCGCGGCCGTGGTGTTGAACCAGCGGCCGCCGTCGGAGAAGGAGTCGGGCGTCACATTGACGACTCCCATGACCGCACAGCGATCCCACTCCGGCAGGCCGTCGGCCGTGCCCCGTCCACGCAACGTACTCATACGCCCAGCCTAGGCCCGCCGGGCGGGGCGGAGGTCACGCCGGTGGGCCGGGGAGACCCCGGGAGGGTCTGCCGCACCCGCCCGCCCTCGGCTGTGGGGGTACGGGATACCCCACAGCCAAGGGCTCGGCTGTCACGCCGCGCGGACCTCGTGTTCCGCCTTGACGGTCATGTGTGCGCAGGGGCGCGGCTGGCGGGCCGGGCGGCGGCGCGGGAAGAGGCGGGGGAGCGCGACGTTCACGAAGCCCTCCGCCTGCATCGCGGCGAAGCCGATACGCGGCAGGTCACGCGTATTGCGGAAGACCACGAAGCGCGGCTCCCAGCGCGGCTGGAACTTTGCGTTGAACTTGTACAGCGACTCGATCTGGAACCAGCGGGACAGGAAGACCAGCAGGCCGCGCCACATCCGGAGCACCGGGCCCGCGCCGATCTTCTCGCCGCGCGCCAGCGCCGAGCGGAACATCGCGAAGTTGAGCGAGACGCGCTCGATCTTCAGCCCCGGCGAGGCCTGCAGCGCCGCGACGATCAGCAGTTCGTTCATGCCCGGGTCGGCCGAGCGGTCGCGGCGCATCAGTTCCAGGGACATCCCGTCCGTACCCCACGGGACGAAGTGGATGATCGCCTTGAGGTCGCCGTACGGAGAATCGGGGTCCTCCTTGTGAGCCGTGGCGATCACGGCGTCGCCGTCGGCCGGGTCGCCTATCCGGCCCAGCGCCATCGAGAAGCCGCGCTCGGTGTCGGTGCCGCGCCAGGCCGCCGCGGCCAGGCGGATCGCCTCCAGCTCCTCGTCGGAGAGGTCACGAGCGCGCCGTACCCGGGTTTCGTAGCCATTGCGCTCGATGCGCTTCACCATCTGGCGTACGTTGCGCATCGCGCGCCCGGTGAGGGAGAAATCCGCGACGTCCACCACCGCCTCGTCACCCAGCTCCAGCGCGTCCAGACCGGTTTCCCGGGTCCAGACCTCGCCGCCGGTCTCCGAGCAGCCCATCACGGCCGGGGTCCAGGAGTGCGCCTTGGCCTCGTCCATGAAGCGCTCGATGGCGCCGGGCCAGGCCTCGACATCGCCGATCGGGTCGCCGCTGGCGAGCATGACGCCGGAGACCACGCGGTAGGTGACCGCGGCCTTGCCGCTCGGTGAGAAGACAACGGCCTTGTCGCGGCGGAGCGCGAAGTGTCCCAGCGAGTCCCGCCTGCCGTGCCGGGTGAGCAGGTCGCGCAGTCGGCGCTCGTCGTCCTCGGTGAGGCGCGCGGCCGGGTGCTCGGGGCGGAAGGCGAGATAGATGGTGGTGACGGCGGTCAGCAGACCGAGCGCACCGAGGGAGTAGCCGACCGTCCAGGACACCCCGTCGGCGTAGTCGACGGGACCCTCGAAGCCGAACAGCCCGAACAGGACGTGCTCCAGGCGGTCGGTGAGGCTGGGGCTGCCGACCTCGTTGCCGGGGTGCACGCTGACGATGACCAGGCCGAGGCCCAGGGAACCGGCGCCCATGAGGATGAAGTTGGCGAGCGCCTTCCAGCGGCTGCGCGGGTCGGGCAGCGCGGCGAATTCACTCCGGTGGCGCAGCAGCAGCGTCAGCAGCACCAGCGAGACCAGCGCACCGATCACCGAGTGGCGGTAGACGAACTGCCCCACCGCCCCGACGGGCAGCAGGATCACCGCGGCCCGCCAGGCGCGGCGCTTGTGGCGCTTGAGCCCGTGGGCGAGCAGCAGCAGCAGTACGCCGGCGCAGAGCGAGAGCGCCGCGGCGAAGGGGCCGGTGGATCCCGGCAGCACCTCGGCGATCGAGTGCATCCGACTGTGCCGGAATCGGGGGAAGACCCCGGCGGCAACGTCGATCAGGCCGACGAGTGTGGAGGCCGTGCCGACCAGCGCAGGGACCGCCTCCGGGCGGGGGCCGCGCAATATGCGACGCACCCGATCCGGAACCAATCCTGATTTGTCCCCATCTACCGTTGCAGACATCGCTTCCCGTGATTCCGCGAGAGATCCTGTGTCCCGAGCCTCAGGTGTGTGGCTCCGGACGATTTGCTCTCTCTAGGACGGGACTTCCGGGAGGCGGGTTCACTCATTCACAGGAAATTCTCAAGGAAGAAAGCTCACGCGACTCATGGGTCTGACCAGTAACAAAGTCCTGGCTTTGGCGATCATGGTGGCCGTGCTGCTGTTCGCCGCCACCGTCTGGCTCTGGCCGCGGCTCTCGCGTCGCAGTTGGCGCGCCGTGACGGGCAGGATCGGGCTGCTGCTGGCGACTCAGCTCGCGCTCTTCTCCGCCGTTGGCCTCGCGGCCAACAACTCCTTCCTCTTCTACGGCTCCTGGTCCGACCTCTTCGGTCAGGAGCAGGACATGGGTGTGGTGGTGGACCACTCGGCCTCCGGCAAGCGCGTCAAGGTCGTCGGCAAGCAGATGCTGGATGTGCCGGGCGGCTCGCGGCCCGCGATGGGCGGTCAGATACAGAAGATCGTCGTGGTGGGCGAGAAGTCGAAGATCGACAGCCCGGCGTATGTCTATCTGCCGCCGGAGTACTTCCAGGCGAAATACGAGAAGAGAACATTTCCGGCATCTATCGTGCTGACCGGATATCCGGGAACCGCGGAGAACCTGCTCAAGGGCCTGAAGTACCCGAGGACGGCCTTCATGCAGGCCAAGGACGGCAAGATGCAGCCGATGATCCTGGTGATGATGCGGCCGACCGTCGCGCCGCCGCGGGACACCGAGTGCGTGGACATACCGGGCGGGCCGCAGACCGAGACCTTCTTCGCCAAGGATCTGCCGAAGGCGATCTCGGAGACGTACCGGGTCGGGACCAAACCGCAGAACTGGGGCTTCATGGGGAATTCCACCGGTGGATACTGCGCCCTGAAGATCGCGATGCACCACCCGGAGCAGTTCGGGGCGAGCGCGGGTCTCTCCGCGTACTACAAGGCTGCCGACGACCCGACGACCGGTGACCTCTTCCACGGCAGCAAGAAGCAGAAGAGCCGGGCCAATCTGCTGTGGAGCCTGGACCACCTGCCGCAGGGGAAGTCGTCCTTCCTGGTCACGACGTCGAAGGCGGGCGAGGCCAACCTCAAGTCGACGCTGGCCTTCATAAAGAAGGTGAAGTCGCCCGCGCGCGTCTCGTCGATCACGCTCGACAGCGGTGGGCACAACTTCAACACCTGGCGGCGCGAGATTCCGCCGGCGCTGACCTGGATCAGCGGCAGGCTCAGCGCTTCGTAGGCCTGGGCGTTTCGCGGGGCCGAGCGTTTCGCGGGGCCGAGCGCTTCGCAGGGCTCAGCGCGTCGTGGGGCTCAGAGCGTCTTCACCGTTTCGATCGTTTGCAGCGCGACTTGGGTACGCGGGATGGCCTGGGCGTCCGCGTCTATGGAGCGGCGCAGCGCCTCGTGCAGCCGGGCCGGGGTGAGGACACCGAGGAAGCGCCCGGTCTCCTCCTTGTCGATGACCGCGATCCAGCCCGCGTCGTGCTGGAGCATGGTGGAGAACGCCTGCTTGAGCGAGGCGCCGACCGGAAGCCACGCCTCCATCCGGCGGGCGTGTTCGCGTACGGATCCCGACGCGGCGGTCTGCTCGGCCGATATCCAGCCGTGCAGATTGTCCTCGGCGTCCAGGACGACGGCCCAGCGGGAGCCGAGCTTCCGGGGCAGCGGGTCGTCGAGGTGGACGACCGGTGGCTGCTCCAGATCGCCCTCCTCGATAGGGGTGACCGAGAGGCGCTTGAGGCCGCGGTCGGCGCCGACGAAGTCCGCGACATACGGGTTGGCGGGGGTGCCGAGCACCGCGGCCGGTGCGTCGAACTGCTCGATCCGCCCCTGTCCGTAGACGGCGATACGGTCACCGAGGCGGACTGCCTCCTCGATGTCATGGGTGACGAAGAGCACGGTCTTACGGACCTGGGACTGGAGCCTCAGGAACTCGTTCTGCAGATGCTCGCGCACCACCGGGTCCACCGCGCCGAACGGCTCGTCCATCAGCAGTACGGGCGGGTCGGCCGCCAGCGCCCGGGCCACGCCGACGCGCTGACGCTGACCGCCGGAGAGCTGCTCGGGGTAGCGGTCGCCGTAGACGGACGGGTCGAGGCCGACCAGGTCGAGGAGTTCGGCGGCGCGCTCACGGCCCTTGCCGCGCTTCCAGCCGAGGAGATGGGGAACGGTCGCGGTGTTCTCCAGGACCGTTTTGTGCGGGAAAAGACCGACCTGCTGGATCACGTAGCCGATACGGCGCCGCAGTTGGACCGGATCGATGGCGGATATGTCGTCCCCGTCCAGGAAAATTCGGCCGCCGCTCGGCTCGATAAGGCGATTGACCATCTTCATGGTCGTGGTCTTCCCGCAGCCGGACGGTCCGACGAGCGTGACCAGTTCGCCCTCGGCGACCTCGAACGACAGGTCGTCGACCGCTGTCGTCCCGTCCGGGTACCGCTTGGTGACGTGCTCGAAACGGATCATGGTTCCCCATTGTGACGGGTGTTGTGTGAAGGCCATGTTGCTGCAATGTGGCGGCCCTCGGCGATTGTCAGTGGTCAGGGATATGGTCGCCAGACGTACGTTCGGCACTGCTGGGGAGGTGGGGGGCATGAGTACGCAGCAGGCTGCGCAGAGCTGTCTGGCGGCCAATGACTGGATCTGCGGGGAGTACCTCCGCACCCGCAGCCAGGAATTGACCGATGCCACGGTTCAGCATGTCTGGATCACCGTGGTGTCGGTTCTGATCGGTCTCGCCGTCGCATTTCCGCTGGCGCTGCTCGCCCGCGCCGGACCGCGGTTCGCGGGCCCGGTGCTCGGACTCACGACGCTGCTCTACACCATCCCGTCGCTGGCGATGTTCTCTCTGCTGCTGCCGGTCTTCGGGCTGTCGGCGGCGCTGGTGGTGACCGGCCTGGTGCTGTACTCGCTCACCATCCTCGTACGGAACATCATGGCCGGACTCGACGCGGTGCCCGACGAGGCGCGGGAGGCCGCGCGCGGCATGGGGTACGGATCGGGCCGGCTGCTCTGGGAGGTCGAACTTCCGCTCGCGCTGCCCGCGTTGATGGCGGGCCTGCGCATCGCGACCGTTTCGACGATCGCGCTGACGACGGTCGGCGCGCTGGTCGGCAAGGGCGGTCTGGGCAATCTCATCGACGACGGCGTGCAGACCACCTTCAAGGCGCAGGTGCTGACCGCATCCGTGCTCTGTGTGCTGCTGGCGGCCGTCGCCGATCTGCTGCTGCTCGGCGCACAGCGGCTGCTGACGCCCTGGACCCGCCTACGCCCGGCGAAGCGAATACGTCCGGCGAACCGAGTGGGCACGGCGAAGGGGACGGGCTGATGGGGGTAGTGGCCGACGCGTGGACCTGGCTCACCACCGGCTCCAACTGGTCGGGGGAGAGTGGTGCCTGGCACCGCCTGGGCGAGCATGTGTACGTCAGCGGGGTGGCCCTCGCACTGGCCTGCGCGATCGCCCTGCCCGTCGCACTCTGGCTGGGGCACCTCGGCAGGGGAGGCGCACTCGCGGTCAACATCTCCAACGCGGGCCGGGCGATCCCGGTCTTCGCGGTCCTCGCCCTCTTCATGCTCACACCGCTGCGCAGCGCCGGTTATCTGCCGACGATCATCGCCCTGGTGCTCTTCGCCGTGCCCCCGCTGCTGACCAACGCCTACGTCGGTATGCGGGAAGTCGACCGGGCGGTGGTGGAGGCAGCACGCGGGATGGGGATGTCCGGTGGCCAGCTCTTCCTGCGCGTCGAACTTCCCCTCGCCTACCCGCTGCTCATGACCGGCCTGAGGTCGGCCGCAGTCCAGGTGGTGGCCACGGCCACCATCGCTTCGATGGTGGGCCAGGGCGGCCTGGGCCGGATCATCACCGCCGGCTTCAACACCTACAACACCCCGCAGGTCGTCGCGGGCGCGCTCCTCGCGGCGCTGCTCGCGCTGCTGGTGGAAGGGGTTCTGGTGGCGGCCGACCGGCTGCTGAGCCCCCTCCGTAAGACCGTGTCGTCCGTGTCGTCGGTGTGACGACGCCCAACCCTTTGCTGTGGACGGAGAACCTGATGAGCAAGACCTCGCGCATCGCGGGCGCAATACTCGGTGTGGTGGCCCTGACGGGTTCTCTCGCCGCATGCGGTGGCGACAGCCTGGAGAAGGAGAAGGGCGGCTCCGAATCGGGCGGCGGGGCGGGCAAGAAAGGCGCGCTCGTCATCGGTGCCGCGTCCTTCACCGAGTCCAAGGTGCTCGCCGAGCTGTATGCGCAGATCCTGGCCGACGCCGGCTACAAGACGTCCGTCACCACGGTGAAGAACCGTGAGCTGTACGAACCCTCGCTGGAGAAGGGCGAGATCGACGTCGTACCGGAATACGCCGCGACGGTCGCCGAATTCCTCAACGCGAAGGTGAACGGGCCGAAGGCGCCCGACGAGAAGCCGGTGGCATCCGGCGATGTCACCGCCACCGTGGCGGCGCTCGCGAAGCTCGCCGAGCCGCGCGGGCTCAAGGTGCTTCCCGCCGGTGCCGCCGTCGACCAGAACGCCTTCGCGGTGAGCAAGGAATTCGCGGAGAAGAACAAGCTCAAGACGCTTTCCGATCTTGGGAAGTCGAAGCTGAAGGTGAAGATCGCGGCAGGCGACGAGTGCGAGGTGCGGCCGTTCTGCGCGCCGGGTCTGAAGAAGACGTACGGCATCGACGTCTCGGGCATCGACCCCAAGGGAGTCGGCACCCCGCAGTCCAAGCAGGCCGTCAAGGACGGTGACGACCAGCTCGTGCTGACCACCACCACGGACGCGTTGCTGGACGGCCTGGTCTTCCTGGAGGACGACAAGAAGCTCCAGAACGCCGACAACGTTCTTCCGGTGGTCAATGCCAAGGACGCGGGCGCCAAGGAGATAGCCGACGCGCTCGACAAGCTCACCAAGGTGCTGACGACCGAGGATCTTGCCGAGTTGAACCGCAAGGTGGACGCCGAGCGCGCGAAGCCTCAGGACGCGGCGAAGGCTTATCTCGCGTCCAAGGGCCTGCTCAAGAAGTAGAGAAGGGTCGGCCCGGCGTTCTTCATCCAGAGATTTGCCGGGCCGACACCCCATTCGGCGACTTCGCACGGTAAATTTCAGGCCATGCCACGTGGACGCCACCGCCATTCCCCGCCCCTGCACAGGCTGCTGCCGCCTTCGGCGGTAGCCGGAGCGTCGGTTTTGTGTGCCGCCGGCGCGTGGTTTCTGGCGGAGCCAGTCGTGCTCCGCTCCCTGGTCGGAGCCGCGGCGATGGCGGCTGTCACCGGCGCGGTCCTGATGCGCAGTTGGGACCGGAACGCCGGCCGCCGCGTCGCGGAACTCACGCGTGCCCGCGCGAGCGACGAGTGGAAGACCGAGGAACGCCTGGCCGAGCTCGAGACGGATCTCGAGGAATCGCGTGAGCTGCGCGCCAAGCTCGACGCGAAGCTGCGTGCCAAGCGGGTCGAGCTCGCCGCGCTGCGCAACGAACATGCCGCGCTGCTGCGGCGGTACGCGACGGCCGAGACCGAGCGGGCCAGCGCGCTCGAGGGCCGCAGGCAGCTCGCGCTCGAAGCGGCGGCGCCGGTCAGGGCGCTGCCCCCGGCCGGTTCCACGCCCACCCCGTCCACGTACCTCCGCGCGTCCAAGGCGCTGGACAACCTGTCGCGCAACGCCGCCGCGCAGGAGGCGAAGCGCACCGTCGAAGAAGCCCGTCGACGCGATCTCGCCGAGCGGGCCAAGGAGGCGGACGAGCCGCAGGGGAAGCACGCGGCGGCCGCCGGGGGAGAGCAGCACACCCGCCCGTCGTCCGCCGTCCCCGCCCCTCGTCCCGTCCCGGCCAGGCGTCCTGTCCCGGCCGCAGCAGCGATCGTTCCGTACGGTCCGCAGCGCCGCCGCGCACGCCCCGAGGGCGGCTTCGACTTCTTCGGCACGGCCGCCGAAGCGGGTGCGCAGAAGGCGATCGAGGCCGCGCAGAACGAGGACCTCGCCGATGTGGTGGGCGAGGAGGCCCTGGCCGCACAGGACGCGACGGACGACCGCGCGGTCGGTAAGGTGATCGATCTGACGGCGCACGACGAGACGGAGCAGCTGGACGTCGCCGAGCTGCGCAGCGCGATTTCCTGACCGCGGACGTCTCGAACGTCCGCCTACGTCCCCGATATCGCGGACGTCGTGAGCGTCGCGGGCGCTGCTCGTTGACGTGTTGTCCGCTCGACTACTTGTCTACTTGTCGATGTCGCCGACGACGAAGAACAGCGAGCCCAGGATCGCCACCATGTCGGCCACCAGCGTCCCCGGCAGCAGCTCGGTCAGCGCCTGGATGTTGTTGTACGACGCCGAGCGCAGCTTCAGCCGGTACGGGGTCTTCTCGCCCTTGGAGACCAGGTAGTAGCCGTTGATGCCGAGCGGGTTCTCCGTCCAGGCGTACGTATGGCCCTCAGGTGCCTTCAGGACCTTCGGCAGCCGCTGGTTGATCGGGCCCGGCGGCAGCTCGGCCATCCTGTCCAGACACGCGTCCGCCAGGTCCAGCGCGTTGTGCGTCTGGTGGAGAAGGACCTCGAAGCGGGCCAGGCAGTCGCCCTCCGTGCGGGTGACGACCTTGAGCGTGTCCTGCAGCTCTCCGTACGCCAGATACGGCTCGTCGCGCCGCAGATCGAAGTCGACACCCGAGGCGCGGGCGATCGGGCCGCTCACTCCGTACGCGTGGACCGTCTCGGCCGAGAGCACCCCCACCTCGCGCGTACGACCGCGGAAGATCTCGTTGCCGAGGACCAGCTTGTCGTAGATGTCCATCCGCGAGCGGAGGGCGGCGACGGCCTCGCGGGCGCGGCCGAGCCAGCCCGCCGGGAGGTCCTCCTTGAGCCCGCCGACCCGGTTGAACATGTAGTGCATCCGGCCGCCGGAGACCTCCTCCATCACATGCTGGAGATCCTCGCGCTCGCGGAACGCGTGGAAGATCGGCGTGATGCCGCCCAGTTCGAGCGGGTACGACCCGAGGAACATGAGGTGGTTGAGGACCCGGTTGAGCTCGGCGAGGAGCGTACGGGTCCAGACCGCGCGCTCCGGGACCTCCATACCGAGCATCCGCTCGACGGCCATGACGACGCCGAGCTCGTTGGAGAACGCGGAGAGCCAGTCGTGGCGGTTGGCCAGCATCACGATTTGGCGGTAGTCGCGCGCCTCGAAGAGCTTCTCGGCGCCGCGGTGCATATAACCGATGACCGGCTCGGCCTGCTGGATACGCTCTCCGTCCAGTACGAGACGGAGGCGGAGCACGCCGTGCGTGGAGGGGTGCTGGGGGCCGATGTTGAGCACCATGTCGGTGCTCTCCGCCGCGCCGCCGATGCCGACCGTCGTCTCCGTCATGGCGACAGTATCCCCTGTACGTGCAACACCCGGGGCGCCGAGTACGTGGAACACCTGGGGGGCCGACCCGGACCCCGGTCCTCAGACGCCGGACGGGCCGGGTTGCCGCTGCAGCAACCAGCCGAAGTCGCCGAGGCCGCCCCGCGCCGTCAGTTCGGCCGCCTCCCCGGCGGAGGCGAGTGCGCGGACGTACGCCGCAGGGTCGGACGTCGCCAGCGACAGCGGGGGGCGTTCGCCCGTGACGCCCAGGTCCCGCAGCGCCTCTCGCTGAGTGAGCAGTTCCGCACCGGGCAGCGCGCACGCGTCCAGGGCCACATGCGCGGTGATGTCGCAGCTGCCGTCCGGGAACGGGCGTACCTCGCGGCCCGCCCGGAAACCCGTCAGCGTGCCGAACGGCGGCCGCGCCTGAAGGGCGTGAGCGTAGTCGACGGCGACCGCGAGGCCCGCCTTGAGCGTGCCCACGACCCGTGCCCATGCCTCGTCCCGCGGACGGCCGATCTCCGCCCGCATCCCCGGCTCGGGCAGCGGCCACCAGCGCTCCAGCCACTCGGCGTCCGCTCCGGAGACCGGGGAGCCGAGCCGTTCGGTGCCGTCCCCGCGTACGAGGACGTACCGTGCGACGCCGTCCGGGTCGGCCTCCGCGACATCCACCGGGACGTTGTCCAGCCATTCGTTGGCGAAGAGCAGCCCGCTCACCCCGGCCGGGGGCTCGGCGGTCCATTCGATGCGGGGGTCCAGGCCGGCGGGACGGGCCGCGCGCTCGACGGCGTACGCCCGTACCGGGAAACCGGACGGCAGCGCCGCCAGCACGCCGGCGAGAAGCTCGCCGCGGCCTGCGCCGACATCGACCAGTGCCACCTCGTCGAGACCGAGCGGCTCCGCCGTGGTGAGCAGCAGCCGGGCGATCGCCGAGGCGAACAGCGGCGACGCGTGCACCGACGTACGGAAGTGCCCGGCCGGTCCCTCGGGCCGCAGATAGAAGCCGTCGGGCCCGTACAGCGCCGCTTCCGTCGCTTCCCGCCATCCTCGCCACTGACACGACTCATCCATCACGCGCACAAGTCTCCACCTTGCGGAGTACGCTTCCGCCGACCGGATCGCTCCTCCGGTTGACCCTTGCACCTATCTCCTTTCCCTACGCTGGGTTACGTGCAGCGCCTCTACGACTTCATCCGCAGACACCCGACGGGCGTCGACAGCTTCTGGGCTGTCATCCTCTTCGGGTTCTCCATGCTGTGGGTGATCCAGGTACCGGTCGGTATCCAGCCCCGTATCACCGCAGCTCTGATCGTTCTGCTGCTGAGTCTGGTCGTGGCGCTGCGCCGCCGTATGCCGGAGAAGATGCTGGTACTCGCCGCCGCGCTGGGCGTCGCCCAGCTCGCGCTGGACGTCGAGGTCAACCCGGCCGACTTCGCGATGCTGGTGATCATCTACACCGTCGCCGCGTACGACGGGGCGCGCTGGGCCTCCCGGCTGGCGCTGGTCGGCGGGCTGGCCGCGGGCACGCTGGCGCAGCTGCGCTGGCCGGAGGCGAACACCGGCGTCGGCGGCAAGATCTTCTTCACGATCTTCATGAGTGTGCCGTTCGCCCTCGCCTGGGTGCTCGGTGACTCGATACGCACCCGGCGGGCGTACTTCGCTCAGCTCGAGGAGCGAGCCACCCGGCTGGAGAAGGAGCGCGAGGCGCAGGCGAAGGTCGCGGTCGCGGCGGAACGGGCGCGGATCGCCCGCGAGCTGCACGACGTCGTCGCGCACAACGTCTCGGTGATGGTGGTGCAGGCCGACGGCGCCGCGTATGTCCTGGACGCCGCCCCCGACCAGGCCAAGCAGGCTCTGGAGACCATCTCGAGCACCGGCCGCCAGGCGCTCGCGGAGATGCGCAGGCTGCTCGGCGTGCTGCGTACCGGCGATGCCCCGGAGAGCGGTGAGTATGTCCCGCAGCCCGATGTCGAGCAGATCGAGGACCTGGTCGAGCAGGTGCGCGGCTCGGGCCTGACAGTGGACTTCAAGATCGAGGGAACGCCGCGGCCGCTGCCGAGCGGCGTCGAGCTCACCGCGTACCGCATCGTCCAGGAGGCGCTGACCAACACGCGCAAGCACGGCGGTCCGGAGGCCGGGGCCAGCGTGCGGCTCGTCTACTTCGACGACGGCCTCGGACTGCTGGTGGAGGACGACGGCCGCGGTTCGGCGCACGAGCTGTACGAGGACGGCGGCGCCGACGGCCGGGGCCACGGGCTCATCGGTATGCGCGAGCGCGTCGGTATGGTCGGCGGAACGCTCGACACGGGGCCGCGGCCCGGCGGCGGCTTCCGGATCAGCGCACTGCTTCCCCTCAAGCCCGCCCACTAGGGATCCCACCGGATCCCACGACAGATCGAGGCCTAACTGACATGTCCATCCGCGTGATGCTCGTCGACGATCAGGTGCTGCTCCGCACCGGGTTCCGGATGGTGCTCGCCGCCCAGCCGGACATGGAGGTCGTCGCGGAGGCGGGCGACGGCGCGGAGGCGATCGAGAACCTCCGCTCCACCGCCGTGGACGTGGTGCTGATGGATGTACGCATGCCGAGGCTGGACGGCGTAGAGGCGACGCGGCGGATCTGCGCCGAGCCGGACGCCCCCAAGGTGCTGATCCTGACCACCTTCGACCTGGACGAGTACGCGTTCTCCGGGCTGAAGGCGGGCGCCAGCGGCTTCATGCTCAAGGATGTGCCGCCCGCCGAGCTGCTCGGCGCGATCCGTTCGGTGCACAGCGGCGACGCGGTTGTCGCGCCGTCCACGACGCGGCGGCTGCTGGACCGCTTCTCGCCGATGCTGCCGAGCAGCTCCCACGAGCCGCGGCACAAGGAGCTGGAGCGGCTCACCGAGCGCGAGCGTGAGGTGATGCTGCTGGTCGCACAGGGCCTGTCGAACGGCGAGATCGCCGCGCGTCTTGTTCTCTCCGAGGCCACGGTCAAGACCCATGTCGGCCGCATCCTCACCAAGCTGGGCCTGCGCGACCGGGTGCAGGTCGTGGTGCTCGCGTATGAGTCCGGGCTGGTGCGGGCGGGCGGCGGACAGGCGAGCTCTTCCTGACGACGCGGGGCACGGCGCTCATAGGGTGGCCCCATGCTGCTGTGGATCAACGGTCCCTTCGGGGGCGGCAAGACCCAGACCGCGTACGAGCTGAATCGGCGGCTGCCCGGCAGCGCCGTCTGCGATCCGGAGCATGTCGGCTTCGGGCTGCACCGGATGATGCCGCCCGGACTGCGCGCGGACTTCCAGGATCTGCAGGCCTGGCGGCAGGGAGTGTACGAGGTGCTGGACCTGACGCTGCGGACGTACGAAGGCGTGGTGATCGCCCCGATGACGCTGGTCGAACCGGCGTACTTCGAGGAGACCGTGGGGCGGCTGCGCGAAGCCGGCCACGAGGTGCACCATTTCGCGCTGCTCGCGGAGCGCGAGACGGTGCTGCGCCGGCTGACGGAGCGGGGGCTGGGGCGCGGACTCAAGCGGGAGAGCTTCGCGGTACGGCAGTTGGACCACTGCCTGGAGCGGCTGAACGAGCCGCGGTTCGCGGAGCACATCCGTACGGACCGGGTGGCCGTGCCGCAGGTGGCTGACCGGATCGCGGCGTCGGCGGGGCTGACGCTGGAGCCGAACCGGGACGGGCCGCTGCGGCACCGGCTGCGCAAGGCGTGGACGGGCGTCAAGCACATCCGCTTCGACTGACGCGGCTCACGCGGGATCACGGGTCCCACGCGGCTGACGCGGCTCTCACCCTGCTCACGCAGCTCCCACGCCCTAACGCAGCACTGTCTCCAGGAAGTCGCTGCCGAGCCGGGCGACGGCGGAGACGTCCAGCTGGTGCAGTACGTACCGGCCGCGCCGCCGGGTGGAGATCAGCCCGGCCTTCTTGAGCACGGCCAGATGGCGGGAGACCTCGGGCGCGGTGATCCCGTACGCGTCCGCCAGTTCGCTGGTCGTGTACGGGGCGCGGGCGAGGTTGCGGCACAGCCGCATGCGCATGGGGTGCGCCAGCGCCTCCATCCGCAGCTTCAACAGCTCCACAGGAGCGGGTCCCGGCAGTTCGGGCGAGCCGACGGGGTAGTGGATCACCGGCCGCCAGCCGGGTGCGTGCAGCACCATGAGATGCGGCCAGCCGAAGCTGGACGGGACGAGGGAGAGCCCGGCGCCGACGGCGGGGTCGACGGCGGTCGTCCGCCCTTCCGCGAGTTTGTCGGCGCTGATACGGGTCCGGTCCTCGTCCACCGAGAGTGCGGGGGAGACGGCGTGCAGCGCCTCGGCGAGGCCCTTGCGGCGCAGCAGCTCGGTCTTGTGGCGGGCGTCGGCGGCGAGCTGGGTGGAGACGCGTCGCCAGGTGTCGGCGAAGAAGGACTGGTCGCAGTCCTCGAAGAGGCGCCGCACCCAGGCGCGTACGGAGGCGGGGTCGTCCAGCAGCCGGCGGGTGAAGTCGAGCTGCTTGGGCCCGCGGGTGGCGGCGAGTTCGAGTGCGCGCTCGCGCCTGGCGGGGTCGGTGAGGGCGGACGGGGCGCCGGTCCCGTACGTACTGGCGCAGGTGAACTCCAGGGCGGCGGAGACGAAGCGCTCGTCGTCGAGCCGGTCGAGCATGTCCAGCTCTTCGGCGAGGTTGGCGCCGGTCCGGCCGCCGGCCGCGCCCAGGGCCGCGGGCAGCCCGGCGAACGGCATGAAGACGTCCGAGAAGGTGGACCGCCACAGGAAGTCGGCCTCGTGCAGCCGGTCCGCAAGGTCCGGCTTGAGCCCGGCGGCGGTCGCGGTGGCCCAGCCGTGCAGCCCTGGATGGTGCCCGGGTTCGGCAAGCGCGTGCAGCGCCACGCCCAGCTCGGCGAGGGGAGAAATGTCGAAGACGATGCGCTCGGGGGGCAGCCCCGCGATATCGATGGTCACGCTCACGCCTCCATGGTGCGGGTGCGCGGGGCGGGTCTCGCGCCATTTGACGCGGCTCGTCAATCGACGCGACGGGGTGGGCGGGGCGGGCGCAGCGTAAAGGCATGAACGCCATGCATCAGCACATGATCGACAATTACCGCGCGGCGCAGCGGGGCGAGCAGGCGCCGCCACAGCCGGGCCTGAACGACTGGCAGGTGATCCGAGAGGTCCGCGACTACCGCCGCTTCCAGGCGGTGCTCGCCGGCCACCGCTCCCACGGCCGCATTCGTGCGGCGCTGACCCGCCTGCTGCACCCGCGTGCGGCGAACTCGGCGAACTGCGGCTGAGCCCGGGTCGAGGGCGCCGGGCTCGCCCCAGACGCCCGGCCGGCCCCGGTCCCCCGGCTCCCCCAGGCGCCCGGCTACCCCACCCTCCGCATGAACTCCGCCACCGCCGCTCTCACGTCATCACCCGTCCACTCCAGCCCCTCCGACGCCACCGTCACCTCTGTCACCGACACCCCCGGCGGGCACCCCTCCGTGAACCACCTCCTGAAGAGCGTCACGCCCGTCTCCTCCGCCTGGCGCACCGCCGCCTCGTTCAGAGCTTCCGCCTCGTGGGCCAGCCAGACCTGGAACTGGTGCGTGTGCGGCTCCTGCGGGTGGACCCGGAACCACGGGACGCCCGCCTCCGTGAAGGCCTCGTGCAGCGCCGCGGCCACCACCTTCGCGTGGGCCACGTACGACGGCAGCCGCGGCAGCTCCCGCTCCAGGCCCAGCAGCGCGGACAGCGCCGCCGGGTACTGCTGGAAGACCTGGCCGCCGTACCGGTGCCGCCAGGTCCTGGCCTCGGCCACCAGGTCCTCCGGGCCCGCCAGCACCGCGCCGGAAAGTGCGTCCAGGGACTTGTAGAAGGACACGTACACGCTGTCTGCGAGGGACGCGATCTCGTCCAGCGGGCGGCCGAAGTGCGGGGCGCACTCCCACAGGCGCGCGCCGTCGAAGTGCACCACTGCATCGCGTTCCCGCGCCGCTTCCACGACCTCCACCAGTTCGTCCCACGACGGCAGTACGAAACCCGCGTCCCGCAGCGGCAGTTCCAGCATCAGCGCGCCGAAGGGCTCGTCGAAGTCACGTATCTCCGCCGCCGTCGGCAGCCGCGGCTCGTGTGTCGGATGCACCGTCCGCAACCCGCTCACCACGCCGAACGCGCCCCGCTCATGCACCTCC
Organism: Streptomyces sp. NPDC060064; assembly: GCF_042736455.1. Taxonomy (NCBI): domain Bacteria; kingdom Bacillati; phylum Actinomycetota; class Actinomycetes; order Kitasatosporales; family Streptomycetaceae; genus Streptomyces; species Streptomyces sp. NPDC060064. The sequence continues at coordinate 318,674 of NZ_JBHWWF010000004.1, forward strand.
GGATGCGCCGTCGGATGCAGCGCGACCGTCGGATTCCCGGTACGCCCCGCCCAGCACCGCAGGGCCACCTGCTGCGCCATTGTCCCGGTCGGGAAGAACGCCGCGGCCGGGAACCCGAGCAGCTGCGCCGCCCGCTCCTCCAGCTCCGCGACGACCCCGTTGCCGTATACATCCGTCCATGCGTCGAGGTCGTACACCTCGCCCGCGTGCGCCGCCAGCGCCGCAAGCCGGTCCCCGAGCCGGTGGTCCGCGGAGGCCCGCCACAGCACCCGGTCCGACGCCCGCCATGCGGTGAGCCTGCGGTGCCGCTCGTCCTGCTCGGTCGTGTCAGCCATGCACCGATCATGCACCGTCGGCCGATCGCCGCCCACAGCCTGTGGACAACTCGAAGGCCTGGGAAACGCTGGCGTAGCATGACGAGAAATCGTCCGGTACCCCCCGCGGACTGGAACGGAAGGCCCCGCCGCGTGAATGCCACAGCACCACAGGAACCGCTCGACCCGCGGGACCGCCCCGCCCGACTCACCGTCGGCGTCGTCGGAGCAGGCCGGGTCGGCCCGGCCCTCGCCGCATCGCTCCAGCTCGCCGGACACCGCCCGGTCGCCGTCTCCGGCGTCTCCGACGCGTCCGTACGACGGGCTGCCGCACTGCTCCCCGACGTACCGCTGGTGACCCCCGCAGAGGTCCTCGCACGCGCCGAGCTGGTGCTGCTGACCGTCCCCGACGACGCGCTGCCCGCGCTGGTCGACGGGCTGGTCGAGACCGGTGCCGTACGACCCGGACAGCTGCTTGTGCACACCTCCGGGCGGTACGGCGTCAACGTGCTCGACCCCGCCACGAGGGCCGGCGCGCTGCCGCTGGCCCTGCACCCCGCGATGACGTTCACCGGGACCAGCGTCGACGTCCAGCGGCTGGCCGGCTGTTCCTTCGGAGTGACCGCCCCCGAGGAGCTGCGGCTGGCCGCCGAGGCGCTCGTCATCGAGATGGGGGGCGAGCCCGAGTGGATCGAGGAGGAGGCCCGCCCGCTCTACCACGCGGCCCTCGCCCTCGGCGCGAACCACCTCGTCACCCTGGTCGCCCAGTCGATGGAGCTGCTGCGTACGGCGGGGGTCTCCGCCCCGGACCGGATGCTCGGCCCGTTGCTCGGCGCCGCCCTCGACAATGCCCTGCGCTCCGGCGACGCCGCACTCACCGGACCCGTCGCACGCGGCGACGCGGGCACCGTCGCGGCGCATGTCGCGGAGCTGCGCAAGCACGCGCCCGCGACGGTCGCCGGGTATCTGGCGATGGCCCGCACCACCGCCGACCGGGCGCTCGCACACGGAATGCTCAAACCGGAGCTCGCCGAGGACCTGCTGGGCGTCCTCGCCGAGGGGGACGTCCGATGAGCCACGATTTCGAACTCGTGCCGACTCTGGACGACTTGGGCCACGTCCTCGACCACCACGCCGTCCGCGGCCGCACCGCCGTCGTCATGACCATGGGCGCCCTCCACGAGGGCCACGCCACCCTGATCCGCGCCGCCCGCGAGCATGTCGGCCGCAAGGGCTTCGTCGTCGTCACGGTCTTCGTCAACCCGCTCCAGTTCGGTGCGGGCGAAGACCTCGACCGGTACCCCCGTACTCTCGACGCCGACCTCAGGACGGCCGAAGAGGCAGGCGCGGACGTCGTGTTCGCGCCCTCGGCCGGCGAGGTCTACCCGGGTGGCCGGCCACAGGTCCGCATCACCGCGGGCCCGATGGGCGAGCGGCTCGAAGGGGCCGCCCGCCCCGGCCACTTCGACGGCATGCTCACCGTCGTCGCCAAGCTCCTCCACCTCACCCGCCCCGATGTCGCCTTCTTCGGCCAGAAGGACGCACAGCAGCTCGCGCTGATCCGCCGGATGGTCCTCGATCTGAACTTCCCGGTCGAGATCGTCGGCGTACCGACCGTCCGTGAGGCCGACGGCCTCGCGCTCTCCAGCCGCAACCGCTACCTGGCGGCCGACGAGCGCCGTACCGCCCTCGCCCTGTCCAGGTCCCTCTTCGCGGCGCACGACCGCCTCGCCGCCGAACACGCCCTGCACGCCCGCGCCGAGGCCACCCACGGCACCGTCGCCCGTGCCGCCGCGCTGTCCGCGATCGGTGAGGCCCGAGCGGCGGCCGACGCGCACGCGGTGGCCCAGGCGGGACCGGGCTGCGTGGCCGCCGTCCGCGCCGCGGCCCGCGCTGTCCTCGACGAGGCCGCGCGCGCCCAACCGCCTCTCGTCCTCGACTATCTGGCCCTCGTCGATCCGGCCACCTTCACCGAGGTCCCCGACGACTACACCGGCGAGGCGACCCTCGCCGTCGCCGCGCGGATCGGTGCGACGCGCCTGATCGACAACATCCCCCTGACCTTCGGAGCCCCAGCATGACCGGAATACGGCTGAACGCCCCCGCTCCCGGCTGGGCCATCGAGGCCGACGTCGTCGTGGTCGGCTCCGGAGTCGCGGGTCTGACCGCCGCGCTGCGCTGCACGGCCGCCGGGCTGAGCACGGTCGTGGTCACCAAGGCCCGCCTGGACGACGGCTCCACGCGCTGGGCGCAGGGCGGCATCGCCGCCGCGCTCGGCGACGGCGACACCCCGGAGCAGCATCTGGACGACACCCTGGTCGCGGGCGCGGGCCTGTGCGACGAGGAGGCGGTCCGCACCCTGGTCACCGAGGGCCCCGACGCCGTACGCCGGCTGATCGCCACCGGCGCGCACTTCGACACCTCCGAGGCCGGCGAGATCGAGCTCGCCCGCGAGGGCGGCCACCACCGGCGCCGTATCGCGCACGCGGGAGGCGATGCGACGGGCGCCGAGATCTCCCGCGCGCTCGTCGAGGCCGTACACGCCAGCAAGCTGCGCGCCATCGAAAACGCCCTGGTTCTGGACCTGTTGACGGACGCCGACGGCCGTACGGCCGGAATCACCCTCCATGTCATGGGCGAGGGCCAGCACGACGGCGTCGGTGCCGTCCACGCCCCCACCGTCGTGCTGGCCACCGGCGGCATGGGCCAGGTCTTCTCCGCCACCACCAACCCCGCGGTCTCCACCGGCGACGGCGTCGCGCTCGCGCTCCGTGCCGGCGCGGAGATCTCCGACCTCGAATTCGTGCAGTTCCACCCGACGGTGCTCTTCCTCGGCGCGGACTCCGAGGGCCAGCAGCCGCTGGTCTCCGAGGCGGTACGAGGAGAGGGCGCCCATCTCGTCGACGCGTCCGGCACCCGCTTCATGCTCGGGCAGCACGAACTGGCCGAGCTCGCCCCCCGCGACATCGTCGCCAAGGGCATCATGCGCCGGATGCAGGAGCAGGGCGCCGCACACATGTACCTCGACGCCCGCCACTTCGGCGCCGAGATGTGGGAGCAGCGCTTCCCCACCATCCTCGCGGCCTGCCGGGCCCACGGCATCGACCCGGTCACCGAGCCCATCCCGGTCGCTCCGGCCGCCCACTACGCCTCCGGCGGCGTACGCACCGACCTGCACGGCCGCACCACCGTCCCGGGCCTGTACGCCTGCGGCGAGGTCGCCTGCACCGGAGTCCACGGCGCGAACCGCCTCGCCTCCAACTCCCTCCTGGAGGGACTGGTCTTCGCCGAGCGCATCGCCGCCGACATCGCCTCCCGCGCCCCGCTCCGGGCCGGCCGGCCTGCCGCGCCCGCGACCCCCTCCGTACTGCCGCTCATCGCGCCCGAGACGCGGGCCGAGATCCAGCGGATCATGTCCGACGGCGCGGGTGTCCTCCGCTCCGCGCAGAGCCTGACCGAGGCGGCGGCCGCGCTCGGCGCCGTACACCGCAACGCCGTGCAGGACCAGCAAGGTTCGGGCAAGACGGCCGAGCCCGGAGTCGAGTCCTGGGAGACCTCCAACCTCCTGTGCGTGGCCCGTGTGCTGACCGCCGCCGCGCTGGAACGCGAGGAGACCCGCGGCTGCCACTGGCGCGAGGACCGCCCCGAGCGCGACGACGCCGACTGGCGCCGCCATCTCGTCGTACGCCTCGCGCCGGACCGCAGCCTGGTCGTCCGCCGCACCGAGAACACCGCATTCGCCCCCACAGTCCCCGACGCCCCCAGGGAGCCGTAACCGTGAGCACGCCCGAAGAACGTCCGCGTCCCGTGGACGTACCGCTGATCCAGATCGGCGCACCCGCAGCGGCCTCGACGGGCGGCTGCGGAGACGCCTGCGGCTGCTCCGCCGGCGAGGAGGGGTACGACGAGCTGGAGTGCGGCCTCGACCCCGGCCTCGCCCAGCTTCTGCTCGACGCGGGCCTCGACCCCGTACAGGTCGAGGACATCGCCCATCTCGCCATCAGCGAGGACCTCGACGGCGGCGTGGATGTGACGACCGTGGCGACCGTCCCCGAGGACGCCGTCGCCACCGGCGACTTCACCGCCCGTGAGGCGGGCACGGTCGCCGGTCTGCAGATCGCCGAGGCCATCCTGTCCATCGTCTGCACCGACGAGTTCGAGGTCGAGCGGCACGTCGAGGACGGTGACCGCGTCGAGGCCGGCCAGAAGCTGCTGTCCGTCACCACCAACACCCGTGACCTGCTCACCGGCGAGCGCAGCGCGCTCAACCTGCTGTGCCGCCTCTCCGGTATCGCGACCGCGACCCGCGCCTGGGCCGACCTGCTCGAAGGCACCAAGGCCAGGGTCCGCGACACCCGCAAGACCACCCCGGGCCTGCGCGCGCTGGAGAAGTACGCGGTGCGCTGCGGCGGCGGCGTCAACCACCGCATGTCGCTGTCCGACGCCGCGCTCGTCAAGGACAACCACGTGGTGGCGGCGGGCGGCGTCGCGCAGGCCTTCAAGGCCGTACGGGAGCAGTTCCCGGACCTCGCGATCGAGGTCGAGGTGGACACCATGCACCAGGTCCGCGAAGTTGTCGACGCGGGCGCGGACCTGATCCTGCTGGACAACTTCACCCCGGCCGAGACCGAGGAGGCCGTCGCGCTCGTCGCGAGCCGCGCCGCCCTCGAGTCCTCCGGCCGCCTCACCCTCGAGAACGCCCGCGCCTACGCCGAGACGGGCGTCGACTACCTCGCGGTGGGCGCGCTGACGCACTCCTCCCCGATCCTCGACATCGGCCTCGACCTGCGCGAGGCAGGCCTCTGATGCTGCTCACGATCGACGTCGGCAACACCCACACCGTCCTCGGCCTGTTCGACGGTGAGGAGATCGTCGAGCACTGGCGCATCTCCACCGACGCCCGCCGCACCGCCGACGAACTCGCCGTCCTGCTGCAGGGCCTGATGGGCATGCACCCGCTGCTCGGCGACGAGCTGGGCGACGGCATCGAGGGCATCGCGATCTGCTCCACCGTCCCCTCCGTCCTGCACGAGCTGCGCGAGGTGACCCGCCGCTACTACGGCGACGTCCCGGCCGTCCTCGTCGAGCCCGGCATCAAGACCGGCGTGCCGATCCTGATGGACAACCCCAAGGAGGTGGGCGCGGACCGCATCATCAACGCGGTCGCCGCCGTCGATCTCTACGGCGGCCCGGCGATCGTCGTCGACTTCGGTACGGCGACGACCTTCGACGCGGTCAGCGCGCGCGGCGAGTACGCGGGCGGTGTGATCGCGCCCGGCATCGAGATCTCCGTCGAGGCGCTCGGCGTCAAGGGCGCCCAGCTCCGCAAGATCGAGCTGGCCCGTCCGCGCAGTGTCATCGGCAAGAACACCGTCGAGGCCATGCAGTCCGGCATCGTGTACGGCTTCGCGGGCCAGGTCGACGGCGTTGTCGCACGTATGAAGGTCGAGCTCGCCGACGACCCGGACGAGGTCACCGTGATCGCGACCGGCGGTCTGGCCCCGATGGTGCTCGGCGAGTCCTCGGCGATCGACGAGCACGAGCCGTGGCTGACCCTGATCGGCCTGCGTCTGGTCTACGAGCGGAACGTCTCCCGAATGTGAGCCCGGCGCGGCATTCCGCCGCGCCGGAACTCATCGCATTAACCAGATTTTGTCCCTTTGGCGCGTATCGTCGGCCCATGCCCACGCCATACGGATCCCGCGGCGGAATGGCGTTCGGCGCAGACGAGCTGCGTGTGCTCCGACGTGCCCTCGCCGTCGCCCTCCACCCTGCCCCTCTCGCCGACGAGGACATCCAGGACTGTCTGCGTCTGGCCGATTCCCTGGACGAGGCGGTCCGCGAGGCCGGCCGGCTGCGAGCGTTCCTCCATGCCGATCTCGCCCGCTACCGCGAAGCGCTCCCGGGCTCCGCCGCCGGCTATCTGGAGCTGCTCCAGGACGCCCTGGCCGCCGGGTACGACCCCCGCCCGGAGGATCTGGCCGCGCTGCGCACCCTGCGCGGTACCGCGGCCGGTGCCGCTGTGCTGCACCGCTGCCAGACGCTCGCCGAAGCGTCGGTACGGGCCCGGCTGGCGGGCCGTCGGGTCGAGGCGGTGCCCGCAGCCGTCGCCGCGGGCCGGCGCACCCGCCTGCTCGCGCTCCCCGGCGGCCGCGCCGCCGCCGACGAGCCGAAGCCGCAGCAGAAACCGCAGCAGAAGCCCCAGCAGAAACCGCAGGAGAAACCGCAGCCCAAGGCGCCGGCGCCCACCGACCGCCCGGTCCCGAAGCCTTCCGAGGCCTTCCCGCCGCGCCGCAAGCCCGTGCCCCCACCGGAACAGCTGGCCGTCGGATAGCTACTCTGGGAGCCATGGACTACGTATCCGCGCTCCTGCCCCCCGTGGTGATGGCTGCCTTCTTCACCTTCTTGGTCGTGACGATCGTCAAGAGCCAGGGCGGCCCGAACAAGGCCAAGGAGGACGCGATCGTGGACGCCGCGGTCGCTCGCGCGGAGGCCGCACAGCAGGTCGTCCGCGGCGACTGACGCGTTCCTCAGCATCGAGGACGTACGGACGTTTTATGCCCGTACGTCCTTTTTGTTACGTCAATAACCAGCCATTCCGACATCTCCGACTATGGTGGCGCTGTGCCCCGCCAATTGGGAGAGCTGGAAGACGCCGTCATGACACGCGTCTGGCAATGGAACCGGCCGGTCACGGTCCGGGAAGTCCTCGAAGACCTTCAGCAGGAACGGTCCATCGCCTACACCACCGTCATGACGGTAATGGACAATCTCCATCAGAAGGGCTGGGTGCGCAGGGAAGTCGAAGGCCGCGCCTATCGATATACGGCGGTCTCCACCCGCGCCGCCTACTCGGCCGCACTCATGAACGAAGCGTGGTCCAAGAGCGACAACCCCGCGGCCGCACTTGTCGCCTTCTTCGGCATGATGTCGCCCGAGCAGCGTGAGGCTCTGCAAGCCGCCGTCCGCATCGTTCAGGGCGACGAGGCCGCCGACGGTGGGACAGCGCCGGAGCGATAGCGTCGGGCCATGCCTTATGCCGCAGCAAATGCCATCACCGTCCGACGGGCCAGGACCAGCGATGTGCCGTCGGTCCGCCGACTCGTCGACCCGTACGTGAGTGAAGGCATCCTGCTCGACAAAGCGACGGTGACGCTTTACGAAGCCATCCAGGAGTTCTGGGTCGCGGAACGCGACGAGGATGCCCAGGTGGTCGGCTGCGGTGCACTGCATGTCATCTGGGAAGACCTCGCCGAAGTACGCACTCTTGCGGTGGATCCCGCGTTCAAGGGCACCGGCATCGGTCATCACGTGCTCGACAAGCTGTTGCAGACCGCCCGCCGGCTGGGAGTGCGCAAGGTTTTCTGTCTCACCTTCGAAGTCGACTTCTTCGGGAAGCACGGCTTCGTGGAGATCGGTGAGACGCCGGTCGACGGAGATGTCTACAGCGAGCTGCTGCGTTCCTATGACGAGGGTGTCGCCGAGTTCCTCGGGCTCGAACGAGTGAAGCCGAACACCTTGGGCAACAGCCGGATGCTTCTGCACCTGTGATCACCACAAGAGGCGGATCCCTATGTCCGAATCGCGCACGTTTCCCGCGTTCTTGAGGTTCTGAACCTCTGCCAAGGGTTTGTGTTTTCCAGGGAAAAGCGGTTTCCTTTCCGCGTACTGCATTTTCGATGAAAGGAAATCCGGTGGCACAGAAGGTTCAGGTCCTTCTTGTCGATGACCTCGACGGTGGCGAGGCGGACGAGACCGTGACGTTCGCTCTGGATGGCAAGACCTACGAGATCGACCTCACCACCGCCAATGCGGACAAGCTCCGTGGTCTGCTCGAGCCGTACGCAAAGAGCGGCCGGCGTACCGGTGGCCGTGCTGCGGCCGGTCGGGGCAAGGGCCGCGCCGCGGCCGGTGGCAACAAGGACACCGCCGAAATCCGCGCCTGGGCCAAGGCGAACGGCTTCGAGGTCAACGACCGCGGCCGCGTCCCGGCCACGGTGCGCGAGGCTTACGAGAAGGCCAACGGCTGAGTATTTGTTTGCGGCGTATTCGTACGCAGCAAACGGGCCCGGTGGCACTCGGTCGCCGCTGTGGCCACGAGTCGTACGAGATCGGGGCTGATTCCCCCACCGGAACCGGCGCTGCGCCCGAATGGGGCAAGCGCCGGCAACGTCGGTTCCACCTCGCGTCCCGGCACGGGGGGCCGCAGCCATACGGCGGCCTCCCGCGAGCCGGACCATCCGGGCGGCGGCGGGGCGGTCATCCGTCCGCCCGCGCCGATGGCGGTCAGATCGAGAGCGATACCGCCCCACTCCAGCCAGTCGAGCAGCCCAGGCAGCTCGTCCGCGCTCCCTGCGGCCACCAGAAGCCGCATTCGCTGCCCCATGAGGGCCACAGGCCCGGCAGGCCCCGTTCGGCGCAGCACAGCCGCGCCTGCGTCCGCCGGCAGCTCCAGTACGTCGAAGCGCAGACCGGTGAGCAGCTGCACCGGATCGCAGTCCGCCACGGCCCAGCCGAGTTCGTTCTCGTACCACTGCGCGGTGCCGCCGTCGAAGGGCGCACGGGGGAGCGGGACGGTGAAGGCCATACCCCCGGAACTCCTGAGGCGACTCGAGAGTTACGCAGAGTCGACGGATGATTGCACGCGGTGTCCGAGTTGGGGGCGTACAAGCCCATTCGAGGGCGCAAGGTTGTTCGCCCGTAGCTGAGGGAACCGGTGCGCGCTGCATGGACTGTCAGTCCTTACGGGTAAGACATTCCTAGTGGGGAGGGGCGACACGCCTGTTTGGCCGCCTTGCGTTCGCCATCGGCGTAGCGATGGCGAGGGTAACTGCCTGGCCTGCGGGAACATCGTCTCGCACCATCGGGTTGGAGCAGTTGTCGGCGTTCAGCGGTCAGGAGGCCACAGACGGGTGTCGGCAGTTGGAATGAGCGGTCCCCGCTTGCGGGACTAAGCTGCGGAAGGACAGGGAGGGGACCGACCCCTTACTGCCTGACCGCTCTGAGGAGCGATTAACGATGTTCGAGAGGTTCACCGACCGCGCGCGGCGGGTTGTCGTCCTGGCTCAGGAAGAAGCCCGGATGCTCAACCACAACTACATCGGCACCGAGCACATCCTCCTGGGCCTTATCCACGAGGGTGAGGGTGTCGCCGCTAAGGCCCTGGAGAGCCTCGGGATTTCGCTCGAGGCGGTCCGCCAGCAGGTGGAGGAAATCATCGGGCAGGGCCAGCAGGCTCCGTCCGGGCACATCCCCTTCACCCCTCGTGCCAAGAAGGTCCTGGAGCTGTCGCTCCGCGAGGCCCTCCAGCTCGGCCACAACTACATCGGCACCGAGCACATCCTGCTCGGCCTGATCCGCGAGGGCGAGGGCGTCGCCGCCCAGGTCCTCGTGAAGCTGGGCGCCGATCTCAACCGGGTGCGGCAGCAGGTCATCCAGCTGCTCTCCGGTTACCAGGGCAAGGAAGCCGCCACTGCAGGCGGCCCGGCCGAGGGCACCCCCTCGACCTCGCTCGTCCTGGACCAGTTCGGCCGGAATCTCACCCAGGCCGCTCGTGAGTCCAAGCTCGACCCGGTCATCGGGCGCGAGAAGGAGATCGAGCGGGTCATGCAGGTGCTGTCCCGCCGTACGAAGAACAACCCGGTCCTCATCGGCGAGCCCGGCGTCGGCAAGACGGCGGTCGTCGAAGGCCTGGCGCAGGCCATCGTCAAGGGCGAGGTGCCCGAGACCCTCAAGGACAAGCACCTCTACACCCTCGACCTCGGCGCGCTGGTCGCCGGCTCCCGCTACCGCGGTGACTTCGAGGAGCGCCTGAAGAAGGTGCTCAAGGAGATCCGCACCCGCGGCGACATCATCCTGTTCATCGACGAGCTCCACACCCTGGTGGGTGCGGGCGCCGCCGAGGGCGCGATCGACGCCGCCAGCATCCTCAAGCCGATGCTGGCCCGTGGCGAGCTGCAGACCATCGGTGCGACGACGCTCGACGAGTACCGCAAGCACCTGGAGAAGGACGCGGCCCTCGAGCGCCGCTTCCAGCCCATCCAGGTCGCGGAGCCGTCGCTGCCGCACACCATCGAGATCCTCAAGGGTCTGCGCGACCGTTACGAGGCGCACCACCGGGTCTCCATCACGGACGAGGCACTGGTTCAGGCCGCCACCCTGGCCGACCGGTACATCTCGGACCGCTTCCTGCCGGACAAGGCGATCGACCTGATCGACGAGGCCGGATCCCGGATGCGCATCCGCCGGATGACTGCGCCGCCGGACCTCCGCGAGTTCGACGAGAAGATCGCGGGCGTCCGCCGCGACAAGGAGTCGGCGATCGACTCCCAGGACTTCGAGAAGGCAGCTTCGCTCCGCGACAAGGAGAAGCAGCTGCTGGCGGCGAAGGCCAAGCGGGAGAAGGAGTGGAAGGCCGGCGACATGGACGTCGTCGCCGAGGTCGACGGCGAGCTGATCGCCGAGGTCCTCGCGACGGCCACCGGCATTCCCGTCTTCAAGCTCACCGAGGAAGAGTCCTCGCGGCTCCTCCGCATGGAGGACGAGCTCCACAAGCGCGTCATCGGGCAGAAGGACGCCATCAAGGCCCTTTCGCAGGCGATCCGCCGTACGCGAGCCGGTCTGAAGGACCCGAAGCGCCCCGGTGGCTCGTTCATCTTCGCCGGCCCGTCCGGTGTCGGTAAGACCGAGCTGTCCAAGACGCTCGCCGAATTCCTCTTCGGCGACGAGGACGCGCTGATCTCCCTCGACATGTCGGAGTTCAGCGAGAAGCACACGGTTTCCCGTCTCTTCGGTTCCCCGCCCGGATATGTGGGTTACGAAGAGGGCGGCCAGCTCACCGAGAAGGTGCGCCGGAAGCCGTTCTCCGTCGTCCTCTTCGACGAGGTCGAGAAGGCCCACCCCGATATCTTCAATTCCCTGCTGCAGATCCTGGAGGACGGTCGTCTGACCGACTCCCAGGGCCGCGTCGTGGACTTCAAGAACACGGTCATCATCATGACGACCAACCTCGGGACCCGGGACATCTCGAAGGGCTTCAACCTGGGCTTCGCGGCTCAGGGCGACGTCAAGTCGAACTACGAGCGGATGAAGGTCAAGGTCAACGAAGAGCTGAAGCAGCACTTCCGGCCCGAGTTCCTGAACCGTGTCGACGACACGGTGGTCTTCCACCAGCTCACCGAGGAAGACATCATCCAGATCGTCGACCTCATGATCGCCAAGGTGGATGAGCGACTGAAGGACCGTGACATGGGCCTCGAGCTCAGCCCCACGGCCAAGTCGCTCCTCGCCAAGAAGGGCTACGACCCGGTCCTGGGCGCCCGGCCGCTGCGCCGGACGATCCAGCGCGAGATCGAGGACATCCTGTCGGAGAAGATCCTCTTCGGCGAGCTGCGCCCCGGTCACATCGTGGTCGTGGACACCGAGGGCGAGGGTGAGGAGAAGAAGTTCACCTTCCGCGGCGAGGAGAAGTCGGCACTGCCGGACGTTCCGCCGATCGAGCAGGCGGCCGGCGGAGCCGGTCCGAACCTGTCGAAGGACGCGTAAGCGTTCTGAGCAGCTGAACAGAGGGGCTGCCCCGGACCGTACGACTCGTACGGTCC
>NZ_JBHWWF010000005.1:0-109246 GCF_042736455.1 Streptomyces sp. NPDC060064
TCCACTGGTGGGGCGGGGTGCTTTGACGGGGCCGGGGGGGCTGCCGTGACAGCCCGCCGGGCACGGCTGTTTTTTGCCCCGGTTACGGCCGTGAACGCCCCTTGACACCCGCCCTCGGCGACCGGCATCGTGAGTTGCGCAACCTGAAGCATGTTGCGCTGACAGCAACTTAACTGCTCAAAGGCGGAGGTGCGGCGATGGCGGGACCCCGAGTGGTCATCATCGGAGCGGGCGTCGTGGGAGCGGCGCTCGCGGACGAACTGTCCTTCGCGGGCTGGACCGACATCACGGTCGTCGACCAGGGGCCCCTCCCCGCCACCGGCGGGTCGTCGTCCCATGCGCCGGGGCTGGTCTTCCAGACGAACTCCTCGAAGACCATGACCGAGCTGGCCCGCTACACCGTCGAGAAGTTCTGCAGCCTCGACGTCGACGGAGAGCCCTGCTTCCTGCAGGTGGGCGGACTCGAGGTGGCCACCACCCCGGAACGCCTGATCGAGCTGCACCGCCGCCACGGCTGGGTCACCGCCTGGGGCATCGAGTCCCGGCTGCTGAGCCCCGAGGAGTGCATCGAACTGCACCCGCTGGTGGACCCCGGGCGCGTCCTCGGCGGCCTCCTGGTCCCCACCGACGGCCTGGCCAAGGCGGTGCTCGCCGTCGAGGCCCAGATCCGGCGGGCCATCGAGCGCGGCGTACGCTTCCTCGCCCGCCACGAAGTCCTCGACGTCGTACACAGCGAGGGCGAGGTCAGCGCAGTCGTCACCGACCAGGGCGAGATCCCCGCCGACATCGTCGTGTGCTGTGCGGGCATCTGGGGCCCGAAGATCGCCCGCATGGTCGGCATGAACCTGCCCCTCACCCCGCTCGCCCACCAGCTCGCCTGGACCGGCCCCGTTCCCGCACTGGAAGGCCAGGCCGAGGAGGCCGTCCGGCCGATCCTGCGCCACCAGGACGCGGATCTGTACTACCGCGACCGCTTCGACCGCATCGGCATCGGCTACTACGGCCACCGGCCCATGCCGGTCGACCCGGAGGACATCGCCTCGGTGGACGAGGCCGAGCAGATGCCCTCGGTCATGAAGTTCACCGAGGACGACTTCGCCGACGCCTGGGCCGAGACACAGGCACTGCTGCCCGCGACCCGCGACGCCAAGATCGAAGAGGGCATCAACGGTCTCTTCTCCTTCACCACCGACGGCCTGCCGCTGCTGGGCGAATCACCTGAGGTCAAGGGCTTCTGGGTCGCCGAGGCCGTGTGGGTCACCCACTCGGCCGGCGTGGCCCGCGCGGTGGCCGAATGGCTCGTGGACGGCCACTGCTCGTCCTTCGATCTGCACGAGTGCGACGTCAACCGCTTCGAGCCGCATCAGCTCTCCCCGGAGTACGTCCTGGCCCGCGACTGCCAGAACTTCGTCGAGGTCTACGACATCCTCCACCCCCTCCAGCCGGCCGGCGCGCCACGCCCCCTGCGCACCAGCCCCTTCTACGCCCGCCAGCAGGAACTCGGCGCCGTCTTCCTGGAGGCCACCGGCTGGGAGCGGCCCCAGTGGTACGAAGCGAACGAGCACCTGGCAGCCGGGCGTTCCATCCCCACTCCCAACGACTGGGCAGCGCGCTACTGGTCGCCCATCGTCGGCGCAGAGGCCCAGACCACGCGCGAGACCGTCGCGATGTACGACATGACCGCGCTCAAGCGCCTGGAAGTCACCGGCCGTGGCGCCGCCGCGTTCCTCCAGCGGCTGTCCACCGGCAACGTCGACAAGTCGGTCGGCTCGGTGACGTACACCCTGCTCCTCGACGAAGACGGCGGCATCCGCAGCGACATCACCGTCGCCCGTCTCGGCCGCGACCACTTCCAGGTCGGCGCCAACGGCAACCTGGACCTCGACTGGTTTGGCCGGCACCTGCCGGCGGACGGGTCGGTCCAGGTACGCGACATCACCGCCGGCACCTGCTGCGTCGGCCTGTGGGGCCCGCTGGCCCGCGAGGTGCTCCAGCCGCTCGCCGACTCGGACTTCTCCAACGACGGTCTGAAGTACTTCCGCGCCAAGCGCGCCCACATCGGTTCCGTCCCCGTCACCGCCATGCGCCTGTCGTACGTCGGCGAACGCGGCTGGGAGCTGTACACCACCGCCGACATGGGCCAGAAACTCTGGGACACCCTGTGGCAGGCCGCCCAGCCCCTCGGCGGCATCGCCGCCGGGCGTGGCGCCTTCAACAGTCTGCGTCTCGAGAAGGGCTACCGCTCCTTCGGCACCGACATGACCTATGAGCACGACCCCTACGAGGCGGGCGTCGGCTTCGCCGTCAAGCTCGACAAGGACGACTTCATCGGCAAGGCCGCGCTGGAGCGGCGCAAGGCCGATGTGCGGCGCCGCCTGACCTGTCTGACCATCGACGACCCACAGGCCGTGGTCATGGGGAAGGAGCCGGTGTACGACGGCGACCGCCCCGTCGGCTATGTCACCAGCGCCGCGTACGGCTACACGATCGGCAAGGGCATCGCCTATGCGTGGCTGCCCGCCGAGCTCGCCACGACCGGCCGCACCCTGCACATCGGCTACTTCGACCAGCGCGTCGAAGCGGTCGTCGCCGACGAGCCGCTGTTCGACCCCTCCATGTCCCGCCTGCGCGGCTGAGCCCCCATCCGTAAGAAGAGGAGCACCGTGAGCGCAAAGGTCCTCGACGGACGCCGTACCGCGGCTGCGATCCGCACCGAACTCGCCGAGCGCGTCGCCAAGCTGGCCGCGCGGGGAATCACGCCGGGCCTCGGCACCGTACTGGTCGGCGACGACCCCGGCAGTCACGCGTACGTCGCCGGTAAGCACCGCGACTGCGAACAGGCCGGGATCGCCTCCATCCGGCGCGAACTGCCCGCGGACGCGACGCAGGAGCAGGTGGAGGCCGTCATCGACGAGCTCAACGCCGACCCCGCCTGCACCGGCTACATCGTCCAACTGCCGCTGCCGCGGGGCCTGGACGCCAACGCGGTACTGGAGCGCATGGACCCGGCCAAGGACGCCGACGGCCTGCACCCCGTCAGCCTCGGACGCCTCGCTCTCGGCATCGAGGCCCCGCTGCCCTGCACCCCGCGCGGCATCGTGGAACTGCTGCGTCGCCATGACGTCCCCCTCGCCGGAGCGCGGGTGTGCGTCATCGGGCGAGGCATCACGGTCGGACGGCCGATCGGGCTGCTGCTCACCCGCAGGTCCGAGAACGCCACCGTGACCCTGTGCCACACCGGGACCAAGGGTCTGGCCTGGCACGTACGCGAGGCGGACATCGTCATCGCGGCCGCCGGATCGCCCGGACTGATCACCCCCGAGATGCTTCGGCCCGGTGCCGTCGTCCTCGACGTCGGTATCACCCGCACCGACGAAGGGCTGATCGGGGACGTGCACCCCGATGCCGCCACGGTCGCCGGCTGGGTCGCGCCCATGCCCGGCGGCGTAGGACCCATGACGCGGGCGATGCTGCTCGCCAATGTCGTTGAGGCTGCCGAGAGGAACGCCGCATGAACACGCTGAACGCGCCGCTCGCCGAGCTGGACCCGGAGGTCCACGCCGCCGTCTCCGCGGAGCTGGACCGCCAGCAGTCCACCCTCGAAATGATCGCGTCGGAGAACTTCGCACCCTCGGCGGTCATGGAGGCCCAGGGTTCGGTCCTGACGAACAAGTACGCCGAGGGCTACCCGGGTCGCCGCTACTACGGCGGCTGTGAACACGTCGACGTGACCGAGCGGCTGGCCATCGAGCGGATCAAGTCCCTCTTCGGCGCCGGATTCGCCAATGTGCAGCCGCACTCGGGCGCGCAGGCGAACACCGCCGTCTACTTCGCCCTGCTGAAGCCCGGTGACACCATCCTCGGCCTCGACCTCGCGCACGGCGGTCACCTCACCCACGGCATGCGCATCAACTACAGCGGCAAGATGCTCAATGTCGTGCCCTACCACGTGGACGAGACCGACAACCTGGTCGACATGGACGAGGTGGAGCGGCTCGCCAAGGAGCACAGCCCCAAGATGATCATCGCGGGCTGGTCGGCGTATCCCCGACAACTGGACTTCGAGGCCTTCCGGCGGATCGCCGACGAGGTGGGCGCCTATCTGATGGTCGACATGGCCCACTTCGCGGGCCTCGTGGCCGCCGGACTGCACCCCAGTCCCGTACCGCACGCCCATGTCACCACCACGACCACCCACAAGACGCTCGGCGGCCCGCGCGGCGGCGTCATCCTCACCAATGAGGCCGACATCGCCAAGAAGATCAACTCGGCGGTGTTTCCCGGAATGCAGGGCGGCCCGCTGGAGCACGTCATCGCAGCGAAGGCGGTGTCGTTCAAGGTCGCCGCGTCGCCGGAGTTCGCCGAGCGGCAGGCCCGCACCCTGGCCGGCGCCCGCATCCTCGCCGAACGGCTCACGCAGCCGGACGCGACCGCGGCCGGAGTCAGTGTCCTCACCGGCGGCACCGATGTCCATCTGGTCCTGGTGGACCTCAGGGAGTCGGAACTGGACGGGAAGCAGGCGGAAGACCTGCTCCACGACATCGGTATCACCGTCAACCGCAACGCCGTCCCCTTCGATCCCCGCCCGCCCATGGTCACTTCGGGGCTGCGCATCGGCACTCCCGCTCTGGCCACCCGCGGCTTCACCGAAGAGGACTTCACCGAGGTCGCCGATGTGATCGCGCTCGCCCTCCAGCCCGCGCCCGATGTCGCCGCGCTCCGCGCCCGTACGCGGGCGCTGGCTGCCAAGCACCCGCTGTACCCGCACCTTTCAGGAGACGCCCGATGAGCCCTCGCACCCCGGGCGCCGACCTCCCCGAGCACCCCGACTGGCTGTGGCGCACGCCCGAGCCGAAGCGGTCGTACGACGTGGTGATCGTGGGCGGCGGCGGACACGGTCTCGCGACCGCCCACTACCTGGCGAAGAACCACGGCATCACCAATGTGGCCGTGCTGGAGAAGGGCTGGCTCGCGGGCGGCAACATGGCCCGCAACACCACCATCATCCGTTCCAACTATCTGTGGGACGAGAGCGCCGGAATATACGAGCACGCCCTCAAGCTGTGGGAGGGGCTGGCGGACGAACTGGACTACCCGATCCTCTTCTCCCAGCGCGGTGTGCTGAACCTCGCCCACAGCCTGCAGGATGTCCGCGACAGCGTGCGCCGTGTCGAGGCCAACCGGCTCAACGGCGTCGACGCCGAATGGCTGGACCCGCAGCAGGTCAAGGACGTCTGCCCCATCGTCAACATCTCACCCGAGGTGCGGTATCCGGTGATGGGCGGCACCTACCAGCCGCGGGCCGGTATCGCCAAGCACGATCACGTCGCCTGGGGGCTGGCGCGCTCCGCCGACGCCGCGGGCATCGACATCATCCAGAACTGCGAAGTCACCGGCATCGACATCCAGGGCGGGCGGGTCGTCGGCGTGCAGACCACGCTCGGCCCGATCGCCGCCGGCAAGGTGGCGCTCTGCTCGGCCGGTCACACCTCGGTACTGGCAGCCATGGCGGGCTTCGAGCTGCCGCTGCAGAGCCACCCGCTGCAGGCGCTGGTCTCCGAGCTCCTTGAGCCGGTGCACCCCACGGTCGTGATGTCCAATGCGGTGCATGTGTACGTCAGCCAGGCACACAAGGGCGAACTGGTGATGGGCGCGGGCATCGACGCGTACAACGCCTACACCCAGCGCGGCGCCTTCCACATCATCGAGCATCAGATGTCCGCCGCCCTGGAACTCTTCCCGGTCTTCGCCCGTGCCCATGTACTGCGTACCTGGGGCGGCATCGTCGACGTCAGCCCCGACGCCTCGCCGATCGTCGGGCTCAGCCCTGTCGACAACCTCTACCTCAACTGCGGCTGGGGAACCGGCGGTTTCAAAGCCACCCCGGGCGTCGGCTGGGTCTACGCCCACACCATCGCCCACGACACCCCCCACCACCTCAACGCCCCCTTCTCGCTCGACCGATTCACCACCGGCGCGCTCGTCGACGAGCACGGCGCGGCCGCGGTGGCCCACTAGGGAGCCGAATCGATGCTGCTCATCCCATGCCCCTGGTGCGGGCCCCGCGACGAGGCCGAATTCCACTACGGCGGCCAGGCGCACGTGCCCTATCCCGAGGACCCCGCCGCCCTGACCGACCAGGAGTGGGCCCGCTACGTCTTCTTCCGCGACAACCCCAGGGGTCCGTTCGCGGAGCGCTGGAGCCATGCGGCCGGATGCCGTCGCTGGTTCAACGCCGTGCGCAATACGGCGACGAACGAGATCCTGACGGTGTACAGGACGGGCGAGCCGAAGCCGAGTCCAGCCCGTCCGGCGGAATGTGAGCCCCTCCGTAGTTTGAGGAGCGGGGTCCGGGGCGGAGCCCCGGTTACGGCAAGGGGCGGGGCGGGGGAGAACTCCTTGGCCACCGGCGCGCACCCGGCGACGAAACCTCAGGCACCCGAGGCCACAGGCACGGGCACCGGTACTCAGCCCCTCCGCCTCACCACGGGCGGTCGGGTAGCCCGGGACGAACCGCTCACGTTCGCCTTCGACGGCACGACATACGAAGGCTTCCGCGGCGACACCCTCGCCTCCGCCCTGCTCGCCAACGGGATCATCCAGGCCGGCACCAGCATCAAGCTCGGCCGCCCGCGCGGCATCTTCTCCGCCGGCGTCGAGGAGCCCAACGCGGTCGTCCAGATCGAGGAGCCGTTCCCCGAGCCCATGCTGCCCGCGACGGCCGTGGAGCTGTACGACGGGCTCGTCGCCGGCAGCCTCCCCGGGCAGGGACGGCTTGCCACCGAGCCCGATCCCGCACGCTACGACGCCGTCCACGCCCACTGCGACCTGCTCGTCGTCGGCGCGGGACCGGCCGGACTCGCGGCCGCGGCCGCCGCCGCCGGCAGCGGGGCGCGTGTCATCCTCGCCGACGACCAGCCCGAGCTGGGCGGCAGTCTCCTCGGAACAGGCCAACTCCTGGACTGGGCAGCCGAGATGGGCGCGCGGCTCGGTGCCGAGCCCGAGGTCCGTGTGCTGCGCCGCACCACCGTCTTCGGCTACTACGACGACAATCACGTCCTCGCCGTCGAACGCCGCACCAACCACCTCGGCGGCGAAGCCCCCGAGCATGTCTCCCGCGAGCGTGTCTGGCGCATCCGCGCCCGCCGCGTCGTCCTGGCCACCGGAGCCCATGAGCGCTCGCTGGCCTTCGCCGACAACGACCGGCCCGGCGTCATGCTGGCGGGCTCGGCCCGTACGTACGCCAACCGCTACGGCGTCCTGCCGGGCCGTCGCGCCGTCGTCTTCACCACCAACGACAGCGCCTACGCGGCCGCGCTCGACCTGGCGGCGGCGGGCGTGGACATCGCGGCGGTCGTAGACACCCGACCCGAACCGGGGGAGTGGGCGCGCCGCGCCCAGGAGGCCGGGATCGAGGTGCTGGTCGGGCATGCCGTGACGGGTACCGAGGGCGACGCACGCCTCGCCGCGGTGACCGTTGCCCCGTACGGAGAGCCGGCGGGGCGCGAGTTCGCTGCCGACCTGCTGCTGGTCTCCGGTGGGTGGAACCCCGTCGCGCATCTGTTCAGCCAGGCGGGCGGAAAGCTGCGTTACGACGAGACGCTCGGCACCTTCGTCCCCGACTCATGCCCTCAGGCGGTCGAGGCCGCGGGCTCCGTTGCCGGCGTCTTCGATCTGCCCGGCGTGCTCGCTCAGGGCTCTGCTGCGGGCGCCCGCGCGATCGAGGCCGAGGGTTATGAGGTCGGTGCCCCCGAGCTCCCGGTTGCGGCCGGCGAACCGCAGTCCCCGTCCATGCAGGTCTTCGTCGTCCCCGGCGCCGTCGGCGCGCCACGCTTCGTCGACCTTCAGCGTGATGTCACCGTCGACGACCTGGCCCGCGCGACGGGCGCCGGTATGCGCTCCGTCGAGCACACCAAGCGCTACACCACCGCCGGTACCGCCAACGACCAGGGCAAGACGTCCGGCGTCCTCGCCAGCGGCACCGTCGCCCAGCTCCTGGGCGTGGACATATCGGCCCTCGGCACGACGACGTTCCGCCCTCCCTACACCCCCGTCTCCTTCGCCACCCTCGCGGGCCGCGACCGCGGCGCGCTCCATGACCCTGTGCGCGTGACCGCCCTGCACGACTGGCACGTCGAGCATGGTGCCCTCTTCGAGAACGTCGGTCAGTGGAAGCGGCCCTGGTACTACCCCCAGGACGGCGAGGACATGAAGGCCGCCGTGCTCCGTGAGTGCCGCGCTGCCCGCGAGGGCGTCGCCTTCATGGACGCCTCCACCCTCGGCAAGATCGACGTGCAGGGGCCGGACGCCGCCGTTCTTCTCGACCGGCTCTACACCAACATGATGAGCACCCTCAAAGTCGGCATGATCCGCTACGGCGTCATGTGCCGCGTCGACGGCATGGTCTTCGACGACGGCACCGTCATCCGCCTCGCCGCGGATCGTTTCCTTGTCACCACCACGACGGGCAATGCGGCCGCCGTCCTGGACTGGATGGAGGAATGGCTGCAGACCGAGTGGCCCGAACTACGCGTCCACTGCACCTCCGTCACCGAGCAGTGGGCCACCGTCGCCCTCGTCGGCCCCCGCTCCCGCGAGCTGCTGGCCGGCCTCGCCCCCGAACTGGCCGTCGCGAACGACGACTTCCCCTTCATGGCGTGGCGCGACACGACCGTCGCCGAAGTCCCGGCCCGCATCTGCCGCATCAGCTTCTCCGGCGAACTGGCCTACGAGATCAACGTGTCGCCGTGGGACGCCCGCGCGCTGTGGGAAGCGCTGTACGCGGCCGGGAGCCCGTTCGGCATCACCCCGTACGGCACCGAGACCATGCACGTGCTGCGCGCCGAGAAGGGCTATCCGATCATCGGCCAGGACACCGACGGCACGGTCACCCCGCAGGACCTCGGCATGAGCTGGGCGGTGTCCAAGAAGAAGCCCGATTTTGTCGGCAAGCGCTCCCACGCACGCGCCGACACCGTACGTGGCGACCGCAAGCACCTCGTCGGCCTGCTCCCCGAGGACCCGGACTCCTTCCTCCCCGAGGGCACCCAGCTGGTCGCCGACAGCGTGCTTCCCGAGCCGCCGGTGCGGATGCTCGGCCATGTCACCTCCAGCTACCACAGCGCGGCGCTCGGCCGGACCTTCGCACTCGCCCTGATCAAGGGAGGCCGGGAGCGCATCGGCGAGCGGTTGTACGCGCCCGTGGGCGACCGTCTGATCCCGGTGACCGTCGCGAGCCCCGTCCTCTACGACCCCGAGGGAGCCCGCCGCGATGGCTGACACCGCAACCCGCCACAGCCCCTTGGCGCATGCCGCCGGGCGCCTCACCGCGGCCACCCGCGCCTCCGGAGGAGCCGTCCGCCTGGCCGAACTGCCCTTCCTGGCCCAGGTCAACGTCCGGCTCGACCCCAAGGGCCAGGCTGCTGACGCCGTCGGGCTTGCTCTGGGTCTCCAACTGCCCATCGAACCCGACACCGTCGTACACGCCGGTGGCCGCGCCGCCATCTGGCTCGGCCCCGACGAATGGCTTGTCGTCGGGCCGCCCGGCAGCCAGTCGGGCCTGGAGGACCAGATCAGGGCGGCTGCCGGCGACGAACCGGCATCGGTCACCGATGTCTCGGCCCAGCGCACCACCCTGCTCGTCACGGGCCCCCGCGCCCGCGATCTGCTGGCCCACGGCTGCCCGCTGGACCTGCACCCACGTGCTTTCGGCCCCGGACGCTGCGCCCAGACCACCTTGGCCCGCGCGCAGGTAGTGCTGGTCGCACGGGACGAACCCCGGGCCGGTTTCTGGTTGCTGGTCCGTTCGTCCTTCGCCGGCTACCTGGCGGACTGGCTGCTGGACGCCGCATCGGAGTACGTCTGACGGAGCTGCTTGCTTGCCGTCCGGAAAGGCCGTGGCCTCGGCTGCATGCGTGGCCGGGGCGCGAGCGGGAGTTCCTGCTCTGCCGGCAGTTCGACGCACGTGAGCGCGAATGGCTGCAGCGGTATCCGCCCGGTCGGCTGGAGATCATCGAAGTCGATGGTGCTCCGGCCGGCCGGCACCGGTCATGAGAGTTGTACCGCGAACCGAAGGCCGCCGTTTCGGTCATGGCCGAAGCCAGTAGTGCCCCCTCGTCTCAGGGTTCACTGGTTGCCCACAGGTTCATCGGCCATACTGCCCGTCGTGGAGCAGCGCGTAGATCCAAACATTCCGCTCGAGTACGCCGTCGGAACAGACCCGGCGTACATCCCTGGCCTCACGGCCCCCCGCTCTGCCGGGACGGGAGAGGTGGAGGAGGCAGAAGAGCCAGTCCCGGACCAGACCGAGGAGCGAAGGTCTGACGAGGCCGTCCGTGAGGAGGTACCCGCCCCCGACGAGGAGGGTGCCGTCAGCGAGACGGGGGAGGAAGTGAGCGGCCCCGTCTTCGAGGTCAGAGACCGCCGCGGTTCGGTCAGGGCGGACCGCGACGGGGTCCGGTTCCGGCTTGACGATGAGGAAGCCGAGTTCCGGTGGGACGAGATCGGCGCCGTCGAGGTGAAGTCCGCCCGATTTGGGCGCCGATTCACCGTCACGGTCCACTTGACGACGCGCCGTTGGTTCGACGCCGAGGTCGAGGCCCCGGCCAGGAGCCTTCTCAAGGAGTGGGCGGCGGAACTCGACGCTGTCCTGGACGCTTACTTCGAGGAGTCCTGACCGGCAGTCAGCGTGCCTGTTGCGTATCGGGAATGAGGCGTTCGGCGAGCACCGGGCGGTGGTGCTCGCCGGGCGACATCCCCGGCGGCCACCGGCCGTGAGGTCACACCGCTGCGGATGCCGGGACAACAACTGGATCGGGTGAGGTGGCAGGCGGAGACACGTGATGCGCCTGCCCCTCTTCGGCGATGGCCCGTTGTGCAGGGAAGGCTCACGTCGGCGTCGCCGGCCGCAGGCGTACCCAGTCCGTCCCTCAGGTCTCCTCTTCCATACGAATGGCGTTCCTGAGGTTTTCGAGTGCCTGGCCGGGCTTCTTCTCCTGCATCTCCAGCAGCGCGGCAGCGATGGCGTCGAGCTTGCGCTGGATCGCGTGCTCGGCTCTCCGTTCCGAGTTCTTGAGCAGGGCCAGAAGCAGCAGAGTGACGGCGGTCATCGATTCTCCGGCGAGCAGCAGCCACTCGTCCGGAAGTTTCATGGCATGGGCAGTGACGACGAGGGCCACCAAGGCCAAGCACACTCCGAAAAAGGCCGGCGAGCTGGTGAAATTCGAGGCGTGCTCCGCCAACCGGGCGAACCATGTGCGCTTGTCGCCACCGCGATCGGCGGGATGCTGAAGAGTCATACGACTTGCCTACCCGACCACGCGAGGACATGCAGGCCTGCCACAACCGGTGTCGGCGCGCGCCTTTCATGGGGGAAGGCCGAGAAGGCCCGAACCGCCAGGTGGCCGTCGCCATGTCCGCTTTTGGGTGACCCCGTGGCTCGGCGTCGCCATGGCCGGTTCCGTTTGTTCGACGATCACAGGCGGCCGGGGAGACGCTGCCGGTAGACGTGACCGCTGGGAGGCCTGTCATGCACATCCTGCTCGTCGCCACTGCGTTCAACAGCCTCACACAGCGACTCCACGCCGAACTGAGGGATCACGGTCACACCGTGTCGGTGGAACTCGCCCTGCACGGAGAGTCCTTGGCGGATGCCGTACGCCGTCATGAGCCGCAGCTCGTCGTCGCGCCGATACTGAAGACGGCGATCCCACGCGAGGTGTGGTCCGCGTACACGTGTCTCGTCGTCCACCCCGGCCCCGTCGGGGACCGCGGGCCTTCGTCCCTCGACTGGGCGATGCACGAGGACGTCGGCGACTGGGGTGTGACTGTCCTGCAGGCCAACGCGGAGATGGACGCGGGTGACGTGTGGGCCGCTGCCGCCTGCCCGATGCCGCCGGTGGCCAAGAGCGACCTGTACCGCGGCGAGGTGTCCGACGCGGCGGTGACCGCTGTGATGCTGGCGGTGGAACGGTTCGCCACCGGGATGTACGCCCCTCGCGCGCAGACCGGCCAAGCCAGTGGAGGAACCGGCCGAGCCCGGCCGTATCTCGATCAGAGCGTCCGGCGGATCGACTGGGCGTCGGAGTCCACCGAAACGATCGTCCGCAAGCTGCGGGCCGCGGACTCGCAGCCCGGAGTGCTCGACGAACTGCTGGGCGGCGAGTGGTACTTGCACGGGGGCCACCCCGAGGACGAGCTGTGCGGGCATCCAGGCGAACTTCTGGCCACACGAGCCGGAGCTGTCTGCCGTGCGACGACGGACGGCGCCGTGTGGATTCCCGAGCTGCGGGCCCGGCGCGGGCCCGGGCAGCCCCCCACGTTCAAGCTGCCTGCCGTTGAGGCGCTTGCCGGCCGGCTGCCCTCCTTGCCGGAGAGCCCCGCGCCCTTGCGTCTGGACGCGCATCGCCCTACCTGGACCGACATCAGCTACCGGGAGGAGCGCAACGTCGGCTTCCTCTCGTTCTCGTTCGCCGGCGGCGCGATGAGCACCACCCAGTGCCGTCGTCTGCTGGCGGCCTATCAGGAGGCCTGCTCGCGTCCCACGTCAGTGCTGGTGCTCGGCGGCAGCCGGGTCTTCTCCAACGGCATCCATCTCAACGTCATCGAGGCGGCCGAAGACCCCGGTGCGGAGTCCTGGGCCAACATCAACGCCATCGACGACCTGGTCGAGGCCGTCCTGATGACCACGGACCGGCTGGTGGTCGCTGCCGTCGGCGGACATGCCGCCGCGGGCGGGGTGATGCTCGCACTGGCAGCGGACGAGGTGTGGTGCAGATCGGGCACCGTGCTGAATCCGCACTACCGGCTGATGGGCCTGTACGGCTCGGAGTACTGGACGTACACGCTGCCTCGCCGAGTCGGTTCGGCGGTGGCAGGGCGTCTGATGCGTCAGGCCCTGCCTGTGAGCGGGCCGGCCGCGCAGCGACTGGGCCTCGTCGAGCGACTGGTCGAGTGCACCCCGCAGGACTTCACCGCAGAGGTCGCCCGGCTCGCCGGGCACCTCGCTTCCCTCCCCGCGGTGCAGCCGCGGATCGCTGCGAAGAAGGCCGAGCGGGACCGCCAGGAGAGTCTCAAGCCGCTCGCCGCCTTCCGGGAGGAGGAGCTGGCCCATATGCAGCGGACTTTCTCCGACCCGGCCGCCCCCTACCACGCTTTGCGCCGCGCGTTCGTCCGCAAGGAGAAGCCGCTGCGAACACCGCCGCATCTGGAGGTTCCGGTGTCCGCAGCACGCGTGACGGATCAGCTCCGGTCCCAGGTCCGTGTCACCGGACCGGACGCCGAAAACTCGGCTTCAGCACCGGATGTCTGTTAACAAGAAGGCTGAGGTCAAAATGCCGAATTTCATGACATACCTCCCCAAGGAGGCACGCTGATGAATGCAGCCACGTCGACCGCGGCCCAGGACGCGGACGCCGCCGGGGCACCCGCCGACGACGCGCCCCCGATCCATATCCTCTGGATCAATGCCGGGCTGAGCTGCGACGGTGACTCGGTAGCCCTGACGGCGGCGATGCAGCCGAGTATCGAGGAGATCGTGCTCGGCGTGCTGCCCGGCCTGCCCAAGATCGCTGTGCACTGGCCCCTGATCGACTTCGAATGTGGGCCGGTCGGGGGCGCGGACACGTTCATCGAATGGTTCTTCAAGGGCGAGCGCGGTGAGATCGACCCCTTCGTCCTGGTGATCGAGGGGTCCGTCCCCAACGAGTCGATCAAGCAGGAAGGCTACTGGTGCGGCTTCGGCGACGATCCCGAAACCGGCCAGCCGATCACCACCAGTGAATGGATCGACCGACTCGCGCCCAAGGCGCTGGCTGTTGTCGCGATCGGAACGTGTGCCACCTATGGCGGAATCCACGCCATGGCGGGCAACCCGACCGGTGCGATGGGTGTGCCGGACTACCTGGGCTGGGACTGGACGTCCAAGGCCGGCATCCCGATCGTGTGCGTGCCCGGCTGTCCGATCCAGCCCGACAACTTCTCGGAGACCCTGACCTACCTGCTCTACCAGGCTGCGGGCGCCGCTCCGATGATCCCGCTGGACGACAAGCTCCGACCGACGTGGTTGTTCGGCGCCACCGTGCACGAGGGGTGCGATCGCGCGGGCTACTACGAACAGGGACAGTTCGCCGACACCTACGACTCGCCCAAGTGCCTCGTCAAGCTCGGCTGCTGGGGCCCGGTCGTCAAGTGCAACGTGCCCAAGCGGGGCTGGATGAACGGAATCGGCGGCTGTCCGAACGTCGGAGGCATCTGCATCGCCTGCACCATGCCGGGGTTCCCGGACAAGTTCATGCCGTTCATGGACGAACCGCCCGGCGCGAAGGTGTCCAGCACCGCCAGCGGAGCGTACGGCGCGGTGATCCGCAAGCTGCGGACCATCACGGCCAGGACCGTGGACAAGGAGCCGAAGTGGCGCCACACGGGACAGCAGCTGACCACCGGCTACCGGCCGCCCTGGTGAACCCCCGCTGAACCGAAGTACCTGCTCACGCCTCACCGCGCGACCCACCTCCAGCTTGAAGAAGGGCACGGCACTCACGATGGCACCGACGACGAAGGCGGCCGGCGACGGCAGTGGCCTGGTGGAAATGGCCTGGGATCCGATCACCCGGATCGTGGGCAGCCTCGGCATCCACACAAAGATCGACTTCAAGCAGAAGCGGGTCGCGGAGTGCTACAGCACCTCGTCGGTCTTCCGTGGCTACAGCGTCTTCATGCGCGGCAAGGACCCCCGGGACGCGCACTTCATCACCAGCCGTATCTGCGGGATCTGCGGCGACAATCACGCCACGTGTTCGGTGTACACGCAGAACATGGCCTACGGGGTGAAGCCTCCGCACCTTGCTGAGTGGATCATCAACCTCGGCGAGTCCGCCGAGTACATGTTCGACCACAACATCTTCCAGGAGAACCTGGTCGGGGTCGACTACTGCGAAAAGATGGTCCGCGAGACCAACCCCGGCGTCCTCGAGCTCGCCGAGCGCACCGAGGCGCCGCACGCCGGGGACCACGGCTACCGCACCATCGCCGACATCATGCGGTCACTCAACCCCATCGAAGGCGAGTTCTACCGGGAAGCCCTCCAGGTGAGCCGCTACACCCGGGAGATGTTCTGCCTCATGGAGGGCCGCCATGTGCACCCCTCCACGCTCTACCCCGGTGGAGTCGGCACGATTGCCTCCGTTCAGCTCTTCACGGACTATCTCAGCCGCCTCATGCGCTACGTGGAGTTCATGAAGCGAGTCGTCCCCCTGCACGACGACCTGTTCGACTTCTTCTACGAGGCTCTGCCCGGGTACGAGGAAGTCGGCCGCCGACGGGTGCTGCTCGGCTGCTGGGGCGCCCTCAACGACCCCGAGTACTGCGACTTCACCTACGCCAATATGACCGACTGGGGACGGAAGATGTTCGTCACCCCCGGCGTCATCGTCGACGGCAAGCTCGTCACCAACGACCTCACCGAGATCAACCTCGGCATCCGCATCCTGCTGGGCAGCTCGTACTACGACGACTGGCAGGGCCAGGAGCAGTTCGTCACCCACGACCCGCTCGGCAACCCCGTCGACCCGCGCCACCCGTGGAACCAGCACACCATCCCGGCCCCTCAGAAGCGGGACTTCAACGACAAGTACAGCTGGGTGATGTCCCCCCGCTGGTTCGACGGCAAGGACTACCTGCCGCTGGACACCGGCGGGGGCCCCCTCGCCCGCCTGTGGTCCACGGCGCTGTCCGGGCTCGTCGACGTCGGCTATGTCAAGGCCACCGGCAACAGCGTCGTCATCAACCTGCCGCGCACGATGACCAAGCCCGAGACCACCTTCGAGTGGAAGATCCCGCGCTGGAGCAACGCGCTGGAACGAAACCGTGCCCGCACCTACTTCCAGGCCTACGCCGCGGCCATCGCCCTGCACTGCGCCGAGAAGGGGCTGAACGAAGTGCGTGCCGGCCGCACCCAGACCTGGGAGAAGTTCGAGGTGCCGGACCAGTCCATCGGCTGCGGCTTCACCGAGGCCGTACGCGGTGTCCTCTCCCACCACATGGTCATCCGGGACGGGAAGATCGCCAACTACCACCCGTACCCGCCGACTCCGTGGAACGCCAGCACGCGCGACTCCTACGGCACGCCCGGCCCGTACGAGGACGCCGTGCAGAACACGCCGATCTTCGAGGAGAACTCCCCGGAGAACTTCAAGGGCATCGACATCATGCGCGCGGTGCGCAGCTTCGACCCCTGCCTGCCCTGCGGCGTTCACATGTACGTCGGCGGCGGAAAGACCGTGAAGTCGATGCACGTACCCACCGGCCTGAGCGGCCTTTCCGGATGAGCGCGGCAGCCCCCACCGCCGCCCCGCCGGCCGATGCTGCCCACCGGGTCATGAACGCGGAGCAGGCAGGACGGCGCGTGGAAGAAGTCCTCGACCGACTGGCCGCCACCGGCGACGAATCGGCGTGTGCCGGGGCCGAGGAGCTGGTCAGGGTCCTGATGGACTTCTACGGCGCCGGTCTGGCCCGGATCGTCCGGCTGCTCGATGCCCCCGCCGCCGGCAAATCCCCGGGCAGCCCCCTGGCCGGCCTGCTCGGAGACGAACTGGTCTCGAGCCTGCTGGTCCTGCACGACCTGCACCCCGAGGACACCGCCACGCGCATCGCTCGTGCTCTGGACGCGGCCGGTGACCATGCCTGGGAGGTAGCGGGCTTCGACGACTCCTCCGCAACGCTGCGCCTGCGGTCTGCCGGTGGTGCGGGCTGCGGCTGCGCCGGCACAGCTGCGTCGGCACAGCAGGCGGTCGAGGACGCCCTCACCTGCTTCGCGCCTGAGGTGACGGCTGTGGAAGTGGAGGCGGGCGCCACCGCCCGGGAGCCGGCGCTGCTCCAGATCGGGAAGGCTCCCACGTCCCGTACGGCGCCCGGACCGGCCGTGGCGAAGACGCGGTGAGCGCGCCCCAGCTCCGGCCACAGCCTCCTGGGCCTGCCGGTGAACTGCGCGGCCTGCGACGGTTTCTGACCGAGCGGCCACCCCGGCAGGAGCGCTGCGAACTGTGCGGAGTGGCGGTGGCCGACAACAGCCACCGCCACCTGGTGGACACGGAGAAACGCGCACTTGCCTGCGCCTGCGTCCCGTGTTCCCTCCTGTTCGAGCGGCCCGGTGCCGCGGGCGGCCGCTTCCGGGCGGTGCCGGACCGCTATCTGGCCGACCCGGACCACCGCCTGGACGACAGCGCGTGGGAAGTTCTGCAGATCCCGGTCGGCGTCGCCTTCTTCTTCCGTAACGCGGCGCTCGACCGCCTGGTCGCGCTCTACCCGAGTCCCGCCGGCGCGACCGAGAGTGAACTCGACCCGTCGGCATGGCAGACCGTGCTGGGCGGCAGTCGACTGGCCGCGCTCCTCGAACCCGATGTGGAGGCGCTCCTGTTGCGCCGGGTGGAAGGCCGGGCCGAGTGCTACCTCGTCCCGATCGACATCTGTTACGAACTGGTGGGCCGCATGCGCCTGTTGTGGCAGGGCTTTGACGGCGGAGCCGAGGCCCGGGCCGATCTGGAGGCCTTCTTCGCCCATGTCGGCGGCCGCGCCCAAGTGGTGCAGGGGGCGGACCGGCCATGACGGAGTTCGCCTTCACGTGTACGGGCGTACGGGCCGACCGGTACGCCGCCGGTCCGACACTCGTCTTCAGGCTGCGCATCACCGCGTCCGACAACGCCCGCGTGCACGCCCTGGCCCTGCGCTGCCAGATCCGTATCGAACCCGCGCGGCGCGGCTACGCTCCCGCGGAGGCCGATGGGCTGGCCGACCTCTTCGGAGAGCGCTCACGCTGGGGCAGCACGCTTCAGCCGGTTCAGTTCGCCCAGGTCTCGCACATGGTTCCCAGCTTCACGGGAGAGACGGAAACCGACCTCGCCGTCCCCTGCACGTACGACATGGACGTCGCCGCCACCCGGTATTTCAACGCCCTCGAGGCGGGCGAGGTGCCGCTGCTCATGCTGTTCTCCGGAACGGCATTCACCGGAGCAGGCGGCTTCCGCGTCGAACCCGTGCCGTGGGACCGGGAGGCGGCCTTCCGGATGCCGGTAAAGGTGTGGCAGGAGATGGTCGAGCAGCACTTCCCCGGCTGCGGCTGGATCCGGCTGCCGCGCGACACCATGGACGCGCTGCTCGCCTTCCGTTCGCGGCGGGCACATCCCTCCTGGGAGGCGGCCGTCCGGGCCCTGCTGGCCGAGGCCGGCACGCCGGACCCCCAGCCGGTCCACGCCCTGGACCGAGCGCTGCTGCCACGCGCTACCGGAAGGACGGCACGTTGACGACAACTGCCTTCGCACCGGCGACGGAAGCCCGGTTCGCCGTCGCCCGACAGGTGGCCGACGCGGTCCTCTTCGAGGGCTATGTGCTCTACCCGTACCGTGCTTCGGCGGCCAAGAACCGGCTGCGCTGGCAGTTCGGAGTGCTCGTGCCGCCCGCCTGGGGCTCCGAGTGCCAGGAGCACGACTTCCAGCACACCGAATGTCTGATGGAACCGAAGGCGGGCGCGACGCTGGCGGTCGAGGTGCGCTTCCTGCACGCCCGGCGCAGGACCGTGCAACAGGCCCGGCAGGACGGCGGGTTCGAGACGGTGCGCGAACTCCACCTCGAGGACCGCGTCCTGGTGCCCTGGGACGAGGGCGTCGAGGAGCGTGTCGAGGTGCTCGCAGACGTGGAGGAGCTGGCAGGAGACGGTGTCACCGTTCCCTTCACCCGCCCTGCCCGCGAAGAGACCGAGCCCGTCCTGGACGCGACCGGCCGGACGGTGGGCCGGCTGATTCGCCGATGCGAGGAGATCAGTGGCGCCGTGCGGCTGTCCGCACGTGACCTCGACGGTCCCTACCGGGTGATGCGTCTGACCGCTGTCGTGGAGAACACCAGCAGCTGGAGCCCGCCGGACGGCACGGCCGACCGTGACGCGGCGCTGCCGCGCTCGCTGGTCGCCGCGCATCTGCTGATGGGCCTCAGCGCCGGGTCGTTCCTGTCGATGACGGATCCGCCCGAGTGGGCCAAGGGCGCGATCGCGTCCTGCCGCAACCTGCACACCTGGCCGGTCCTCGCCGGCGAACCCGGCCGCGCGGACCTGGTGCTGTCTTCCCCGATCATCCTGGAGGACCACCCCGCCATCGCCCCGGAGAGCCCAGGGGCTCTCTACGACGCCACCGAGATCGACGAGATCCTCGCGCTGCGCACCGCAGCCCTCACCGATGAGGAGAAGCGAGAGGCTCGTGGCACCGACGAGCGGGCCGGCGCGGTGATCGACCTGGCCGACTCGATGCCCCCTGAAGTCCTTGAGCGCCTGCACGGTGCGGTGCGTGCGCTACGGGAGGTGACCGGCCCCGACGCGTCGGACGCCCCCCCGCCGCCCGCCTGTCGCGGGTTTACCGACGAATACGGCGTGGAGGCGCCGGGCACCCCGTGGTGGGACCCGGCGAGCGACTCCGGCTTCGACCCGGCCCGCGACCGGGTCGTCGTGGACGGCCGGTCGCTGGGGGCCGGGAGCCGCGTGCTGCTGCGCCCGGGCCTGCGGCGCACCGACGCACAGGACCTGTTCCTGCACGGCCGCAGCGCCAGGGTCGAGGCGGTGCTGCACGACGTGGACGGGGCAGTGCATCTGGCAGTGACCGTCGAGGGCGATCCAGGAGCCGACATCCGCCGCGAGCAGGGCCGCTTCCTGTACTTCCAGCCCGACGAGGTCGCCCCCCTGGAGGACGCATGACACGTCCTGAGCGGAACAACGACCGGATTCTGGTCGCCGGGGTCGGAAACATCTTCCTCGGCGACGACGGCTTCGGCGTCGAGACCGTGCGCAGGCTGGCCGCGGAACAGCTGCCGGAGCACGCCGAGGTCGTGGACATCGGCGTACGGGGCGTACACCTGGCGTATCAGCTTCTCGACGGCTACGACACGCTCGTCCTGGTCGATGCCACGGCGCGCGGCGGCGAACCCGGCACGGTGTATCTGATCGAAGCCGACGGCGCGGGCGGCATCGAGCCCCGGAACGCGCTGCTGGACGGTCACCGGATGTCCCCCGACGCGGTCCTGGCTCTCCTGGAGACCCTCTGCGCCGGCACCGGCGCGCGGCCGCCGCGGCGCATCCTGGTAGTGGGATGCGAACCCGCCGGTGTGGAGGAAGGCATCGGTCTCAGTCCGGCCGTGGCCGCCGCGGTGCCGGAGGCCGTACGGCTGATCATGGGCTTGCTGCGGGACGGCGAGCAGGAACCGTCCGCGCCACCGGCTGCGGTCGGCGAGGCTGCGAAGTGAGGAGAAGAGCATGAAGAAGACGATCATCGGTGGCGCGGCCGCCGCTACTGCCGCGACTGCGCTGGCCGCCGTCGTCCGGCTGGCCCTGCCGGACCTCATGCGCTATCTGCGCATCCGCAGGATGTGACGCGACTGAGGTGACCGGGCGTCAGTAGGCGCCGTTCACATTGTCGATCGAGCCGTACTTGGCGGCGGCGTAGTTGCACGCGGCGGTGATGTTGGCGACCGGGTCGTAGCTGTTCATCGACGTGCCGGGCACGTGATAGGCACGGAACGTCGGGTCGATGACCTGGAGGAGCCCCTTGGACGGGGTTCCCTTCACGGCGTTGGAGTCCCAGTTGTTGATGGCCAGCGGGTTGCCCGAGGACTCGCGCATGATGTTCCGGTGGATGCCGTTGTACGAGCCGGGGATGCCGTGCTTGGCCATGACGTCGAGCGACTCCCTGATCCAGCCGTCGAGGTTGTTCGAATAGGTCGCGGGCTTCGCGGTGGTGGCGGCGCCATTGGTGGCCAGCGTGCTCCTCTGCGCGGAGCGGCTGGCCCGCTCGTCCGGAGCAGACGTGTTGGGGGTCACCTTGGCCTTTTTGCCGACCGACAGCTTGAGACCCGCGTGAATCAGCGAAGGGTTGCTACCGATTGCCCGCCGGTTGTCCTTGTACAGCTGCATCCAGCCGCCGCTCAGGGAGTGCGCCCGTGCGATCTTGGAAAGGGAGTCGCCCACAACGACGGAATAGGTGGTGGGCAGGGCCTTCTTCGCGGCTACGGGCGTGGTGCTCGCGACGGTCGGCGCCACAGCCTTTTCAGCTGTGAAGGGATGCGCCGTCGGCTGCGCCGCGCCGGCAGTGGTCGCGCCGATCACCGGCAGGACGAGTGCGGCACCTCCCGCACCCGCAGCGACGAAACCCCGAGTGATCGGGCTGGACTTGGGACGGCGATGCTTACCCTTTGCGGGCATGGCGAGTTCCTCTCCGTCGCCTGCGAGGTCAGCTGTCGGGTTCGGGCTGGAGATGCCCGGCCGCAGTAGGAATGCGACTTCACCCCGAGCCGTTCCGGATTCCGGATCGGCGGCTTACCTGGGTCCCCCGCTCCTGCCGTACGTAAGTGGGTGGGTTTTGCCGGACGGCGGCAGGATTCGGCGTTCCGTCCGGATTGCGGTGACCGTAAGCGAAAAGGGCTGGATGGAACAAGCCCTGAATTCACCACTGCAATCCACGCGGCGGATTCTGCCGCGGAAAATCCCGTGATCCACCGAGGGCGGGGAACTCAACTTTCCTTTTGGGGCACGGGACTGAGCCAGGCCGGCGCCCTTCGCGCAGCGTCACGGACGTGACCCATATCACGAGCGTCGATGCGGGACGGTCTGCCCCACGGCGCCGCGAAAATGCACGACAAGTCGCGTGATTTCCCGCAAAATGGATGTCGGGAGCAATGTCGAGCAAACGCCCATTCCGGACACTTCGAAGCGGAACCGCGCTCCCGGAGTGCGTATTCAATCCCTACATTCAACCTATGCATGCATTAATGCCCTATGGGTATGTTCTGTCCGTTTAGGTGGTAATTGGAGCCACCCTCCCGGCCGGGCTGTGCTGTGGCGACGTGCACCCCGAGACCGGTACGGCTTCCGCCGCTGCCCCGAACGGTGTACGCGGCCGGGTGGCGTCGGCGTGCCGGGCTCCCCGCCGCCGGGTCCCGGCCTGTAATGGTGCCGAACGGCCCCAGCGCTCAGCTTGCGCGGGCGGGCGACGCCCACCGGGCCCAGAGCGTTCGACGGCGGTCGGCCAGTGCCAGGACGGAGAGCGATGCACGAGATGTCCATCGCGTTGGCTGTCGTCGGCCAGGTGGAGCAGGCGGCGGCCGAAGCAGGCGGCGTCACCGCGGTGACGTCCGTACGCCTCCAGGTCGGCGAGTTGGCCGGAGTGGTCCCCGACGCTCTCTCCTTCTGCTTCGAACTGGCCTGTGCCGGGACCGTTCTGGAAGGTGCCGAGCTGGTCGCGGACTCCGTGCCGGGTCGTGCCCGCTGCGAACCGTGCGCGGATGAATGGGCGGTCGGAATGCCGCCGCAGCTGTGCTGTCCGGTGTGCGGAGAGGCGACCGCCGAGCTGCTCTCGGGCCGCGAACTGCAGATCGTCAGCGTGCACTGGGAGGACGGCCAGGAGCACGAACGGGCCCGTGAACCCATTTTCGAGGAGTGCTGAAGCATGTGCCGTGTGGTCGATCTCCAACAGGCGGTCCTCGCCAAGAACGATGCGACCGCGCACACGCTGCGCGCCGAACTTGCCGCCCGCGGCACCACGATCGTCAATCTGCTGTCCAGCCCCGGCAGTGGGAAGACCGCTCTGCTGGAGGGCGAGCTGCTGCTGGCACGGGAGCGGGGCGTACGGGTCGCGGCCCTGACCGCCGACCTCGCCACCGAGAACGACGCTGTGCGCCTGGCTCGTTCAGGAGTCCCGGTCAAGCAGGTGCTGACCGACGGTCTGTGCCATCTGGAGGCCGGGATGCTGAGCCGGCACCTGGACGGATGGCTGTCCGAGGACACCCGGCTGCTGTTCGTGGAGAACGTCGGCAACCTGGTCTGTCCGGCCTCGTACGACCTCGGTGAGTCCTTGCGGGTCGTGCTCGCCTCCGTGACGGAGGGGGAGGACAAGCCGCTGAAGTACCCCACCGCCTTCGGTCTGGCGCACCTGGTGGTGGTGACCAAGACCGACATCGCAGAGGCGGTCGAGTTCGACGAGGCGGCGTTTCGGGCGAACGTCGCGCAGGTCAACCCGGGGGTGGAAGTGCTGCTGACGTCCGCGCGTCGGGGCGACGGCGTCGGCGCGTTGCTGGACCGGGCGACGGCGGCGGCGGACGGCGGGCCGGTCCACGCGCCCGTCATGGCCCGTCAGGAGCATCTCCATCAGCACGAACACGGTACGCATACCCATACGGCGGCCTCCGGCGCCATGGCGCAGTCCGGCTCGTGAGCGGTCCGCAGTCGGCCGCCGCCGTCGCGGAGGAGGCGGTGCAGCGCAGGCGGGTCACTGTCCGGGGCGTGGTTCAAGGCGTCGGGTTCCGGCCGTTCCTGTACACACTCGCCACCGGGCTCGACCTGGTCGGCCATGTGACCAACACCGGTGAGGGCGTTGTCGCGGAAGTCGAAGGGCCACCCGCTGACGTCGCTCTCTTCTGTGCCCGCATCTCCGCGGACGCGCCGCCTCTCGCGCGGGTGGAGTCCGTCGACCATCAGGAGGTCCCCACCACCGGGGGTGACGGGTTCACCATCGCCGCATCCACCACGTGCGGAACCGCGCGCACCCTGGTGTCGCCGGACATGGCGACCTGCGCCGCCTGCCTCGCGGAACTGGCCGATCCGGCCGACCGGCGTCACCGCCACCCCTTCATCACCTGCACGCACTGCGGCCCCCGCTTCACGATCGTCCGCGGTCTTCCGTACGACCGGGACCACACGACCATGGCCGACTTCCCGATGTGCGCCGACTGCGCCCGGGAGTACGCCGATCCGGCCGACCGCCGCTTCCATGCGCAGCCGGTCGCCTGCCACGCCTGCGGCCCACGCCTGCGTCTGCTCGTGGCGCAAGCGAATACGGAAGATTCGCCTCGGCCCGTATCCGCCGAGGACCCCATCGCCGAGGCCCGCAGGCTCCTGTCCCAAGGCGCGATCCTCGCCGTGAAGGGCCTCGGCGGCTACCACCTCGCTTGCGACGCCTCCAACTCCCGGGCCGTGGCCACGTTGCGCCACCGCAAGGCCCGGGGGAACAAACCGTTCGCTCTGATGGCCAGGAGCATCGCCGACATCGAGCACCTTGTGCACCTGGGCCCCCAGGAGCGAAGCCTGCTGACGGGCGGCGTCAGGCCCATCGTCCTGCTGCGCCGTCGGCCTGACGCTGTGCCGCCGGGACTGCCGAATCCCTCGGAGGAGGTCGCCCCCGGCAGTCCCGATCTTGGCGTGATGCTTGCCTACACACCTCTGCACCATCTGCTTCTCGGCCTGCCCGGCGATGCCGACGGGCCGCGCCTGCTCGTGATGACCAGCGGGAACGTGGCGGGGGAGCCGATCGTCACCGAAGACACCGACGCACTGACCCGCCTGGCGCACCTGGCAGACGCCTGGCTCGCGCACGACCGCGGGATCCACGTGCCGTGCGACGACTCCGTGGTGCGGGTGTGCGACGGGGAGCCGCTGATGATCCGCCGCGCTCGTGGCTACGCCCCATTGCCCGTCGTGCTGCCCCTACCCGTACCGGCGGCCCTCGCTGTCGGGGGCGACCTCAAGAACGCGTTCTGTCTCGCGGAAGGGCACAGGGCCTGGCTGTCGGCCCATATCGGGGACATGGACGACCTCGCCACACAGCAGGCGTTCGAGCGCGCCGAAACGCAGTTGGAGTCGATCACCGGGGTGAACCCCGAGCTGTTGGCGGCCGACCGGCATCCCGGCTATCGCTCCGGACAGTGGGCCAACCGGCACGCGGCCGGCCGGCCGGTCGTGCGGGTCCAGCACCATCACGCCCACGTCGCCGCCGCGATGGCGGAGCACGGACTGGACGGGAGCCGCCCCGTGATCGGGGTCGCGTTCGACGGCACTGGCTACGGTGACGACGGGGCGGTGTGGGGCGGGGAGTTCTTGCTGGCGGACTACGACGGGTTCAGCCGCTTCGGACACGTCGCTCATGTCTCCCTGCCGGGCGGCGACGCCGCGGTGCGTCGGCCGTACCGAATGGCACTCGCACATCTGCGCGCAGCCGGCATCGCCTGGTCCCGGGACCTGCCCTGCATTGCCGCCTGCCCTCCCGACGAACTCCGGGTGCTGGAACACCAGTTGGAGCGGAACCTGAACTGTGTGCCTACGTCCAGCATGGGGCGGCTCTTCGATGCCGTCTCCTCGCTCGCGGGCGTCTGCCATCGGTCCGGATACGAAGCCCAGGCAGCCATTGAGCTGGAGGCGGCCGCGCTCACGGCGGCGGCCGAGGCCGTCGTCGGCTACGCGTTCGCCGTGCAGCCTCCGGGTGATGGCCGGGCTGCGGTGGCCGCTGATCCTGCACCCGTTCTGGCAGCAGTCGTCGACGACGTACGGGCGGGCACACCTCCGGCCCTTGTCGCCGCGCGCTTCCACCGGGCCGTCGCCGATCTCGTACACAAGATCTGCGTCATGGCGCGAGACGAGCGCGGACTGGACACCGTAGCCCTGACCGGCGGTGTCTTCGCCAACACTCTGCTCTCCTCGGCGTGCGCACGGACGCTTCTCGAGGACCGCTTCACCGTTCTGCGCCACCACCAAGTCCCGCCGAACGACGGGGGACTGGCGTTGGGTCAACTGATGGTGGCCGCACATGCCGCCGTGGCCCTGCGCGCAGGCGGCGACTGACGACGTGCCCCGGGGAGACCGGGCGACGAAACACCCACAGCGAGGAGAAGGACATGTGCCTGGCGGTACCCGGGAGAGTCCTGGACATCGAGGAACGCGACGGCACCCGTATGGCCCGCGTTGACTTCGGCGGCGTCGTCAAGGAGGTGTGCCTGGAGTATCTGCCGGACCTCCAGGTCGGCGAGTACGCCATCGTGCATGTGGGGTTCGCCCTGCAGCGCCTGGACGAGGAGTCGGCCAAGAAGACCCTCGAGCTCTTTGCCACGCTCGGGTTGCTCCAGGAGGAGTTCGGCGATCCGTGGGAGCCGGTGGCGCAAGCCGACGGATCCCCGTTGCCCGCCGCCGGCATCGACACACCTCAGGAGGCCAAGTAGTGAAGTACATCGACGAGTTCCAGGACCCGGATCTGGCGCGCCGCCTCCTCGATGACATCCATTCCACCGTGACCAGACCGTGGGCACTGATGGAGGTCTGCGGGGGACAGACGCACACGATCATCCGGCACGGCATCGACCAGTTGCTCCCTGACCAGGTGGAATTGATCCACGGACCCGGCTGTCCCGTGTGCGTCACCCCGCTGGAAGTCATCGACAAGGCGCTGGAGATCGCCTCCCGCCCCGAGGTGATCTTCTGCTCCTTCGGTGACATGCTCCGCGTGCCCGGCACCGGCCGTGACCTGTTCCAGGTCCGTAGCGAAGGCGGCGATGTACGGGTCGTCTACTCGCCGCTCGACGCCCTGAAGATCGCTCAGCAGAACCCGGACCGGGAAGTGGTGTTCTTCGGTATCGGATTCGAGACGACTGCGCCGCCCAATGCCATGACGGTGTATCAGGCGCGCAGGCTCGGCATCCAGAACTTCAGTTTGCTGGTGTCCCATGTCAGGGTGCCTCCCGCGATCGAGGCGATCATGCAGTCCCCGAGCTGCCGGGTGCAGGCCTTTCTCGCGGCCGGGCATGTGTGCAGCGTGATGGGCGTCGGGGAGTATCCCGAGCTGGCCGAGCGGTTCCGTGTCCCGATCGTCGTGACCGGATTCGAACCGCTGGACATCCTGGAGGGGGTGCGCAGGACCGTACAGCAGCTGGAACGCGGTGAGCACACCGTGGACAACGCCTATCCGCGTGCCGTGCGCCCCGAGGGAAACGCCGCCGCTCAAGCGATGCTCGCGGATGTCTTCGAGGTCACCGATCGCGCCTGGCGCGGCATCGGAACGATCCCCGGCAGCGGCTGGCGGCTGTCCTCGCGGTACCGGGAGTACGACGCCGAGCACCGCTTCTCGGTCACCGGCATCCAGACCAGGGAGCCGGCGGAGTGCCGCAGCGGCGAGGTCCTGCAGGGTCTGCTGAAGCCTCATGAATGCGAGGCCTTCGGCACGCTGTGCACGCCGCGGACCCCGCTCGGCGCCACCATGGTCTCCAGTGAGGGCGCGTGCGCCGCGTACTACCTCTACCGGCGGCTGGACATCACGAACGCATCGCTGGAGGCGAGCCCCGTTGTCTGAGACCACAGAAGCGCTCTCGATCGATACGCCGTTGAACGGCTCACCGCAGGCCGCCGGGCCGGGGCTGCCGGACCTCACGGCGTGGACTTGCCCAGCCCCGCTGCGGGACCAGAGCCGGGTGGTGATGGGCCACGGCGGTGGCGGCGTGCTCTCCGCCGAGCTCGTCCAGCACATTTTCGCGCCGGCCTTCGGGGGAGAGGTGCTCGGCCAGCTGGGCGATTCCGCGGCGCTCTCGCTCGGCGGAGTCCGGCTGGCCTTCTCCACGGATTCCTTCGTGGTGCGGCCGCTGTTCTTCCCCGGCGGCAGTATCGGTGACCTGGCTGTCAACGGCACCGTCAACGACCTTGCCATGAGCGGCGCCCAAGCCGCCTATCTCTCCTGCGGATTCATCCTGGAGGAGGGGGTCGAGCTCTCGGTGGTCTCGCGCGTGTCGCAGGCGCTCGGTTCGGCCGCGCGCACCGCGGGGGTCGAAGTGGTGACGGGCGACACCAAGGTGGTCGAAGCCGGCCACGGTGACGGGATCTTCATCAACACCGCGGGGATCGGCATCATCCCGACGGGCGTCGATCTGCGGCCGCAGCGCGTCGTCCCCGGTGATGTTGTGATCGTCAGCGGCGCGATCGGCGTCCATGGCGTCGCGATCATGAGCGTCCGTGAGGGCCTCGAGTTCGGTGTGGAGATCGAAAGCGATTGCGCGGCGCTCGGTGGCCTGGTGGAGACGATGCTCGCTGTCACCCCGGACCTGCATGTGCTGCGCGATCCCACGCGCGGAGGCCTGGCGGCTGCCCTGAACGAGATTGCGGCAGCCTCCGGCGCCGGAGTCGTCATCCAGGAGCGCACCATTCCTGTCCCTCCACCCGTGGCCAACGCCTGTGCCATCCTGGGGCTGGACCCGATGTATGTCGCCAACGAGGGCAAGCTCGTGGCGTTCGTTCCGCGCGAGCACGCGGAGCCGGTCCTGGAAGCGATGCGCTCGCACCCTCTGGGCGCCGAGGCCACTGTGATCGGCGAAGCTGTGGAGGCGCACCCCGGAATGGTGGTGGCGCGTACCGGACTTGGCGGCACGCGGGTGGTGGACCTGCCGATCGGAGAGCAGTTGCCACGAATCTGCTGATGCCGTCGTCGCGGAACACATCACACATCCACGTTCACACCACCGGGCCAGGCACCGGTGTCGTGCCGGCGCCTCGTCGGCTGCCCGGCCGCTCTCCGGAGGCAGCCTGGTTGCAGCTCACCGGCGGGCCGCCCGCCGGCTGGGGCACCGGCGAACCCGTGAGCCTTCCGTCGGAGCTCACCGAAGCGGGGCGGCGTCCGGGAATGCGGCGGAGTCTTGGTTCGTTACTGCCATCAGTACATCGATGAAAACGAAAACCATCCCATTTATGGGATGGGGTTCAGTGGAATCGCCGGGAGGCACCCCATGGCACGAAGCGATACCCGACCGGTCATCACCCTGCGGTCGACTGCCGGGACCGGTCACACCTATGTCACCCGCAAGAGCCGGCGCAACGACCCCGACCGCCTGCTCCTGCGCAAGTACGACGCCACCGTCGGCCGGCACGTTCTGTTCCGTGAGGAACGCTGACGCCGGAGCCTCTGGCGGACGCCCCGCGGTGGGCGCTCGGTCGAGCGCCCAGCGGAGCCTTGCGCAGATCAGAGCTGCTCGGATTCCGGGATCACATGCATCGCCGCCTCCTCCGCAGAGGCGGCGCCGTCAATGCCGACGTCGGTAGCGACCAGCTCCTTCTCCAGGTCGGAGTGGGCCCCCTCGTCAGGGGCCACAAGCCGCCCGGCGCGGTCCGCCCCGACCTCGTCGTCGATCAGCTCGCCGTCGGTGTCCGAGGCGTCCCCCAGCCCATCGCCCGTGGGAACAGTGACGTCCGGTGCCTCCTCGGCCAGCCGCTCCTCAAGGCTCTCGCCCCGGCGCTGCTCCGCCGCGGTGGTGCCCACCCGGTCCACGGCCCACGGCCGCTCCGGCGGGGAGTACCCGTCCGAGAGGATCTGCAGCGCGGGATCCTCGAGTGTGTCCTCGGCGTCCAGCAGCCCGGCATCGTCCTGCACCTCGGACCCGTCCGGCTGGTAGACCTCGTCGCCCATGGTGCTCTCGGTCATGTCTCCTCCTCACGGCTCCCTGCTCCCTGCTTTCAGTTTCCGCCAGGCTGCGGTGCCGGGCGCCCTGTGGCGAGCCGTTTCGCAAGCCCCATGTCGGCTCAGAGGTGCGGTGCGGTTCTGAGGAGCTCCTGGAAATCCTCTGAAGCGCGCCGGCTGACGCCGACGGTTAGCATGCGAAACGAGGCCCTCAACGGCGACACGTGGGGATTGCGGAGTCGGCGTCCTTCGACCTTGCATGGAGGCTCCACGGTGCGCACACCCAAACCAGTTGCCCTCACGTGTCTGCAATTGCTTTTGGGCGCTTCGCTGGCGGGTTGTGTCGACAGTGAGGCCGCGAGCGCTGCGAAGGCGTGTCCGTCCGACCAGATCTCTCAAGGCGCCACGTGCATTCCGGCAGACACCGCAGACTTCACCAAGAAGCAGGTCGAAGAATCCCTGAAGAAGTACAAACTCAGTGCAGCCATGGCAGGGGTATGGGTCGACGGCAAGAGAATTTCGAATGTCGCTTCAGGGGAGTCGATGACGGGCGTTCCTGTTTCGACGGACATGCACTTCCGAATTGGCTCGGTTGCGATTCCCTATTTGACGACGGAAATTCTCATGCTCGTCGACGAGGGCAAGGTCAAGCTTGACGACAGGATTTCCCGGTGGCGCCCCGACCTTCCGCACGCGGACGAGATCACAGTGAAGATGCTGGCCTCCACCACCTCTGGATACTCGGACTACGTCCGGGATCGTGAGTTCTTGGCCGAGCTCTACAAGAATCCGTTCCGGCAATGGACGGCGGAAGAACTGGTGAAGATCTCCGTCTCCAAGCCGCTCGAGAAAACCCCGGGAACGGGTTTTGTGTACTCGCATGCCAATTGGGTGATCCTTGGTGACATCATCTCGAAAGTGGAGAAGAAGCCCCTGGCGGAAGTGATGCGGAATAACATCCTGAAGCCCCTCGGATTGACCCAGACCGAAAACCCGTCAACGGCGGAGATCACCGCCCCGGTACTCCATGCCTTCGACAACGAACGGGGCGTATTCGAGGACTCCACCTACTGGAATCCGTCATGGACGCTGGCCCCGGGAGCGGTCATGACGGGAACGTTGGAGGATATGGGGAAGTCGGTGATGGCACTGGGTGAGGGGAAGCTGCTGACGCCCGAGTCGCACAAAGTACAGATCACACCCGTTTCCAAGCTGTCGCCGACGGTCTCCTATGCCCTTGGGCTGGCCGTGCAGAACACCTGGCTCCTGCAGAATCCTTCATTCGCCGGCTATCAAGGAACGGTCGCCTATCTGCCTTCCAAGAAGATCGCGATCGCGACGGTCGCGACACAGGGGATCGACAGCAACACCGCCAAGAATTTCAGTACCGAGCTCTTGATCTCGGTCGCCAACCATGTCGCCCCCGACACTCCCTTGAGCGGCGGCTGAGGAGTACTCACCGCGCCCGCTCCCTCCAGCCGGCCGTCGGGGAAGCCGAGCAGGGGGTGCGCGTCCTGGGCCGGGGACTCGCCGCCTGCCCGGACCCAGCCGCTGCCCGCG
Organism: Streptomyces sp. NPDC060064; assembly: GCF_042736455.1. Classification (NCBI taxonomy): domain Bacteria; kingdom Bacillati; phylum Actinomycetota; class Actinomycetes; order Kitasatosporales; family Streptomycetaceae; genus Streptomyces; species Streptomyces sp. NPDC060064. The sequence continues at coordinate 30,786 of NZ_JBHWWF010000005.1, forward strand.
GCCGGTGCGGATGGCTCCCTGGCTTCATGCCAGCGCTGCGGCGAGCTCCGGGAGGTAGCCGGCCAGGAAACCCAGGTCGGTGGCGCGCCCGAAATTCGGGTTACTGCGGTGCTCGGGCAGACGGATCAGTGCCTCGCGGCCGAAGTAGCCGCCGCCGTCGGCCCTCATGGGTGGGGTGGGCTCGCCGATCCACTCAGGGTCGGCTGCGGCGAGCGGCAGGCAGCGCTCGAAGAGGTGGTGGCAGGTTTGTAAGCCGCGGCGCAGCACCACGTGGTACGGATCGTTCGGGCCGATCGGATAGGGCTCGGCGGCCAGCGTACGGCCCGTGTCGATGCCCGCGTCCACCTGGTGGAGTGTGGCGGAGAACTCCCGCTCGCCGCGCAGCATCGCGTACACCAGAGCCACCTCGGGCAGCCCCCGATAGCCAGGTAGCGGGCCGTGGTGGACGTTCAGGATGCGCAGCCCGGTGGAGAGGACCGGAGCGCGGAAGATCATCCGGTTGTTGACCGACCAGACGAGGCCGTCCGTGCTGGCGGCGGCCAGTTCGGCAGCGACGGTGTTGGCGTCCGTGGCGGCGAGGAAGGGCACGTCGGGCCGAGCCGTCCGTGCGGCGGCAGGGCCGCAGACCAGGTCCACGGCCAGGCCGCTGTCCAGAGTGTGCTGTACGGCGCGCCAGAGCAGCGCGCCCTCGCCGACGAAGATCACGACGTGCTCCGCAGCGCGTCGACGGTCTCGACGACCCGGCCGAGCGTCAGATTCTCGCTCAGGGAACCGAGCTGGGTCAGGAACTGCTGTTCCATGGACTGTCCCAGCAGTTCGTCGCCGAGCGCGGCCAGCATCTCCAGGACGGCGAGAGAGTCGCCGCCCAGCGCATGGAAGTCGGAGGAGGCATCGAGGCGAGTGGCATCGCAGTGCAGGATGCGGGACCAGATCCCGGCGGTCACCGCCGCAGTGCCGAGTCCCGGAGCACGTAGGGTCCCGGGGGGCCTTGTGCCCGTGGGGTTCGCGGCGGGCGCTCCCGAGGCGGCCGGCTTCCCGGGCGCTGCCGCTGCTTGGGCTGCTTCGTCTGCTTCGGCTGCTTCGTCGAAAGGATTCGGCAGCGCGTTGCGGTCGGTCTTGCCGCTGGCCGTCTCCGGCAGCCCGGGCACCGCACACACCACCGAGGGCACCAGGTGGGACGGCAGCGTACGCTCCAACTCCGCCCGTACGGCTGCCTCGTCGACGGGCGCCGCCCCCTCGGCGGGGACCACATAGGCGCACAGCGCCTGCGGGCCGGTGTGGTGCCTGCGGCGGGCGACCACGGCGGCCTGTGCGATGTCCGGCAGCGCGGTGAGCGCCGCCTCGACCTCGGCCGGCTCGACCCGGTGACCCCGGATCTTGACCTGCGTGTCGATCCGGCCCGCGTACTCGAGCTGCCCGTCCGGCAGTTGCTGCACCAGGTCGCCGGTCCGGTAGGCGCGCCGGCCGTCCGGGAGGTAGACGAAGCGGTCGGCCGTCAGGTCGGGGCGGCCGAGGTAGCCGCGGGCCAGTTGAACACCCGTTACATAGAGCTCGCCCAACTCGCCGTCCCGGACTTCGTTCCGCTGTTCGTCCAGCACGGCCACAGAGGTGCGGTGCACCGGCACTCCGATCGGCGTGGAGGCGCGTGTGGCGTCGTCGCCGACGACGGCGACCGTACAGGCCACCGTCGCCTCGGTGGGGCCGTAGATATTGACGATCAGACAGTCGGGCCCGAACGACATGCGTGCCCACTGGCTGCTGGCCGTGGTGAGGTTCTCGCCGCCGAGATGGAGCGCGCGGATGCCGGCCGGTCGGAGGCCGAGCCGGGCGGCGAGCTCGAGGTGGGTCGGGGTCAGCGCCAGGGTGTTGGCTTGCAGCCCCGAGAACATCTCACGCAGTTTGACGGGGTCGAGTTCGCCGGGCACCGGTACGACGGCGCCACCGTGCAGCAGCGGCGGGAAGATCTGCATCATCGACAGGTCGAAGCCGGGCGAGAAGGAGTACGCGAGCCGGGTCTGCTCGTCGCACCGAAGGAACGGGGCTATCCAGCCGACCACGTTGGCGAGGCTCCGGTGCTCGATCTGGACGCCCTTGGGCTTGCCGGTGGAACCGGACGTGTAGATCACATACGCCAGATCGTCCGGGTCCGGAGCGGCAGCGGCCAGGACGCTGTGCGCCTGCCCGTCGAGCGTGGTGTGGTCGCTGCCGACATCCTCGAGGAGGATCGTTGTGCAGTCGGCCCCCTCCGCCGTGTCGGCCGAGGCCGCGTCCGTCAGACAGAAGCGGGCCTGAGCGTCGTGCAGCAGCTCCTTCACGCGCTGCGCCGGATTGCGGATGTCCATGGGCAAGAACGCGGCGCCCGCCTTGAGGACACCCCAGACCCCGGCCAGGCCGAGCGCCGAGCGGTCGGCCAGCACACCGACCACCTCGCCGCGCTTGACTCCCCGGGCGAGCAGCTCGGCCGCGACGGAGTCCGAGCGGCGGTCCAGATCCCCGTACGACCACGAATGGCTGCCGCCGATCACTGCGGGTGCCTCGGGCCGCCGGGCGGCCTGCGCCCGGAACAGCTGCACCACTGTGGTGTCCAGCGGCGGAAGCCCCTCAGGTCCGGGTGCGAGCAGCCGGTCGGCGGCGCAGGGCTCGCGAGGCGGTGCCGCCGACGGCGCGCACGAGACCGGCACGGCCGTGCCCAGCGCGGTCTCGATCCGGTCCAGCAGCGACTCGCAGCGCTCGCCGACGTCCGCGGCCCCGCGGGCTGAGATCACCAGTTCGGTGTGCTCGGGCAGTTCGAGCAGTGCGATGCTGACAGGAACCAGAGGGGCATGCACCGGCAGGGCGTACACGGTCGCCGCCGTGAACTCGCCAGTGCTGAATTCATCGAGCGCCAGTCGGCCGGCGTTGGACACGATTGCCGACGCCAGATAACGGTGCCGGGCGTACGTGGCGGCGCGCGAAGCCCCGATCACTGCTGCGGCTGCGGGAAGTGGCAGCCGGGCGAGCGCCGTCTCCGCCCCGGCTGCCAGTTCCCGGCGGTCGGCCAGAGCGTTGAGCAACCGCCGGTGCACCGCATCCGTGCTTTGGCCGGCCGGGACGTCGAGGAACACGGGCAGCGCCAGGTTGGCCGTCGACGACACGGTCGGGACGTGCCGCCGCAGATCCACCGGGACCATGATCCGAGCCGCGGGACCATCGACGGCCCCGGCAACCGCCGCCGCCACCTTCGCGGCCAGCGCCGCGTGTCGGCCCGGAACCTTACGCCGCCGCCACACCGAGCCGCTGCCCGGCCGGCCGGCCAGCGGCGAGCGCTGGTCGAGGCCGAGGCGGGGCCGCTGCCCGGGGCGGCCGAGCGTGTCCAGCAACTGGTAGTCGGCCGGGGAACCGGCGGCGCCGTGCAGCGGTTCACCACGCAGAGCGCGGAAGACCTCGGCGGCCCAGATCGCCGTGCCCTTGAGGTCCATCACGGCGTGGGAGGCGCGGAACACCACGGTGCTGGGTTCGCCGGTGAGGAGCAGAACCTCGCAGCCGGAGCGGCCTTCCGCCTCGGCCAGCCGGCCGGTGAGCTCCGGCAGGCCGGTGAGCGTACTGCGGTCGAAGGCCCGTCCATCCGCGACCACGATGCGGGCCGGCAGTCCGCTGTCGACCCACATCCTGCCGCGCCGTACCAGGCGCGAGCCCGGGCACGACGCCGAGGCCTGCGCCACGGCGCGGCTCAGGGCCAGGGCGTCGATCGGCCCGGTGCCCTCGACCACCAGCTGGAGCACCAGTAGCTCACCCAGACGGGCTGCGGCCAGATAGGACCACTCGGTCGGTGAGACGGGCCGGCGGAAGGCGGTGCTGCTCCCAGTACCGGCCCCAGGACCAATGCCCGTGGCGGCATGCTGCGCAGTCATGGCTATTTCACCTTCCGGATGAACTCATTGACGCCGCCGATGCTGTTGATCCAAGCCTCCAGTTGAGCCATCCCGGCTTCGTGGCCCACCCGCGGCGGCGCCAGATCCCGCCGCGCCGCCGATATGTCATACGTCGCCGAACGGGTCAGCAGGGCCAGCGAGTAGCGGGAGAGCGGAGGCGAGGAATGCTTGGCCAGCGGCGGCAGTTTCCAGACCATGTCCGCCGTGAAGGCGATTGTGCGCAGGAGGCTGTGGGAGACGCGCTTGGTCGGAGGCCTGCCGCCGAACCGTTCGGCGAGGCCGGCGAGCGTGCTCCAGATCTCCACCGGCTGTCCGTCGGCTATGAAGTACGCCCTGCCGCCAACGCCGTCGGCACGCGCCGCCCGCACACAGGCATCGGCGGCGTTCTCGCAGTAGCACAGCGAGGCGTACACCGGCCTGCCCCCGGAGAGGTCGGGCAGGCTGCCCGTCATCATCTTCGCGAGCAGCCGCGGCATGAAACCGGAGTGGTCGCGCGGGCCCCACACGGCGCGCGGGCGCAGCGCGACGGTGGTGAAGTCCGCGCGGTCCGCGGCCAGCACCAGGCGCTCCGCGGCGGCCTTGGTCTCCGAGTAGAGGTTGAGGTGGCGTGCGGGGAAGGGCTCGCTCTCGTCGATGTCGAGCCGGTCGCCGCCCTGGATGCTCATCAGCGCGCTGGGGCTGCTGATGAAGACGAAGCGTCGTGCCCCGGCTTCCTGGGCGGCCGACATGAGGCGCTCCGTGCCCGAGACGTTCTCGTCCCAGAACTGGCCGCGGGTGCCCCTGTCGGTGACCCGCGCCGCGCTGTGGTGCACCGCATCGATCCCGACCATCGCCCGGCGTACCGAGGCGGCGTCGCGCAGGTCGCCGTACGCGAACTCGATACCTGCGACGGTGCGCAGATAGCTCAGGTCGCTCTCTTCGCGCACCAGCACCCGCACCTGGTCGCCGGCCCGTACACAGGCGTCGACGATATGGCTGCCGAGGAACCCGGATGCGCCCGTCACCAGCACCTTCATACGGAAGCGCCCTTCCCCTTGCGGAGCTGTGTCCGCCACCACGTGGCTCCGAAGAGCATCGTGAGCGCGGCTGTCGCCCATGGTTTGCGCCCGGTGGCGAGTTCCTGCTCCGCGTGCAGCGCGGACGGTATCTGGACCGCGTGGACGACAACGCTCAGGAAGGCGTCGACCCACCACAGAGCGGTCAGCGCCACATGGTCCAGGGGCAGCAGCGGCCAGGCCGCCAGGTACACCCACCCGAGCAGCGGGACGGTGCGCAGCGCCCGGTCGGCCGCCGTTGGGCGACGACTTCCGGTGAGCTGGTCGTCGGCCCATCCGGCCAGCAGCTCCCGGCGGATCTTGGCGTTGTGGCGGACGTCGACGGGAAACGCGGGGTGCGGCAGGAAGTCCGCGATCGCCTTGGTCATGGGGCTGCGCGCGCCCAGTTCGAGCAACTCGCCCTCGATCCGGGGCCATTGCCTACGGTCGGTGCCCGGTGCCAGCTCCACGCACAGCACCGGCCGCTGCTCGCCGTAGGGGCCGAAGCCCACCAGCGCCGTGCGCTTCACCTGCGGGTGGGTGTTGAAGACGCTCTCGCAGCGCACCGTGTGCAGGTCGCCGTCGGCGGCGCGGACCCGGTGGCTCTTGCGCCCGCAGAACCAGATCCTTCCCTCACCGTCGATCCACCCGACATCACCGGTGCGATGCCAACGACGCTCGCCGTCCTGGATCTTGTGCTCGGCGTCGGCCTGGGGCGTTTGGAAGTAGCGCGGGCTGACCGCCTCACCGCTGACCACGATTTCGCCCATCTCACCGGCTGCCACCGGCAGTTTGCGGGTCCATCGGGGGACCGGCCCGTCGCTGACCGCGATGGTGCGCACCGTTGTGCCGGGTGCGGGTCGGCCGACACAGACACCCAGGCCCTCAGCCGGGCCGGCGGCCGGCCCGGCCAGCGCTTCTCTGCTCTCCACCAGTGCTATCGGCAGCGCCTCGGTCGCCCCGTAGGTGCTGAACACACGTGCCTCGTCGGGCAGTACGGCGCGCAGCGCGCCCATCAGCTCGGGGCTCACCGGTGCGCCACCGGAGACGATCATGTGCAGCGACGGCACGTGGGCGCCGGTCGCCGCCAGATGGGCCGAGAGCGGACCCAGCAGCGCGGGGGAGGCGAACATGGCGTTCACGGAGAAGCGTTGGATCGCGTCGGTCAGCAGCGCCGGGTCGGCGGCGCCGACCCGGCCCATGTTCATCTTCGGCACCACGGCCGTGCGGCCCGCCGCGAGGTCGAACACGCCCATCAGGGGCAGGGTGACCAGGGTGCTTGTCATGTCGACGGTGAAGTGGCCCTTTTCGACGCCGTACGCCATGCCCCGCAGCATGCCGACGGTCAGCTCGACCGGCTTGGCCGGGCCGGTACTGCCGGTGGTGTAGCCGATCAGTGCGAGGTCGTCGGGCCCGGACTTGAGCGGAGGCAGCTGCGGCAGGCCCGCACCGAGGGCGGTCAGCTCCTCCAGCGCGGTGCCGCTCCCGCCGCCCACCTTGATCAGGCTCCGCACTCCGGCAAAGGCACGCGGGCGCAGCCGCCGCAGGATGTGTGCGGCCGGTACGCCGATGAATGCCTGGACACCCACCCGGTGAAGGCAGTCCAGCATGCGGTTCAACCCCATGCCGGGATCGACCACCACCGGAACCGCGCCGACGTGCAGCAGAGCGAAGACCAGCGTCAGCAGGTCGACGCCCGGAGTCACCAGCAGGGCTGTACGGGTGCCGCGGCGGATGCCGTGCTCTTCCAGTGCGGCGGCGCAGGCGGTGACGCGGGCGGCGAATTCGGCGTAGCCGACCGAGGCGTAGGCAGGTCGGCCGGCCGACTCCATCCGGTCGCCGTCCGGATGGATGACGGCCGGCTTGTCGGGCGTGCGGACGGCGTGCCAGGCAAGCAGTTCGGTCAGGAACGCGTCCTGGCGCAGTCCGGTTGTGGTGCCAGGCATCAGCGCGCCGCTCCGTCGCTGCCGCCGGCCAGGTGGTAGAGGGAGGCTGCCGAACTCAGCCCGGCGCCAACGGCGAGGAAGAGGATCCGGTCGAAGCCCGCGAGCCTGCCCGCGTCCTGTGCCTGTCGCCAGCCGTAGGCGAGTGCCGAGGTGTGCGGGTCGCCCTGCACCCCTTCGACGGTGACGGCGGCATCGGATGCCACGCCCAGGCGCTTGGCGAGCTGGGCGGGGAAGTCGGGCGACGGCTGGGATGTGATCAGGAGCGTGCGGTCGAGTACCGCTGTCGCTCCCTCGGCGTCGGTGCCCTCCTCGGCCGCGAGGCAGCCGAGTACGGAGTCGACGGCCAGGTCGAGCATCAGCTCCAGGACGCCGCCGTCGCGGTCGACGACGATGGTGTTACGCCCCTCGGAGCCGGCCTCGTGCAGCGGCAGATACCCGTTGACGCCGTGTGCCCCCGGCGCCGATCGGTGGTGCACCCGGCCGAAGCCACGGGCGTCGTCGGTGCGTTCCAGTAGCAGCGCCGCGCCGGTGCTCGCGTACGGGAACTCGGCAGTACCCGCCTTCGACGGGTCCATTGAGGGATGCGTGTCGGCGGAGACCACCAACACCCGGCGGGCGCTCCCGGTTGCCAGCAGGGCACTGGCCGCCTGGACGGCGTTGAGCACGCCGCAGGCGCCGTTCATGAGGTCGAACGAGAACGCGGCCCGCCTGTCGGGGGCGTGCAGGTAGTCCAGGTTGATACCGATGCGCTTTTGGATGAGCGCGGCGACGGACGGTTCGGAGATGTTGGAGTCGCGGTAGACACCGACGTTGATCAGGACGTCGACGTCCGCGGCGGTGAGCCCGGCTTGTTCCAGACAGGCGCTGCCGGCCGATGCCGCGTACCCGATGGCGCTACCGGTGTCGTCGGCCGGGCTGAGGGCGGTGGAGGTGATGACGGTGGCCATGGTCATACCTCCAGGGAGGAGACGGTCGCGGACAGGAAACCGGTCACCACACCCGAGGCGGCGGGTACCAGGAGGATCTTGGACCCCTTGGGTATTCGGCTTTCCGCCAGTGCCTGGTGGAGTACCAGGTAGTGGGAGGTGGTCGCGGTGTTGGCGAACTTCTCGACGACCGAGAGCGTCTGCGGCATCGGTGTGTCGAAGATGTTCTCGCCCACGTGGTTCATGAAGTCGATGAACCGGCTGCCGACCTGATGCTGGACGACGAAGTCGTATCCCTCGTCGGCGAATTGACGACCGTCTTCGGCCAGCTTGTCGCGGTGGAACGTCGGCCACAGCGAGAGCCTGTCCTGGGCGTGCATCTCTTTGTTGTTCGTGTACATGGCCAGATCGCCGGTGTCGTCACTGGGCATGCCCAGGCACAGATGCGAGTACTCCGAGCAGGTCATCAGCTCGATGTCGTGGATCACGTCCGCTTCGTCGGTGGCGCGATCGACCATCACGGCGACGGCCGAGTCGCCCACGGAGAGGGACGCGAACTGGGGGTCCCGGCTGTCCTCCATCTCGCGCGCGGCAGTGAAGGCGATCGGGGTGATGTGCTCCCCACTGAGCACCAGTCCGTTGCGCACTTCACCGGAGCGGATCATCCGGTCCAGCAGGTAGACGCCGGTCATCATGCCCGCGCAGGCGTTGGAGACATCGAAGTGAATGGCGGAGTTGGCGCCGATCTCCTTGGCGATGCGGTGGGCGAATGACGGCTCGAACTGGTGGCGCCGTCCGTCCGTCGTGCGGCTGATGGAGCAGGAAATCACGACGTCGATCTCGGCCGGGGCGTAGCGGGAGCGATCCAGGCAGTCGCGGGCTGCCGAGACTGCCATCGTGAGGCAGTCCTCGGGGAGGTCGGCAGTGTCGTCCGCGACGCGGCGCTCGGCCATTCCAGTGATCTTGAAGAGGTCGAATTCCGGGGATTTCTCCATGCGGGTGAGGAGCTCCGGAGTACTCATAACAGCCGAGGGGAGATATGTCCCGATGGACTCTAATCGACTCTTATTCATAAACCTCTCCTGGTGATTCCTTGTTCACGCGGCGCGCTGACGGGGTGAAAGCCTCAATTGATTCCGGCTTCATCGCCGAGTCGGCCTGGTCATGGTTCATGAAATCCCCGACTTCGGTGCGCCGCCCAATGACGTTAGCGCACTGCTCAGGGGGGTCTGACGCCACGAGCCTGTGATGATCACCACTCTGTGGTTACAGGGGTGTTGCCAAGCGTGATGGCCGAAAAGCGGCTGCCGATATTGCGGCAGGATGCCGGCGAGTTCGGCGCGGAATACCGGAGCGCGCTGGAAGGATGGGACCTTCCTCGGCGGAATCACGCCGGAGCTGCGGGGCTCGCCTCGCCGCGCCTGCCGGATGCGGAGAGGAGACCCCGGTTTTCGAGAGCGATGGTTGTGCACAATCCGCGCTATGTCTGTCCGGATCTCGATCATACGAATGTGATGCTCTGTGCCGACCGCTGCCGCGCAGATGAACAGTGGCACCCGGGGGTACGGGCCTGTGAGCGTATTGGCACGTCCACGTACGGGTGCCCGCCTGCGACCGGAAAACCGCGACACGCATCTCCAGTCCCGGCCGGTCGAGTTGGACGCGGTGGAGGCAACAGGAACGGATACCGCATTCCGCTGACCACCGCACACCTCGGGCCGGAGTGGCATGGGGCAGCATCAGCCGGACAGGATTCGTCAGCGGTCAGGTGGTCTTGATCTGGCCGCCGTCGATGACGAATTCGGCGCCGGTGATGTTGCCGGCGCGGGGGGAGGCCAGGAAGACAGCGAGGTCGGCCACCTCCTGGGGCTCGGTGATCCGTCCGGTGGAGATGCCCATCCGTCGGGGCACCTCCTCCAGGGCCTCCTCGGCCGTACTGCCCGCGCCGGCGGCGAAGGTGTCGGCGAAGCCGCCTGGGTCGGTCCAGAACGGGGTCCGGACCGGCCCCGGAGCGATGGCGTTGACGCGTACGCCGCGCGGGGCGAACTCCTCTGACAAAGCCTTGGTGAGGTTGCTCAACGCGGCTTTGGCCGCTGAGTAATCCACCACCATGGGGAAGGGCAGCCGGGCGTTGAGGGAACTGATGTTGACGATTGCCCCGCCGCCGTCGGCGAGTAGATGTGGCAGCGAGGCACGGCTGGCGCGGACCGCACTGAAGAACGTCAGATCGAAGACCCGTTCCCACTCGGCGTCAGCGACGTCCAGGAAGCCGGAACGGGGGCGGGTCGCGCCGAGGTTGTTGACCAGCAGGTCGATCCTGCCGTGTCGGTCCGCTGCAGCCTGGACCAGCAGGCCCGCACCGTCGGCGGTGGCCAGATCGACGGGGGTGAAGGCGACGTCGTACCTCTCGCGCAGCGCAGCAAGCTGTGGGGTCTCAGTACGGCTGCCGGCGACAACCCGCGCGCCTTCACGGCCGAGCGCCTCGGCGACGGCCAAGCCGATGCCCTTGCTGGCACCAGTGACGACGGCGACCTTGTCGGTCAGGTTCAGATCCATCGGCATGCACTCCTGCGTCGTGAACCCAGCATGAAATCCACCCAAATCGGGCGCATGGAGTCAGTATCACGCCTTGTATCAGCGCAGATGCCCATCGCCACGAGCTCGTCGGGGGAGGAGTCGACCGTGCGCCGCCTACAGGTCGGCACCCGTTGTCGCCGGCCTTGGGCGGGGGCCGGCTGCTGCGGCTTCACCGGCACTGCCGGGCACCGTCTGTGTGTCACATGACAATTACGCCCGGAGGGGGCCGGAACCTGGTTCCGGCCCCCTCCGGGCGCTTGAACGGGCACTGCCGGATCGTGAGGTGTCTCAGGTTCCGGGCTTGCGGCCGTAGATGAAGACGTCGTCGCCGTTACGAAGCAGGCTCCAGTACTTGGCGGCGTCGCTCTTGGTCATGTTCACGCACCCGTGCGAGCCGGGCGGTGCCCAGACGCTGATGCCCACGGAGTGGAAGGCCTGGCCGCCGTCGAAGAACTGGCTGTACGGCATCGGCACGTTGTAGAGGGTGGACACGTGGTCGATGTCGCGCCAGTAGATCTTCTTCAGGCCGGTCCGCGTCTCGTAGCCGTCGCGGCCGGTACGCACCGCGACCGGTCCGTACACCAGCTTCCCGCCGTCCTGGATCCAGCTGAGCTGGAGTGTCAGGTCGACGCAGGCGACGCGGCCCTTGTTTGTGGGGCACTTGCCGGACTTGTTCGGGTTCTTCCCGACGGCTTCCTGCTTGTTCATGAGATCCATGACGCCCCAGGTGATGGGTCCCGCCAGTCCGGCGTTCGGGCTGATCGAGTGCTTCGTCTGGAATGCCTGGATCGCCTTGCAGTCGGCGGCCGACTGCTTTCCGTCCACCGGGCGGCCGAGGAACGTCTCGACCTGCTTCTGGTACGCCCCGGTCTGCGTTGTGCACGAGGCCGCCTGAGCGGTCGTGCTTCCCATGGCCAGAGTGAGCGGGGTCACCAGCGCGGTGATCCCGAGTGCGACGACTCCTCGTCGGCGTATGTCCCCCACGGCTGTCGACTCCTTATGCGGGCGTGTTGCGAGTTCCGCCTGGTAGACGGCAGAGGGGACCCAGTAGTTGCACGGGGAAAGAAGACGGTTCCGTAACAGCTGCCCAGGCGGGCGACCTGGTGGGCCGGGGGCTCCGAGGCCGCGATGGGCGGCGCTACGTGGTGGGGAGTGCCGCTACGACAATGCCCAGCTCGCCGACGATCACCATCACGGGCGAGTCATCGCCCAGCAGCAGCCGACGGGCGCTCGGCCTGCGGGGACACGACCCGGCCGGGGTCTGTGACACGAACCGGACTGGTGGCACGATAGGCGCACAGACCGTACCGGCGGTCGGCACACGTTTTTTGGGGCACCTATGAACATCTGGCTCCCATTCCGACTCTTCGCCGCAACAGCCGTGACCGGCCTGATGCTCACCGCCTGCGGGAGTTCTGGCGGACCCCCGGACGCGTCGGCATCGCCTTCCGCCGCACCGGGGACGTCCTCGCCGTCGCAGTCGCCCACCACGCCCGTTCCCTCGACCCCGTCGGCGACCACATCGCCGGACACGCAAGCGCCGACCACGCCCGCACCCGGCGGCAGCGCGCCTGCGCTCGGCTCCGGGCGCCTCCAGCCGATCTGGCCGTTCGCCACGCTCGCCGAGGCCCAGGCGTGGCAGCGTGACTATCACTCCGGGGGACACCAGCCCTGGCATCTCGACCCGGACCGGACCGCACTGTCCTTCACCCAGGGCTACCTCGGCTTCCGGGACATCGGCCGAATCTCCGCGCATACCGTCAAGGGTTCGCACGCCCGCATCGGCGTCGCACTGCGCGGGTCCGAGGGCGGCACCGCGGCGATTGTCCACCTCGTGCGGTACGGCACCGGTCCGGACGCCCCGTGGGAGGTCGTGGGTACCGACGACACGACGTTCTCCCTGACCATGCCCGCCTACGGGGCGCTCGTACGTTCCCCGATGCTGATCGGCGGACGGATCACCGGCGTGGACGAGAGCATCCGCGTGCAGGTACGCCAGCCGTCGTCCGCGGCGCCGTTGGGCACCTCGTGCTGCACCTCGGCGGGCGGCAACGGCCAGCCCTGGAAGCAGTCGGTGACCTTCTCCGGCGCCCGCGACCCGTTGCTCACGGTTGTCGCCTCCGCCGGCGGGCACATCGCCGAGGTCGAACGCTTCACCGTCACGGTGGTGCGCACCGGCTGACCCGGCTCACTTGATGCTCCCTGCGCCCGGAGCCCGCCCCACGTCGACAACGCCGCCTCACACGTTCGCCCTTGGGCCCACCGCCTACTGTGGTGCCGCCAGGTCGTGGAAGTGAAAGACGGACCAACGACGCGTGACGGAACGGAACGGAGCGAGGGTGACGACGGGGATACGAACGGCGGGGAGCTGTTCGGCACGGTCATAGGCGGGCGTTACCGGGGTGACCTGGCAGTTGGGCCGGGGCGGCATGGGCGTCGTCTGTCGCGCGCTGGACGAGGTGTTGGGCCGGGAGGTCGCGGTCAAGGTCCTGCGTGCGTACAACGACGTGTCCGGACCCGAACTGGCGGACCTTCGCGCCCGGATGCAACGGGAGGCGCGGGCCGCCGCCCGTATCCGGCACAGCGGTGTCATCACCGTGCACGATGTGACCGAGCAGCAGGGCCTGCCGGTCATCGTCATGGAGCTGGTCGACGGGCCCTCGCTCGACGATGTCCTGGCGGAGCGCGGGGCGATGGACCCGCGCGAGGCCGCGGCCATCGGCGCCAAGGTGATGGCCGCGCTCGACGCCGCGCACAAGGTCGGGGTGCTGCACCGGGACGTCAAGCCCGGCAATGTGCTCCTCGACCGCAGTGGGCGGGTGGTGCTCACCGACTTCGGCATCGCCACCATGGAGGCACCCGACGACGCCTCGATGACCAAGCTGACCCAGGACGGGGTGCTCGTCGGGTCGCTCGACTTCCTGCCGCCCGAGCGTGCCATGGGTCAGAAGCCCGGTCCCGCCTCGGACATCTGGTCACTGGGCATGACGCTCTACGCGGCTGTGGAAGGCGGGTCGCCGTTCCGCCGTACATCCGTCTGGTCCACGCTCAACGCGATCGTTACGGAACAGCTGCCGGCACCCCGGCAGTCCGGTTCGCTGGCGCCGGTGCTCCAGGCGCTGATGGCCAAGGACCCGGCGGCCCGCCCGGCGGCCGACCAGGCGCGCCGGATGCTTGAGGCGGTCGCCGCCGGGAACACCATGGGCAGCACGCCGCCCGCAGCCGCAGCAGGCGATGTGCCGTTCCGTCAGCCGGCGCCGCCGTCGGTGACAGGAGCGGACCAGGTGCCCTCGAGCCAACCGGCCCCGCCGCCCGGGGACGCCGGATACCAGCCGCCCGCAGGCCCGCAACTCGCGGGGCAGGGAGCGCCGTTGGTGTCCCATGCCGGTGGCAACGGTCCACGGACCGCGCCCCTCCCCTCGCGCGGCCGCGGCCGGACCACCGTCGCGGCGGCGGTCGCCGCCGTTGTGCTGGCCGGAGGAGGGATGGCGTACGCCCTGGTGGGACCGGGCGGTTCGAACAGCGACGAGCCGCGGAACCACGCAGGCCTCTCGAGCGGCACTCCGAAGGACCAGGCCACCATGGCGGGCGGGGAAGCCGGCGGGAAGGTCGACTCACTGCCCCCCGGACCGTCGTCGTCCCCGTCCCCGTCCACCTCTCGCGCGTCCTCGAACCCTGCGAAGCCGTCCGGCCGCGGGAGCACGAGCGACTCCGCCGGCCCGACGACACCAGGCTCCAGCGGCGGTGGGGTCCCGTCGTCGCCCGCGAGCCCGACAGCGACATCCAGTTCCGTGTCGACGAGTTGCAACGGATGGGGCCACCAGGACCCGCATCCCGGTACCTACGGCTATATGACGGGCAGTTACCACCTCAAGACCGGGCCGTACGCGACATGCTCCGACGTGGCACAGACCACATCAGGAGCAAAGGTCCGGTACCACTGCTACGTCGTCAACTCCCACGGCCACACCTGGACGTACATGCGGATCGCCGGCACCAACACATCGGGGTGGATGTCCAACGACAACCTCACCAAACAGAACGGCCCCGCTTTCCGTTGCTGAGCGCTGACCGGACCTCTGCGGCAAGCTCGCCCCAGGGCTATCGGCTGGGGCCGCGCTGGTTGTCCCGCGCTGCGGCCGCACGGGGAGGGGGCAGGGCAGGCGACCCCGGTGTGTTTCTGTCGGGGTCGCCTGCCCTGCTCGCCGGCCACTTGGGGTCAGGAGCGGTCTGCGTTCGAGGAGCCCGGTTGCGGAGCGGGAGGGCAGTCCACCTGGGTGACAGGGGTGTTGTGGATGCCGTCCTTGGCGCTCTGGTGTCCGTTGTACTCGTAGTAGAGGTACGAGTAGAACGAGATGCTGCCGTTGCAGCCGGAGTCGGGAGCGATCTGGAACGTGAGAGTGACGGTGCGGCTGGCGCCGGGGGCGAGGGGGAGGGCGTAGTTCACTCCGAGCCCGGTCGTGCCGGTGCCGGTACACGTGGCGCCCTCGGAGGCGCACGAAGTGAACGAGTACTTCAGATCGCTGCGTTGTGATGTGGCCCAGGTCGGCTGAATCGACTGATAGACGAACGCGACGTCGGTGGCCTGGTTGTTGGTGAGCGTCATCGTCAGGTTCACGGTGGAGCCCGGGGCCGCGACTGGCTGATCGACGGTGAAGGTCAGGTCGGGTGTGTCGGCAGCGGCCGGCTGGGCCAGTCCGAGGAGGGCGACGGCGATGGCGAGGACCGCGGCGAGGGCGATCCGTCTCAGGTGTGTGAGGCGCATGGCGAGGGAGGCTAGGAGACCGCGCGGCGCCCCGTCTGCACCCACTGGGCCCCGTCGGCAGCCCTCCCGGCCGGAACCCTCCGCTCTCCGGGAGCCGCCGTCATTGCCTCCGGCATGGGCGTACACCCTGTGTAACGAGCCGCGGGCGGTCCGTGAGCGCCATCAGGTCGAGGTACCGAGGGCGGACCGGCAATGGCTCATTCCGCACCGGCAGGGGAGGGGCGCGGGAGCCGGCGAGGGTAGGTCGACGGGCCACGGTCGCGGCGACTCGGGCAGCGTACGGATCAGAGAGAGGGCGGATGGTGTCGTGCCGCCCGCAGGATGACGGCGGCGTTCCTACCTGAGGACAACCATGCCCGGTCCATGCCGCCTCGCGAGCGGCCCATTATCGCTGTGTACGGACATGCAAAGCCTGGATGAACCAGTCGAACACCGGCGCCAGGCTTTCCGGGCCGGCCAGCCGTTGATCACTGCGAGCAGCTGAAAGTACCGCTCCCTGCGAGGGTCGTTCACGCTCTCCAGCCAGGCCAACAGCCGGCGCCGAAGCTCGACGTCGTCGGGGCGGCCGAATACGGGCGCGTACTGAGCCGTGACCACTGCGACGACCGGATCCGCCTGGGGCGAGGCCGGGTCGATGCCGGCCGCCAGGGCTGGGCCGACCTGGTCACGGATGCCAGCGGCAGGGTCGCGGTGCAGTCCCGTGGTGTCGGCCTGGGCGCGCTCGGCCGCATGATGCTGAGCCATGCGCCGCACGCCGGCGCGAAAATCAGGGTCCTGGGACAGTTCGGCCAACTCCACCCACGCTTCGACCTGCTCGGCCTCGGGGTTGTCGGGCAGTTCTGGGGTCATCGAGCGCATGATCCCCACGAATTCTGGATGGGCTTCCAGACCGCCGAAGGCGGTATCGAGGAAATCGCCGATCAGAAGTCGGCGTTCGTCCTCGGAGAGCTTGGCCAGCTTGTGCATGAGATCCATCTCCTCAGGGGTGGACCCGCGCTTGGCCACCGCCGTCAGCACCGCGCGCCGCAGGCGCAGGATCCGGATCTGCACTTCCAGTGCTTCGGCGTGCGCTGCGGCGACCTCGGGAAGCGGGAGCTCCCGGTCCACGACCTTCCGGATCGTGGGAAGGTCCAGTCCCAGGTCGCGCAGGGTCCGCACGAGGTCCAGTCGTGCGACGGCGTCGATGTCGTAGAGGCGGTAGCCGGCCCGGCTGCGGTCAGTCGGCGGCACGATCCCGCAGTCGGCGTAGAACCGAACGGTCTTGACCGTGAGACCCGTCCGCCGGGCCGGATCGCCGATCGAGTAGAGCGTGTCGTTGTCCTCGGCAGCGGCTCGATCCGCTCCCACAGCTCATTTGACACGGTCCACGGCGACGCCCCATAGGCCGACCAACGCCAGCAGCTGATCCAGGTCGATTCGTTTGGATCACTCCCGCTGAGCAAGGTTGTCGTTGATGATGTCCGTGTGACTCACCGCATCGGCATTCTGATCTCGGCCTTCGGCGTCCTTGTCAGCATCTTGCTGCTCATCCTGGCCGTTCGCGAGTACCGCTCCGGGGCATCGGCTCTCTGGATCGGGGCTGGAGCTGTGATCTTCCTCAGTGCTACGTATGCACTCGTGCGGGATGCGCGGCGACTTCGCACGGGGCCGACGGCCTGAAGGAAGGCGTCAGTTCCGACCGGACCCTCCGGCCGTTGGTCCGGGTGTGCCTTTGACTGACGCGCAGTGGGCGCGGATCGAGCCTTTGCTCCCGTACCGGACGCGGAAGCGGGGTGGCCGGTGGCGGGACCACCGTGAGGTGATCGATGCGATCGCCTGGAAGACGCCTCGGGGGAGGGGCTTTCACGGCTCGCGCCGTGATCGTTCCTGATATCCATGGAGGTGTCCGATGACTGACAACGACTCGTCGCAGCCACCGAGGCAGGCGTGTCACCCGAGGTCCTCCGGCGGATACTCGAAGGCCAGCACGACACCGCGGCCACCGCCTGCACCGACTACCGGGCGGGACCGCACACGGCCCCCGGCGAGCCGTGCAACGCGTCCTTCCTGGCCTGCCTGGACTGCGAGAACGCGCGGGCGCTACCCCATCAACTCCCCGTGCAGATCGCACTGCGCGACCGGATAGCAGCCCTGCGCCTACACATGGACCCCGACGTGTGGCGGGTGCGCTTCGAACAGCCCCTGGACCAACTGCGCGACATCGTCGGGCACTACAACACCGTCGAGCAGGAACAGGCCCTCCACGACCTGACCAGCGCGCAGAGGCAGCTCGTCGACGACCTCGTATACGGAAGGCTGGATCTTCGATGATGTCCCGTACCGCCGTGGCAGAAGCCGCCCGTATCGAGGTCGACGGATGGCCGCAAGGCGACACGGTCGTCCTGCGCAGCCGGACGGTCCGCCGTGGCTCCACCGCCATGACCACGGCCCGCTTCGACGACTCAGTCTGGCCTCTGACACCGGCGCACCCCGACGCGCACAGTCAGTCGGTCAACCTGTGGTGGACCACCTACCCGACGGCATCGGTCCGCCAGTTCAAGACCTTCGTGCTCGCAGCCCTGGATGCCCCCTACCCCATCGCCATCAGTGGGCACAAGACCATCGGTCGCGCTGGGCCGGGCACCGTGCGGTTGTGGTTCGTGCGTCTGCGCGCCTTCGCCGTCTGGCTGGAGCACCGCCGCATCGGACCAGCGCGTTGGACGTGCTGTTGTGCCCTGGGTTTGGAAGCAGCGAGCCGGGCGGGGCCCGTCCGCCTCGATTACGCGCCGGCGTGGAGGTAGGCCGCCCAACCGGCAGCACTTCACCACCCGGGACCAGGCCAGGATCAAGATCGCCACCTGGATCACCGACTTCTACAACACCCGCCGCAGGCACACCTCGGCGGCCGGTCATCCACCCGCCGTGTTCGAACGGATCATCAGCACAGCGCGCGCCGACCGCATTCAGCAGGACCAGATCGCGTAAGGAAGGTCTCTACGATTCCAGGGGATTGACACTTCCAACTTCCCCTCCAGTCATGGTCTCTACGCTACGAGGGGAGGGACATCCTCGGACTGCGCAGGAAGTACAGCGACGTCCCTCTGGAGGCCGCCTGCGCGAAGGCCCTGACTGTCGGCGACCCCTCCTACCGCACCATCAAGGGCATCCTGATCGCCGGCACCGAGACCGACCCCGAGCCGGAGACCGGCGACGCCGGCGCCGCAGCCTTCCTCCACGGACCCGAGGGCCTGTTCCCCACCGACATCCCCACCCCAGACCACGGGCGAACTCCACCAGGATCAAGGCCACGACGACGCTGAGGAGACCGTGCGATGAGCATGATGGACACCGCCCTGCGCGAGTCACTGAAGGTGCTCCGGCTGTCCGAGATGCTGGAGACCCTCGACGCGCGCCTGGCCCAGGCCCGCGGCGGAGAGCTCGGGCACCTGGACTTCCTCCAGGTCCTGTGTCAGGACGAGATCACCCGCTGGGAGACCGTCGCCTTCCAACGCCGCCTGCACCGAGCCAAGTTCGAGCGACAGGTGACGTTGGAGGAGCTCGACTTCACCGCCTCCTCCAAGCTCCCCGCCGCCCAGATCCGGGACCTGGCCGCTCTGCGCTGGCTCCACGCCGGCGAGTCCGTCATTCTGTTCGGACCGACCGTTATCCCCGGTTTGGTTTCTGTCTCTGGCGGTCATTCCAGCTCAGGACGCTTCTGCGATCGATGGAGTGTAAGAATGGGGAGTAGCAGTGGCCTTGACGACCCAACCGCCACGGGGACACAGCAGTGACGGTGCTCATCCGTGCCGCGCCGTCTCCCGGCCTGAGGCTACGGGGCAGGCTGCGCCGTACCCAAGCACTCAGCGGCGCGGCCGGTAGCCCGGTCGACGCGGCGCGTCGCCGAACCCCCACCGTCGCGGCGCTTCTTCTCTCTCACCTTCGGAATGTCCCGCGCGAGCTCGCCCACCCGCCGCTGGAGCTCTTGCAGCCACTCCAGCCGCTCCGGACTGACGACGAACTCCTGCTCCTGGTCGTCGTCTCAAGCGTTCGGGCGCCGGTCAGGCGATCCACACCAGGGTGGGCACGTACACAGCGCCCGGGTGCGCGGGTCGTGACGTACTCCGCGATGACGGGCTCGCCCTGCACGACGATGCTGTACCGCGTTCCCAGCTCGTCGAGCTGGTGGCCGGGCGGTGTTTTGCCCGCGTCGACGGCGGAGCCGACCTCGATAGCAAGGGCGCTGAGGAAGTTCAGTACGGCTCGGCGCAGTTGCTGCGGCATGGCGTCGATGTCGGCTGGCCCTTCCTCGCAGAACAGCACCCACCCGGGCTGGTTCACCCGGCGACGGCCTGGGCACGTTCGGTGAGTGCGCTGAGGGGAACGAGGTTCCTGCCGGCGCGGGCGTTGGCAAGCCGCTCGGCGCGGCCGGGGACCTGATCGAGCATCGCGTCGGTCCACTATCGCTCGGCGGTGGCCTCCAGCTCGGCGGCGTCGGACCCGCCCAGCTCGGCGTAGAACGCCATTCGCTCGGCTCCGCTGAGGGCCAGGGCGACGGCGTCGATCGTCTTGGGGATCGCCGGCACCGGGCCCGGGGAGTGGTGAATGGGCTGTGCGCTCATCGGTGCGCCTCCTCGTCGAGCGGTCGCGGTTCCGTGCACGCTGGGTGCCGCGTGACTCCATCGTGGCACCCGCCCACGGCGGCCGGGGCGGATACCCGGGCTGCGGCCGGTAGAGGTTTTACTTTTGGGTCCTCAAGAGCGGACCTGCTGGAGCGGACGGCCTCGGTCGTTTCGGAGCGCCCGGCCGTTTCCGACACGAGTGGTGCGGTCCGCCGGGTTGGAACTCCAGGGCGGTGCGGGGGTGGTTCGTCTTCCTGCGGCGGGTTGCTTCTCCGCACCGCCGTGGCGTGCGGTGAGTGTGTCAGCGGGCGGCGAGGTAGCCGCCGTCGACGGGGAGGATGACGCCGTGGATGTGTGCTGCCTCGTCGCTGGCGAGGAAGACCACGGCGGCGGCGACTTCTTCGCCGGTGCCGGGGCGTCCGTCGGGCTGCCCGGTGGTCAGCTGGCGCAGCATGTCGTGGGCGGCGGCGTTGGCGGGGGTCATGGTGGGGCCGGGGGCGATGGCGTTGACGCGGATGTTCTTGCCGGCGAGTTCGGCGGCCCAGGAGGCGGTGAGCGAGTGGATGGCCGCCTTGGTGGCTCCGTAGAGGGATGCCACGGCCATGCCGACCGAACCGTTGATCGAGCCCATGTTGACGATTGCGCCGCCGATTTCGAGCATGCCCGGAACGACCGCCTTGGTCAGGAGAGCGGGGGCCTTGACGTTGACGGCGAGCGCGCGGTCAAGGAGGGTCTCGTCGACGTCGAGGAGGGATTGGGCGGGGATCAGCTGCGCGGCATTGTTGACGAGCAGGTCGATGGGGCCCTGGGCGGCCTGCGCTGCCGCTTGGGCGAGCTGCTCGACGGCGGCGGTTCCCTCGGCGAGGTCGGCGGCGATGAAGTGGGCGGCTCCGCCGGCTGCGGTGATGGCGTCGACGACTGCGGCGCCTTCGGCCTCGTTGCGGCCAGAGACGACGACGGTCGCGCCCTCGTGGGCGAGGGCTTCGGCGACGGCCCGGCCGATGCCCGAGGTGGAGCCGGTGACTAGGGCGCGGCGGCCGGCGAGACGCTGACGGGGGGTAGGGGTGGTGGTCATGTGAGAGCTTCCTTTGTGTCAGTGCGGGAGGTGAGGAGCGCGATGCCGGTGACGGCCTAGGCCGTGGACGACGATCACCGGCCGTCATGTCACGAAATGAGTAGCAGCTTGCCCACGGTCTCCTGGGATTCGAGGTCGCGGTGCGCCTGGGCGGCATCGTTCAAGGGATACCTCCGGTCGATCAGGACATCGAGTGTGCCGTCGCTGATCCATTGCATCACCTGGGATGCACGCTGCCGCCATTGGTCGGTCGACTCGTGGGAGGCGTCACCCCGGATCCGGACCAGGCGAAGCCCGTCAGGCTGGTCCCACAGGTTCAGTGGCGGAATGGCTCCTCCCGCGCGGCGCCCCAGGGGAACGGACGGTCTTCACCACCCGCGACCGGCCGGTCGTCTCCCGGCGCGGCTGGTCCAACGGCCCGATGCGGCACGGCGTGAGCACCGTCCGCTCCGGACGGCGCCGGACGCTCGGACTCGTCTTCCACGACGCGGCCTCGCCCGGGGCGACACGCCTCACGTCGTCCGTCGGCCCGTATGCCCGTATGCCCGTGGCGTGTTCGCGCGCCCTGGCAGCGGACCGCGACAGCCTTCGTGTCAGTCTCCCTCCGGGCCCACAGGGCCGGCCAGGCTCTGGCGCACCCCGGTCGCCGACGCCTTCTCGACGGCGTCGACGAGGCGGTGCCGAGTGAGCGCGTACGCGAAGTCGGGCACCTCGTGCGTGCCGTCGGCGAGGTCCCGGGCGAGCTGTGCGTAGAGCTGCGCCACGTTGTGCGCCGGGCCGGTCAGCTCCCGCCCCACTCCGGCGAAGTACGCGTCCGGCACGGCGAGTTCGGCCACCCGCGGGTCGTCGCCCCGGCCCCCTTCCAGCAGGAGGGGCGCAACCTGCAGGCTGCCGACCGCGGAGGTCACAACCAGGTCGCCCTCGGTGCCGTTGATCTCCCAGCGCAGGTTGTCGCCGCGGGAGGCTCCGCCGCGGTAGTGGATCGACGCGGCGGCGCCCGAGTCCAGGGTGCCGGCGATCATCACCTGGTCGGGCGCGCTGACCGGCGCCGTGCTGCCGTCGTCCGACAGCGTCACCTCGGTGCGTCCGCGGACCAGGCGGGCGTCGAGGTCGGCGAACCCGCCGAGCACATGGTGGACGGCCTCCAGCGCGTGCACGGTGGGTACGGTCAGGGTGGTGGCGCCGTTGGCGTCGTCGTACCAGTACAGGTTGCCCCGGTCCGTGGTCGGGCCCCACGCGACGCCGGAGCCGACCAGCGTGCTGCCGAGCACCCTGCCCACGTACCCCTGGGCGACCAGGTCACGGGCGTAGCGGACCTCGGGGGCGAAGCGCGCCTGCAGCCCGACGGCCGTCCGCACTCCGGCGTGTGCGGCCATCGCGGTGAGATCCCCGGCCTCCGCGAGGGCGACGCCCAGGGGCCATTCGCTGTAGACCGTCTTCCCCGCGGACAGTGCCGCGGAGATGATCTCCCTGTGGTGGGCGAGCTTCACCGCGACCACCACCAGATCGACGGCGGGGTCGGCGATGAGGTCCGCATGGTTGTCGTACGCCGCGTCCGCGCCGAACTCCTTGGCGGCGGCCTCGGCGGACTCCTGTCGCGACGTGCTGACCGCACGCAGGTCGTACCCGGGTAGCGCCCGCAGCGCGGGGACATGGCCGAGTGCGGCCCATCCGCCGGTGCTGCCGCCGACAATGCCCACGCCGATCGTCTTGTCCCGCTCCACCGTCATCACACCCTCCACAATCTCTCTTCTCTCCATACCGAAGCTGCTCGGTACAGCTCACGTCGTATGCATCGGCGGCAACAACGCTCCGAGGCGCTGACGCAGAACGTCGTCAGCCTGGTGTGTGCGCCGACCGGGCAAGCCCTGCGCGGCGAGGGACGCCGCAGTTGACCGGAACGTCGTACACAGCCGACATGCGTGCGACGCCCCCGCTCGGGGCCGCCGGACCGATTGGCCGACCGATGACAGCTCAATAGCCGGCGGTCAGCGCGCCGTCGATGGCGAGAGCCGCGCCGGTGATGAACGGGCTCTCGTCACTGAGCAGGAAGGCGGCGAACGCAGCGATCTCCGCCTCATCGGCGGCCCGGGCGGTCGGCTGCTTGTCGAGGAGGGCCTGCGCGGCTTCCGGATTGCCGTCGACAAAGCTGCGCCACAGCGGCGTGTTCACCAGCCCCGTCACCAGGGCGTTCACCCGCACGCCGGACCTGGCCGCGTCGAGCGCCGTCGAACGGGTGAGGCCCACGACACCGTGCTTGGCAGCCGCGTAGGCCGGAGCCCCCGGGTCACCCACCACACCGACAACGGAGGCGTTGTTGACGATGGAACCGCCACCGCTGGCCACGATCGCCGGAATCTCGTGCTTGAGGCTGTAGAAAACGCTGGTCAGGTTGAGGGCGATGACACTGTCCCAGAAGGACGCGTCGATGTCCCCGAGCGCTCCCTGGCTGTTGCCGCCGCCCGCGTTGTTGAAGGCGCCATGCAGGCCACCGAACTCCTTGACCGCGACATCGACCAGATGGGCAACCTCCTCCTCGACCGTCACATCCGTCGGAACGAACAGGGCCTTGCCACCCTCCCGGACGATCTCCGCCGCGGTCGCCTCGCCACGCTCCTCGTCACGCGCCCCGATGAGCACCGTTGCCCCCTCGGACGCGGCGCGCCTCGCACAGGCCGCGCCCATACCGGAGGAGCCTCCGGTAACCACGATGATCTTGGACTGCAGACGGTTGGACTTGCTTCTCCTTTCGTTGCCCGGCATGGCAGGGAGGCCACGGCTGCCGGGATGCGTGGTCGCGGGCATACGTAGCTACAGGCTTCGCCGGAACTCCCGTCCCGCCCGCCCGCTTGCGGCCCAGCAGGTCGCCCAGGCGGCCGCCGAGGATGAGCAGGCCGCCGAAGGCCAGGCCGTAGGCGGTGATGACCCACTGGCGGCCGCCGTCGGAGAACCAGACGGGGCGGACAGTTGGCCCGCTGGTTGCTGTGCGAGCGGTGAGCGGCAACTCCAGGAAGGAGTCCAGATCGAAACGACGAGAAGTCACATCTCCCATCATCTGCAGCGGCGCGCCTCCTGCCCACCGACCTCCGACCTAGGAGCTGAGCCTCACGTCGCGGGTAATCACTTAGAGTCACCGCGGGAGGAATGCCCTGAGGCCCCATTGCGCAACAACCGCCGACAGCGCGCTGCGCACGAACGACGGATTCGAGCATTTCCGCAGGAACCAATGCGCATCAAGCTGCGGACCCTACAGACCGGAGGTGCATTGGCAGATTCGACACCTCTATCTCCGACAACCCGCTTGCCTAGTGAACGCCCCACGCGTCTCCATGGACGGCGCATTCTGGCAGGCCGGCCGGCCGCTCTGACCAGGCTTCCGCGAGGTCTCGGTGCAGCCCACGGAGCCACCACCGATGGTCTTCGCAGAGCGTCGTTGCTGCGTCCAGCCGTTCCGCGATCCGGACGAAGGGGTTGAGGGGCCCGAGGTCGATGTCAGGCTTGGGCAGGGCGTGGAGCCGCAGCAGCAGTCCCGCCACGTCCGTCGACGTTCCGTGCTGGTGCGGCGGCAGCTCCTGCCAGAGGGTGACCGGGCGCCCGTCGGCCTCGACGGGCTGCTGCACGTCGACTAGGCGCACGGCCGGAACGTCGCTGTCAGCGAGCCAGCGCGCGATACGTACTTCGCGGCTGGCCGATGCGAGTTGGCCCGGCCGTGCGATCCGCACGATCACGCCTTGCCCCCGTAGGCGCCATATCTGGTTCTCGGCAAGCCATACGGCCTCAGCATCGCCGGCGTCAAAACCGACGGCGGAACATGCCTGTTCCAGAGCGAGGCGTGCGGGCGCGGCTGCCGAGGTCGTCATGCCCGGACGGTAGCGCGGATGCGTTCCTGCAGGCGTACGGCGTCGCTCACCTTGGGGTGCGCTGCCGCGAACTGGCCGAGCTGTCGTAAGTCGTCCACCGCTCGCTTCGAGGTCAGCCGGCCAACCTCGTCCAGAACGTCGTGCCCGACCTTCGCAGCTTGCCGCGGGTCTCCCTTGGCCATCATCAATGCCGCCAACTTGGTGCGGGAGATCGCTCGGGACCGCTTGAAAGCATCGTCATGCCCTTGGACCGCAGTGAAGAAGCGGCGCCCTGCCCGCCCAGGATCCTGCCCGGCAAGAATGGCGAGATCGAACAGAGCATGCGCCGTGTCGCCAGCATGCTGCGCGGCGTCGTAGTACGCCATCCAGGGCGGATCTTCATCAGGGCGAGCATCGGCGAACGCGTCATCCGCCCGGCCCACCGCGGTCATCGTGTCTCGTACGTTGCCCATCTTCCCGAACGCTCGGGCGCGTGCTGTGTGGAGCATCGCCTGCTCGGTTGCCGTGAGGCGGTCGGAGCGGACAAGACCTTTCTCGGCATGCGTGAGGCCTTCATCCGGCTCACCGATCCAGACGGCCTGACGTGCCAGAAGCGAGTACGACTTGGCCCTCAGATGCCAGTTGCCGGCCTCCTCGGCACAGTCCGCCGCGAACGTGAATGTCTTCCGTGCATCAGCATGCGCGTAGGCATCGAAGGCGCTCGCGCCGACGACGATGCCGAGGCGGGAGACGGCGGCAAACAGCTCCGGACGCAGGACCTCGGGGCAGTCTGAGTACAGCAGGGCCAGCGGCCCATTGCATGGATTTGCCTGCGATGTCGCGGACGAGTCCGCCCCCGCCGAAACTGTTGTCCCAACGGCTGATGGACGTGGCAACACCCAGGACCTGATCGATATCCATCGGGCTGATGACAGCTGGGAGTTCCGCCGGGGCTGAAGGTGTCAGCAGTTGAGTGAGGTCTATGGGGACAAACGCGGCGACGCCGCTGGCCTGGAGGAAAGAGCGACGGTCCACGGGCTCAGGGCTCCCGGTACGAGGTGGCAGTTCATCACTGCCCAGGATGCGGCCTCCGCGCACCTGAACGACTCCTTCCCCCTCTTCCTTGGCCGCCTTATCGGCATCAGACCGCTTTTTGTCGGCATCGGCCTTCCTGAAGGCCATGGGCCAGGCTCTCTCGAAGAGCCCACCCGTCTCCAACACCTCATCGAGCTTCTCGGCCAGCGCGTGTTGGCAACTGGGGTACTTCCCCTTTTCGATGTTCAGGATCACATCGTCGCTGACCTGCACTAACTTGCCCAGCAGGCGGGCTGACAGCTTCTCCGCCTTGCGTCGCTCCCTCAGTTCGTTCCCGAACCAATCCTGGGGCGACGCCCCCGGATCGAGCTGCTTCTCTGGCTGCGGCATTCCTCGCCCCCGCGCTCGTGATGCCGATATCTGAAGCTCTCGGCATCAGGCACTCCACGTTTGCTCTTCGCGCTGTCTCAATGGTTGCTGACCGGTTCGTAACCAGTACACACCGCTACCGAACCCCTCTGTTGGGGTTCCGGCAAACGAACGGAACTGCGATGGAACTACTCGCTGATCCCGCCCATGCCCGGCGTGCTGCTGTCCGAGCCACGACGAGCAGTGTCCCAGGGCAGCTCGACATGAGCATCAACCTGGAACCGGACTTGCTGCGGATCGTGCGCCGCATTGTCCGTGCCCACCTGCGCTTGTGGGGGCCGGAGTTGGACGCTCTCGCCGACCGGGCTTTGATTACGGTGAATGAACTGCTGACGAACGTCCTTGAGCACACTGAGCCGGACGACAACGGCCGAAGAAACGCCAAGCTCCTCGTCCAGCGCGTACCCGGCGGTCTCACTGTGATCGTCCGAGACCGGGACACGAGCCAGCCAACCCACACGGCTCCCGACGCGCTCGACGAGACCGGACGTGGATTGCTCCTCGTCGCCGCCCTGGCTCTCAGTGTCCGTCACCGATGCCGGTAAGGACGTGTGGGTCATCCTCTTGCAGCCGCAGACGGACGCTGAGACGCCACCGCACTAGCCGGTCAGCCTCTCCCGTCCTGCTGTCATCCCCTGGAGCCCTGCAATGCCTGCCACGACCATGACCGCGCCACCCGGTTCGAGCACGGGGGGCCTGGACACCCGATGCCCGCCGAGCGGGCGCAGCCCCCGCTCGAGGGGGATGCGCTGAGAGCCGTTGTTGCCAAGCTGCGGGCGTGGGATCCGCTCGTCGTCGATGCCATCTTCGACGACCTGGACAGAGTCCTTGGGGACCAGACGCCTCCGGCCGATCAGATCGACGAGCTCAGCGAATGTTTACGCGGCACCCTCATGCAGCTCGTCAACATCGCCGTGGCGGACCCCAAATTCCCGCCGACCGAAGGGATGCTCAGGGAGATCGCGCGTGCGTGCGGCCTCCGATCCGAGGAGCTGCCGGGCGACTACTGGCCGGCGGTCGGACACCTGCGGAGGCTCGCTACGGTCACCAGCGACCTTCTCGAGCTGATGCTCATTGCCCAGTACATCAAGGACTCAGAGTGATGGCCGCCGCGCCCGCCAGCCGCCGGCCGGACCCTCCGCTGACCGTCACAGTGCGGGACCCCCGCGAGGCCTGTGACTACGAGTTCATCGCCGCCCGCCTCCACGACCAAGGCTTCTTGCAGGAAAGCGTCGCAATTCGCTTCTTCCGTTTTGTCCTCCTCGCCGTGCCGGTCGGTGGCTGCCGACGCGGTGGACGTATGGACGCCGGCCCGGCAGCCGTCGCTCTCGCGATCCGTGACCACCTCCTCGGCCGTGCCGGGTTCCCCAAAGTGCGGATCCGCCTGACCTCGCGAGAGCACTGGATCGTCGAGTGGGGCGAGCGCGCACCGAACGAACCCCTCAGCAGCCCTGAACGCCTCAGCTTTTACGGCTATGCCGCTGGCTGTACAGCGGTCCCAGACGCCTTCTCTGGCCAGAGCCCCGCCGACCCCCGCGGCGCGCTGACCGGCCGGAGAGGGCCTGTACCCCCTCCCGTTGCGCAGTTGAGAGGAAAAGCGCATGTGTCAGCACCAGCCGACCTGCCCATTGGCCGACGCCGCAGACCGGGAGGCCGCCCGCCTGACAGCCCACCATCCAGAACAGGGCTGGAGCCTGCTGTGTAACGGCGTCTTGCTCTTCGAAGTTATGTCGATGTCGCGCGGTGCTGATGGTTCTGAGCTGTGTATTTGCGACCTGGACATGTCCTCTCAGCGGCTCACAGGGAAAGGCGTTCATGTACTGATTCCCACGCATGCCTGTCTAGAGGATGGTCTGCAAGGAGTGTCGTTGCCTTCGACGGTCGGCGCCGCTGGTCATGGAACCGTTGGGTGCAATCACGAGCGCAAGTCTTTAAAGGCGTTGAACTGGTCCCCCATTGACCTCCTCGATACGGTTGAGGAGAGCCGTGTTCAGTTGTTCCCGGGCCTCTCTAACTCCCTGGAGCGCAAGGAGCACTTCAACACGTACCTCGCCTTGCTGCTGGGAGCATCGCAGGACGTCGTCTCGGACCTCGCGAGTAGCCTCCCGCAAGCGGGCCAGCACATAGGACTGGGCCGTGGCCGCCTCCTCATCATCGGTATGAAGCGGTTCAATCTGCCTCGTAGTAGTCCGAGACAGCGCGATGTGGGGCGGCGGGGGAGCCGATCCGAGCCATATACCGCTATGGGCCAGACCGTAACCGGCCTCAGTTGCCTCACCGCGGATCCTGCTCACGATCTCGTCAAAGCGATCGACGTCCGGGGGCCGGTTGGCCTGCAGATCCTGGACGGTTCGCTCCAATGCGTCCAACCAGGCCCTGCCCGTGGTGCGCATCCTCAACAGCCGTGCTACCTCTGCTTCCTTGCGCTTCTCGTGTGCCCCACTCGCTTCTTGCTCAGCCTGTCGCCGATGCAGGCGCAGCGGGCCGTAGAAGGCCGCCAGGCCGGTAAAGCCGGCGCCGCCGAGAGCCCCGAGCAGTCCGTACAACGCGCTGGTATCCGCCATGTGTGTCAATCCTTCTCAGTAGGGGCACCGCGCTCAATGGCCCTGCTCTCAGATCCCGTTGGGCTGGGTCGCATGGTACGGAGCTGGCGGATCTCGCCGTGGGGGTCTCCAATTTCCGGGTGAGATTGGAGACTTGGTCACGTAGTTGCCGGTTGCGTTCCAGCATGGTTTCCAGCCTGCGTTGGAGCGATGTGTCGCTCGCGGAGTGCCGTCCGTTCCGGCGCGGTGCGGGGGCACGCTGCTGGAGCTGGTTGATCGCGGAGATGAGGTCGGTCTGCGTGTATAGCCATGACCGGGAGACCCGGGCGGCGTGCGCGATGCCGACGACTGTGGGCCGTTCGCTGCGGCGGCCCGACGCCTTGATGACGTCCTCGGCGCGCTCGCGCGCCTGCTGGCTGCGCATCTTCGATGCTTCGACGAGGAAGCGGGCGTTGTCAGCCGGTGGCATCGAGATCGGTCACCTTCCCGCCGGCCACGATCTGCTCAGGGCCGGCCTGTTCCAGGGCATCGATGATGGTGTCGAGCTTGCCGAGCGTGCGAGTGTTCTTCTCGACGATGCGCGACAGCCCGGCGTTCTCGGCATCGTTGATGAGCTTGCGGGTCTCGTCGCGCTGGCGCCGGTGCTGGTCGAGGAAGTCTCCGGTCGTGATGAAGAAGCGGCAGTCGAGACAGGGGTTGGCGTACTCGCAGTCGGTCTGGATGGGGGCGCCGCAGTAGCCGTTGGGCCGCACCAGGGACAGCCGCATCCAGGTGGCGTCCGCGAGGGGATGGTCGGCGGCCAGGGCGACCGGCTCGCCGTCCGCGTTGACCTTGAGGGCCTTCTCCCAGTGGTCGCGCAGCGTCTTCTGGTGAAGCCGGGCGTAAACGGCCGTCATCTGCGGCGACATGTGATCCAACAGCTGCTGGACGATGTGCTGCGCAACGTTGGCGTTGATCAGCCGGGTACTCAGCGTGTGCCGGAACTGATGGAAGGTCACCCGAGCTGGACGCCCGTGCTCGTCGATCATGCGGATGCGTTGCAGCCAGCACTCCATCTGCTCGCGACACCAGGTGTCCGAGACGGGCTTGGTGCCGTTGAGGTTGGACTGCCAGCCGGGGAACAGGAAGCGGCTGCCGGCCGGGAAGCGGGTCTGGACACGCCGCTGCTGGGCGGCGATCTCCTCGGCGAGGGCCTGGCTGATCGGGAAGAACGCCATGCGTCCGTGGATCTTGTGGTTGACCCAGGTCGTGCTGGCGCGTGCGCTACCTGTCTGCCGCTGAGGCGCAGGACCGCATCGGCCAGGGCCTGGACGCGCTGATCGCCGACGGATTCATCAAAGGGTGGACGGAGATCATCTACGAACCCGAAGTGCACGCCTTCGGCGGCGCCGAAGCCATGGCATCCGCTCACCGCCTCTTCCACCGCGACAGCCGCAGCCTGCTGGACTATCTCCAGGGCGACGCCGGCAGACACCGGCGCGAGACGTCCCTCATGCTGTGCAGCCTCCTGATGCGCTCCGCCGGACTGGACTGGTACGAGCAGGGCGACGTCTGGGCATGCGTCGGCGCTCACCGCCCGCTTGCCCCCGGCACCGAACGCAACAGCCGCGACCGACTCCACACCGCCGTGCACCGGCTGATCTCCGTGAACGCGAAAGACCTGATGCACACGGGCGGAACACTGGCCCACGCCGCCGACTGGGCCCACGCCTACACCGACGCCGGACGGGAACTGGCCCACCTCACATCTTCCGGACAGCTTCACCGCGGCATGCGTGACGTCCTTGCCCATCACGTGCTCTTCGCCTGGAACCGGATCGGCCTGCCCTACGCCACGCAAGCCACCCTCGCAGCCGCCGCCAAGAGCGTCATCTTCGGCCCCGACCCCACCACAGAAAGGAGCGCTGCGCGCCGTGTGGAAACCTCCTGAGTCCATAGCCCAGCGTTTCCCGCTCATCGCCCGCCCCTGTCCCGCCTGCCTCCCTCTGCCCCAGCGCGTGCACACCCTGACCGAACTCGCCGCCAGCGCCGCGACCTTGGGCGACCCGAGCATGGCCTCCACGGTCTACAACCAGGCGGCGCTGATCGCTTCCGACGTCGGCGACCCGGACACCGCCCGCGAGATGTGCCACCAGCACGCGGCCGCCTACCTGCACGCCGCCCCCTTGCCCGGCACGTTGGCGATCCGCGCCCTCGAACCCGTCGTCAACCTTGCGCGCCTCCAACTCCGCGCCGGGCAGGCCGACGACGGCCGTCAACGCCTCCTGGCGCTGTTCGAGGCGGTCAGCACCGGGAGCCCCGTCCAGGTTGAGGACATCGCCATCCCCGCTGACCTGGTCGAGACCGTCGAGGACCGACAAGAGGTCCGCGCCTGGCTGTGCCGGGTCCTCCTCGCCGACGGAACCCGTGCCCTGACCGCTGCCGGCCGCTGGGCCGAAGCACTTGCTCACGTCGAGGCGCACCGCGGCGTCGGGCAGCGCATGCTCGACGGCCGCCAAGTCGCCGTCCTCGCCGCCCTCGCGAGCGGAAACACGCTCGGCGCCGACATCCTCTTGACCCACACAGAGCCCGGGGAGGCCTGGGAAGGAGCCGTCACGGACTGCCTGACCGTCCTGTGCCGTCGTACAGCGGGCCGGGCGTGGCGGCGCCTCCTGGAGGACCTGGTGACCACCTACCTCGAACGCCCAGGCAGGGGCCACATGACCGTCCTCGCCACACGGCTCGGACTCGCAGTGCTGGACGTGGTCGACTCGTCGGAGCACCCGGCCGCGCGCCTGATGGTCGCGGATCTGTACCGCCGGACGATGAAGGCGACCGACGGCTACGCCGCACTCGGCGTTCTGAACCACCACCTGGCGCGCTCCCACTTGACCAGTGAGCAGAGACAGACACTCGACGCCGTCCTCACCGCATCAGGGCTCGGCGCAGGGAACCTCTCAACAGTCCACATGCAAGCCCTCACTGAGGCCGTGGAGAAAGCCGAGGTCGCGCTCTGCGGGCTTCTGTAACCCGCTCGTGGAACCATCGGTCCCTGTCCGCCGGACGCTAGATGATCGCCCTGTAACAGCTCCCGCCACGGCCGGCTGTACCGCACTTCCGTCCGCCAGCGTCCCGCCGGCGAATAGCCCGTGAGAATTTCAGTGCGACATGACACTTTCTAGCGAGAAGTGGCACCACTCTGAATGCGCCCTGCGCGGAGCCTAAGCAGGCTGGGTGAAGTTGAATGCCGATCCATGCGAGCCGTCAGAAGCGCGGGTTGGCTTCTCCGGTGCCCATGCATGCTGCACAGGACTGGGGGTACTCAGCCGTAGTCCCCTTCCCGTGGCAGTTGCGGCATGGGGCCTGTCGTAGAGGGTTCGAGTTCGACCGCCGGTTCTCGATCCGCGTCTGCCTCCGCCACCACTTGCCAGTCTTCGAGTTTTCCCACCAGAGCCACAGACCAAGCAGAGTCATCCCGATTACCAACAGTGCGCCCATGGTTGCCATGGAAGCCCCGCCGGGGCGGGCAGTCAACCTGCGCAAGGGCAGGTGCTGACGCGTCAACGGAACCCGTGGCTCAGGATCAGCAGCGAACTTCCCCCGAGCCGCTTAGTTGACCTGGACGGGCGGTTCAGGTCCACGGACTTGCTTGGGTGGGTGCTGTTCCGATGCGGTCGATGATCGGCGTCAGGTAGGCCGCGTACTCGTCGAGCGCTGTCAATCGACGTTTCTCCAGGTCAACGGCCTCCAGCCAGTGACCACCGCGTAGCCCCACCCCAACGCCAGCGCGACCTCGGCGGAGGCCGCGAACTTCATGAGGTCGTCGTCGTCCATCCGGCCCGCCGGCCTGATGTCCACGAGCCACCGGCCCTGACGGGAGACCGTGAGGAAATCAGGAATGTGCTCACGCCGTCGGCCCTCACCTTGAAAACTCAGCTGGAAAGGCTGCGAGAGGACTTCCTCCGCTTCACCTGCGAAATCCGCCATCACCACAAACTGGTCCTCACGGTGCGACTCAAATCCGTGCTGGCGACCGGTAGTGAGCATCGACTCCAGTCCAGGCCGGTGGTACTGACGCTGGCGCCAGGTGAAACCGCGCCAGGGAACACAGCCGGTCAGAGGCACGGAATCCAGATCGACAACGGGCCCGGTTCGCTTCGCCTTGCCGACCTTCCACGTCGCCGACCATCGGGTTGACCAGCCGTGATCGAGGTCCAGCATCCTCCGGCCCACGGACAGGTCCTCCTGGCTGCACGTAGTCGCCAGGTCCTCCCAGCCGCAGATGTCTGACCACAGCGGACTGGTCACCGTGCCCTCAAGTGGGCGTGGCTCAACGGTCCGTGACGGCTCGTCCACGCTGATCTGTCTCATGCGTACAGAAGACACAAGCGAAGGCTCTGTACAGAGGTATTCGATCGAAGCGGTGCCAGAAGGCCTGAAAGACCAGTAAGGCGCCACCCCTTATCGACATCCGGTGCCAAGTCGCGCTGACAGCACTTGCCGAATCCGCAGATCGGCGCCCACTTCTAGTGCCAACCTCTGCTGAAAGTCTCAGCCCGGCCGCCTGGGCCCGAGGGCGTCCGAGCCTGGACGGGAAGCACGGCTCGAGTTGCACGCTTCCGCGGGGCGGACGCGGCTGGGGCTCGGCGTTTCGGCCACCCCGCCTGCAGACGGCACCCGTGCGTGCCACGGGTCGGTGCATCACGCACGCTCCGCTTCTCCCGCCACTAGGCGGATTTCATCGCGTCTGAAACACGTGTGTTCGATATTCCGCGGCTGTCGTTGACCTCGACGACACAGCCCAATCGACCGTCCAGGGGGATCAGTTGACCTCGACAGACACCCGCAGCACGCAGGACACCACTCCGCCTCCCGCGCCGCCGCCCGCCGAGATCATCTACAGCGGGCAGTACTCGGTGAACCCGCTCGGCACGGTGTCCTTCAGGAAGCTCTGCGCCCAGATCCCCTCGGTTCTGCGCCGCATCGCCTTGATGTCATGGGCCACCGACCGCCGGGCGGTGCAGCTGCTGATCACCTGCCAGGTGGTGACGGGCCTGGCCGCCGCCGTCCTCCTCACTGCGACGGCGCGCGCCATGGAGCCGATCCTCGGCGCCGGGCTGGTGGGCGGCCGGCTGAGCGAGGCCCTGCCGGCGCTCCTCGTCGTGGCCGGCGCTGCTGCTCTCAACCGCGGTGCAGGGGCTGTCGCCACGTACGCCGAGCGGCGCATCACGCCGAGGCTCACCACCGAGACGGACGCCGCCCTGGTCGAGGCGGTCTGCCGGGTCGAGGCGTCCGCGTACGCGGTGGATGGCTTCGCTGACCGGCAGGAGGCCGCGGAGATGGGCGTGATCCGCACGCACGTGATGGTCACCGACGCGCAGCGCTTCATGTCCGCGCTGGTCCGCATGATCACTGCCAGCGGCGTGTTGTCGGTGCTGAACCCGCTGATGCTGCCGCTGCTCCTCCTCGCGGTACTCCCGGCCGGGATCGGCGCCGTCCTGTCCGCCCGCGTCGACTACGAGATCCACTACGCGAACGTCGCCGACCGCAACGTTCGCGGCATGATGCGCTGGTGGTCGACCTCGCCCAAGTACGGCGATGAGGTCCGCGCCAACGGCATGACGGACTACCTCCTGTTCTGGTACCGGTCCCTGTCCGAACGGTGCGACCGGCGAACCCTCGCCGCCGCCCCGCGGACCCTGCGCATCGCGCTGCTCTCCTCGCTCGCCGGCGGGATCTTCCTGGTTGCCACCTGGGCAATGCTGGCGTGGCTGGCCGTTACCGGGCGCATCGCACTTGCCATCGCAGCGACCGCGGTTGTCGCCGTCCAGACCACCCTGGCGGCCCTCTCTCAGGTCGTCATCAACGGGGCCGCCGTCTTCCACACCAGCCTCTACCTCAGCGACATGCAGAGCTTCCTCGACGACGCCGCCGAGAGGGCGCCCAAGCGCGGCAGCCTGACGGCCAGTGCGCCAGTGGAGGAGATCCGCCTCGAAAAGGTCGTCTACCAGTACCCAGGGAAAGACCAACCGGCCGTCGACGGTGTCTCCCTGATGCTCCGGCGCGGGCAGATCCTCGCGATCGTCGGAGTCAACGGCTCCGGCAAGTCAACCCTGACCCGTCTGATCACCGGGATCTACCTCGCCGACAAAGGCCACGTCACCTGGAACGGCGCGGACCTCGCCGACATCGAACCGGCCACCGTGTGGAACTGCACCGGCCTGGTCCCGCAGATCTTCGCGCAGTGGCCGCTCCGGGTCCGCGAGAACGTCACCCTCGGCCAGCCCCGCACCGTCGACGATGGGCCTGTGTGGGAAGCCATCGACGCAGTCGGCATGCGCGAAGCGATCGAGGGCCTTTCCTCCGGCCTCGACACCCTCCTCGCCCGCGAGATCTTCGGAGGCGCGGAGCTGTCCGGCGGACAGTGGCAGCGGCTCGCCTGCTCCAGGGCCCTGTACCGCCGACCGCCGCTGCTCATCCTGGACGAGCCCACCTCGCAGATGGACCCCCGCGGCGAACACCGGATCTTCGAGGAGATCAAGGCGATCTCCGGCGACCGCATCACCATCGTGGTCACCCACCGCCTGGAGAACACCAAGGTCGCCGACCACATCATCGTCATGGAGGAGGGCCGGATCACCGAACAGGGCCGCTACGACGACCTGATCCACGCCGGCGGAACCTTCGCCGAGCTCCTGGAGCTCTCGCAAGACCGCTAGCCACCACACCACCGACCGGGCTTCCGGCATTTCGGTAGGCCGCCGCCCAGCCTCCGGGCCGACGGCGGCCGCGACGAGAGGAGAAACCCCGTGCACCCCCCGCCGGATCGGACGAGACACGCCCGTCGGAACGGCCCGTATACCGCAGCATTGCCCACGTGATGGTCTTGCTCCAACGCCCGGGCGACGGCCACGTCCTGACCCTGCGGCACCGATTGACCTCCTGGCATTCCCCAGGGCTGCTCACCGTTATCGGAGGACGCCTCGACGACGGCGAATTCCTCGACGAGGGCGCGGCGCGCGAGCTGTTCGAGGAGGTCGGCGTCCGCAACGCCCCGCATCAACTGCGTTTCTGCCAACTTCCGCACTTCTTCGCCGCGGATGGAGAGCGGTGATCGGCGCCGTGTTCGTCCTACAGGAGTGGGAAGGCGAGCCGTGCAACGCCGAGCCGAACATGCACAGCGAGCTGGTCTGGGTCGACCCGCACGACCCGCCGGCCGACTCTCACAACTTCACCCAGGAGGTCCTGCGCGCCTTCGTCGCCAGCGACCTCTACGTCAACGTCGGGTGACGACGTCCACCAAGGCGCCGAGCGGCGAGCGCCATGTCCTCTGACCTCTCCGCCGTCACAACCGCCTCGCGCAAGGACATGGTCGAGCGCCTGGACGCCGACGGCGCTGACGGACCCGCTGTTGCGTGACGCCCTTCTCCGGCTGCGCCGGGTGGTGTTGCTGCCGCACGCCTACGTCCGGGTGAGCGCGTTCGGAATCTTTCAAGTCGTCGTGCATCCGCACCGTTGAATGGTTCACCGAAGACGCGGCGCCATACCTGGCTCCCACTTCTGCTGGTACCGGCTCGCCAAGGCCCCGGCGGTGAAGGCGGCTGAGGATGCGTGGGACGTGCCCACGCGCCAGTCGATCTCCTTCACCGCCTGGTACCAGATGATGCCGATGATGTCGCGGTGGCGCGGCAGCGCACGGAACATGCCGGTGATCCACTCTGCTTTCCGCCCGGCGGCGTCCGTGGCGCCGAGTTCAGTGATGACGAGTGGCTTGCGGGTGAAGCGGCGCAGTTCGGTCCTCGTCGGAGTGAAGAGGTGGTCGAAGGACTGGTAGTTCTCCTTGCCCACGGTGCCGTAGTAGCCGGACAGACCCACCCAGTCCACGTATGCGTCTCCCGGGTAGAGCCGGGTGAGCGGTGTGGAGTTCGTGTAGCTGACGTTGGGACTCCACACCCACAGGGCGTTACGTGCTCCCACCGCGTCAAAGATCTTGTGCACATGACGCCACGCTCGGACGTACTCCCCACGGCGGTTGCTGTTGGACTGCTCGCACCAGGGGTACCAGTAGCCGTTCATCTCGTGAGCGAAGCGGATGGCCACCGGGTAGCTGAGCGACTTGATGCCCAGCGCCCATGACCGTATGTACGAATCGAAGGAGCCGTGGATGATCCTCGACAGCCGGTACTCGGGCTGCTCTCCACGCAGCGTGGGTTCCTCGGCCTCGGCTCTGTGGTCCCATGGCTCCCAGGCGACCATGGGCAGCATGCCCCGCTTGGCCACACGGTTGATGGCCTGAGCGTCGAAGTGATCGGTCTCCCAGTCGGCCGAGAACTCGTACACCTGCGGGCGGTGCCGGGTCTGCCGGGCGAAATCGGCCGCCTCTGTGAAGTCGTGGGTGCCCGCGGAGGTGAAGACGCCGATGAACGCCTTTCCCGCGGCGGGGAAGAAGACCGTGGGCCTCTGCGGGGCGGGGTGGTGCGGCGTGCGATCGTCGTCCGGCAGCACGGTCGTCGGTGGCAGCACTGCGTCGGCGCGCGCCGCTGCCTCGCGGCGTTCGCGGTCCGCCAGATCCGGCGCCACCTGGAAGGTGTACCAGGACAGCAGGGCGGCACACAGCAGCGCGAGCACCCGTGGGGTAGTGACCCTCACCGGTCGGCCCTCGCGGTGCGCAAGCGTGTGGAGACACCTTGGGCCAGGGCGAGCAGCGGCGGGGCAGAGCCGGCCGCAAGGGCCAGCAGCGTCCAGATCCGCATGCCGGTGTAGTCATGGTCGTGGAGGAAGCTGACGGTCAGCAGACCCCCGGCCAGCAGGGCCCACATCAGGTGCAGCCGGAAGGTGCGCAGCGACTCCGAACTGCGCAGCTCGCCCTTGGCGGTGACCACATACGCCAGCGGTCGGCGCAGCAGGGCGTTCGCCGCGGCGGCGATGTAGACAGGCCCGGCGAAGAGCGACAGGAGGATCCCCGCCATACCGATCTCCCGCCTCTCATGCTCGGCGAGGTTGAATCGGCGCAGCCAGAGCCACAGAGCGAATGAGCCGCCCATGCCCGCCGACCACAGCAGGAACCAGGGCAGCCCCGGCAGTTGGATGGACGAGACCCCGAGCAGCATGTACAGGGCGGTGGCGAGGGTGCCGAGCGTCAGGCTCATGGCGACGCTCGGGTAGTAGAACTGAACCAGGTCGTAGAGCAGCCGCTGGCGGGGCCGGAGCCGGATGCCCTGCCTCAGCCGCGGGTTGAGTTTGATCTCCCAGATGCCATAGGCCCAGCGCCTCTGCTGATTGAAGTAGTCGGTCCAGGTGGTCGGGCCCTCGCCCACGGCCACGACGTCGGGGGTGTAGACCCCTTTCCAGCCGTTTCCGGTAGACGGATTGAGCGTGCCGTGGACCCTCATGCTCGTGAGATGGTCCTCGATGATGGAGTCCTGGTAGCCGCCGATCTGCTGCCATGTGGCGACCCGGTAGAGGTGATTGGTGCCGATCAGCAAGGGGGCGTCCAGACCGTTGCCGCCCCGCTCGACGATGCTGCTGAACAGGTACTGCTGCACCGAGGCGCCGTGGGCGACCCAGTTGTCGTAGGCGTTGCCGTACACCTGGGGGGCGACCACGAACGCGGTGTCCGGGTCGTGGAAGTAGCCCAGGGTCCTCTCCAGGAAACAGGGCAGCGGCACGTGGTCCGGGTCCATCTGGGCGACCACGTCGTACTCGTACTCGTGCTCGGCGCGCCAGGCGTTGTGGTTTCCCGACTTGGTACGCGCACGGAACGGGCCGGACGGCATGTTGTACTCCGGCCGGTCCTTGCGGCTGAAGTGGTGGACCCCCAGGCGCGCGGCCATCTGCCGTACGGTCGGATCGTTTCCCTCGTCCAGGATCCAGACGTCCACGGTGCAGTCCCAGCGCGCCACCTCCAGCATGGCCCGCAGCGTCCGCTGAACGACGGCAATCGGCTCCTTGGACGGCACGATGGTGGTGAGCATGGCGACCCGCAGTCCGCGCGGCGGCACCATGGGGATGGGGTCCTTCGCCCGGAAGGCGAACACCCAGATCGCCACCGCCTGCACGATTTTGATCGTCTCGACCGCGATGACCAAGCAGAACCCGAGCCGGGCCAGGAACAGCCAGCCGTTACCGACGCCGGTCACCCCGGGCCCGGGCACATGCTCGGGCAGCAGCAGCCAGCCGATGAATACGATGTCGGCCAGGGCGGTGGCGGCGGTCAGAACAGTGAGCGACACCCGATGGCCCGGTCGTAGTACCGAGCGGAACTCCACTTCCCGGCCCGGGTTGGCCAGCGGGCCGCAGGTCCGGGCAGCACGGGCGTAGGCAGCGACGGCTGAAGCGTTGCGGCGATTCCTCCTCCCGGCGCGCCGATCCAGCCGCGATGAATATCTTGACATGTCCCCCCTTGTAACAAACAGCGTCACTCAGACATGAAAAAGCCATTACCTGCAGTGAGTAGGACTGCTTGCGTCTGCTGCCCGGTTCCCGGTTGGTTCAGATGCGAACGGCGTACAGGGTGCTGTCGTCGCTGCCGAAATACACCGTGTCCTGGGCGACTGTCGGCGAGTGCACCGCAGCGGAGGCGGAGTAGGCCCAAAGCTGCTTTCCTGTCGCAGCGTTCAACGCGTAGAGCTTGGTGTCATCGCTCCCCACGTACACCACCGCTCCAGCTGTGGCCGGCGCATGGACGTCTCCTGTGGCCGTGAACTCCCATCTGGGCTTGCCGGTACCGGCGTCCAGCGCGTGCAGCGTCTTGCCGCCTCCCACGTACACCACTCCCTTGGCAATGGCCGGGTTGGACCCGACGGAGGCACCCCCGAATTGCCAGACTTGCTTCCCTGTGTCTGCGTCGACCGCGTAGAAGTTTCCGTCGGTGCTGCCGAAGTAGACGAAACCGCCCGCTACGGACGGGATGCCGGACACTGCCCCGCGTGTGGTGAAGGCCCACCGCTTCTCGCCCGTGTTCGCGTTCACCGCGTAGAGGCTGGTGTCGCTGCTGCCCACGTACACCGTTTCGCCGGACACGGCGGGGGAGTGGGTGTCGTTGCCGGCGGCGAAGGCCCACCGACGCTTTCCGCTGGCCGTGTCCACGGCGTAGAGCCGATGATCCGCGCTGCCGACGTACGCGACGCCCCCTGTCACGACCGGGGTATGGACGATGCCTCCCGTGGTGAACCGCCAACGGACCTTCCCCGAAAGCGCGTCGAAGGCGTACAGGATGCGGTCGTCGCTGCCGAGGTACACGCTGCCGCCCAGCACGGTGGGTGCGGAGCCGATGGCTGCGGCGGTCGTGTGCTTCCACCGTCGCAGCCCGTCGGTGGTGGTCAGCGCGTACAGCGTGCCGTCGTTGCTCGCCGCGTAGATCAGATCCCCGGCCACGCTGGGGTAGGACAGGACCGTGCCGGTGGTGGTGAATCGCCAGCGCAGCGATCCGGAGGCGGCCGACTTGCCGTCCCGCGTCATCGCCCAGGTGGCGGCTGCCAGCCCGCCGGCTCCCAGGGTGCCGGCTGCGGCGTACAGCAGTCGGCGACGGCTGACCGGCCGCTCTTGCAGGGGCTCCGGCAGACTCTGCGGCTGCTCCGGGGCGGGGGCGAGGGCTGGGACGGGGGTGTGCCGCGCCGTAGTCAAGGTGGGCACGTCCGGGAAAGCGGGCGTCCCCGCCGCGTCTTCGCCCTGCCAGGCCTTCGGCAGCCAGCCCGCGTCGAGCAGTTCCATCGGTGACCGGCCGCCGGTCAGAGCGGGCATCAGAGCCGAAAGTGCCGGGCGGTCGGCGGGCTCCTTCGCAAGGCACCAACTGATCAGCGAGCGCAACTCGGCCGGTATCGCTTGGAGATTGGGCTCCTCGTGCACTACGCGAAACAACAGTGCCGGCACAGACGCCTCACCGAAGGGGCCGGCGCCCATCGCGGCGAAGGCCAGAACCGAGCCGAGCGAGAACACGTCGGTCGAGGGCTCGATCGGGAGTCCCTGGATCTGCTCGGGCGACATATAGCCCGGAGATCCGATCGTGGTGCCGGTGAGCGTCAGTCCACTGTGCTCGGCCAGCCGGGAGATCCCGAAGTCGATCACACGTGGCCCGTCCTGGGCCAGGAGCACATTGGCGGGCTTGAGATCCCGGTGGATCAGAGCCGCACCATGAATTGCCGTCAGCGCTTCCACCAGCGCCGCGCCGAGCGCCCGCACGGACCGCTCCGGCAGGGGGCCGCTCTTCTGCACCGCTTGCTGCAGTGAGGGGCCGGGAATGTATGCGGTCGCCAGCCACGGCTGGCGCCCTTCGGGGTCTGCATCGACCACCCCGGCTGTGAAGAACCCGCCCACGGCGCGGGAGGCGATCACCTCGCGGGCGAAGCGCTGCCGGAAGGCGGGCTCCTGCACGTACTCCGGACGGATGACCTTGATCGCGACCTGCCGACCGCTCGGCGAGTACCCGAGGTAGACCCGGCCCATGCCGCCACTGCCCAACTGGGCGGCCAGCCGGTACGGCCCCACGACGACGGGGTCGTCAGGCCCCAATGGTTCCAAGGTGCCCCCCCGGGTCACATCCTGGACAAACAACCCTTCCGCTTGCCGCGGAAGTGTATCGGATACTCATTGAAATCAGATATCGAAGTCGGTCATCTCCATAAGTAGGATGAGATGAATGCATGTGGTGTTCGGGCTGTTGGGTATGAGCCTGCGCGACGACTCTGATGCAGAGCATCACCGTGGGCCGGTTGTGGCGATCCTGCGTGGATGGTCGATGCGAGCCGAGCGCCGTCGGACGGGTGGGCGCACGGGCGGGCCGTACCTGCCAACACGACCTGGGATGCAGCCAGTTCCCCGTACGGCGTCGGCATGGACCGGTACGTCTTGCCGCGGCCGAACAGGAGCCAACCATCGTTGGATAGGTTGTCGCGGATACGGCGGGGTTAGCCTGGCTGCCGGTGTGAAGGGGCGGGGGGCGGCGGCGTATGGAGATGCTGGACGGGTCGGATCCGGTGGCTGTTGGTGGCTATCCGCTGTTGGCCCGGCTCGGTGAAGGTGGCATGGGGCGGGTGTATCTGTCGCGGACCGTGTCGGGGCGTCCGCTGGCGTTGAAGATGGTGCGTGCCGAGTTCGGGCGGGAGCCGGGGTTCGAGGAACGGTTCGCTCGCGAGATCCGCAACAGCGACCGGGTGCGTTCTCCGTGGACTGTTTCGGTCGTGGACTACAGCCCCGTGGGGCAGCGGCCGCAGTGGCTCGCTACGGAGTACGTTGCCGCGCCCTCGTTGGCGGAGTGGGTGCAGCGGTACGGGCCGCTGCCCGAGCGGTCCGTACTGGCTCTGGCAGTTGAGCTTTCGGCGGCGCTGGGGGCCGTGCATGCGGCAGGGCTCGCGCACCGGGATGTCAAACCGTCCAATGTGTTGTTGAGCCGTCGTGGTCCCCTGCTCATCGATTTCGGAATCGCCCGTGCCGCCGAGGACTCGCGCCACACGCGAACCGGCGGCGTGATCGGCTCTCCCGGCTATCTGTCGCCCGAGCAGGCGAGTGCCGGGGGTTCGGGCGGACCGGGTGACGTCTTCTCGTCGGCTGC
The DNA here is from genome assembly GCF_042736455.1 of Streptomyces sp. NPDC060064. Classification (NCBI taxonomy): domain Bacteria; kingdom Bacillati; phylum Actinomycetota; class Actinomycetes; order Kitasatosporales; family Streptomycetaceae; genus Streptomyces; species Streptomyces sp. NPDC060064. The sequence goes on from NZ_JBHWWF010000005.1 coordinate 72,992, forward strand.
GGTGCTGGTGTACGCGGCGACCGGAACCGGCCCGTTTTCCCGCTCTGGCGAGGAGGTCTCTGCAGCGGTGCTGCTGTACCGCATCGAGCACGAGGAGCCGACTCTCGACGGAGTGCCGGCAGCCCTGGCCTCGCTGCTGCGGTCCTGCCTGGCCAAGGACCCGCAGCAGCGGCCCACGGCGAGCACCGTCGGCGCGCTGCTGGAGGGTCTCGGCGGCCGGACCGGGGACTGGCCGCAGCTGCTGCCTGAGGCGTTGGAGACGGATCTCGCCGCTCGGGAGGCGCAGACACACGCGCTGATTTCCGCGCCGGTGCGCCCCCCGTCCCCGGCGTCCGTATCGGGTGAGGCGGCGCACGGCCCCGATTCCGACGTGGGGAGAGCCGTCGACCCGTCCGCTACCGGTGTCCCGCGATGGCGGTCGTCCGGCCGTGCCGCCTGGGCGATCGCAGGCGCCATCGCCGCGGCTCTGCTCGCGACGGCGGGTACCCTCGCGCTACAGCATCGCGAGGCTGACAACGCGACCGGCGGGAAGCCGTCACAGTCTCCCAACGTCGCTTCCCTGCCCACGTCCTGGACAGGCACATGGGTGGGCACCGGCCCGGGCACCCCGTCCGCCGACGGCGTCACTCAGGCCCGTACCAACGATTTCGCCGTCACCCTGACGCTGCATCCTGCGCAGCGGGGTGAGCTGGCGGGCAAGCAGGTCAGCGAGGTGACCGAAGTGGGCACCGGCCGCGAGCTGGGCTGCACCGAGGCCCTGGAGCTGCGGGAGGTACGCAAGACATCCATGGTCTTCGAGGCGGTCACCAGCCACCCCACCGACCAGTCGGCCGTCGCATCCTGCCCCAAGGGCAATATCTACGTGGTCACGATGACCGGCCGCGACACCTTGAGCCTGGGCGACGAGGGCGCGCAGTCGGCCGGTGCGCCGTCCGCCCTCACCAGGCGTTGACGGGCGCGGCCGCTGACTGGTGACCGCCGATCATGGACGTGATGGGCGGCGTCGCTCATGCCCAGCTGCGGGGTTGGGTGGCGGCGTCGGGGCGGGCTCGTTCCGTGATCCCACCCGGTCAATCGGTCTACCTCGACGGACGGGATCCGGTGACGCGTTCATGATCAGCTAAGGTGACGGACGCCTGGCGCCGAAGCCGGGCTCCCCTCACATGTGAACACGTACCGGAGAGCGTAGTTGACTACCCGTCATTCCCTGAACACGCTGGTCAGAGCAGTGCCCAGTCCCATAGCCGCGGCTTCGGTACTGACCAGCCCCTCCCGCCCGGACCGTATCGAAGACCCCGTCATCGCCCGGACGCAGCGCGTCCGCACGGCGCTGGGGCTGGTGGCCATGGCGTGGTTGCTCCTGGCCTATCCGTTGCGCGAAGGGCGCGAGGATTTCGTGCTCGGCAAGCTGGAGGAGCTGCTGATCGGCTGTTGCATCGTTGTGGTGGCCGGTGTCGTTGGCGTCAGCCTCTTCATCGTCTCGGCCCGAGCGCCCCTGGGGCGCATGTATGCGGGCCGCATCGGTGGCCCGCTGTCCGCGCTGGGTGCGGTGCCCCTCGGAGCGGGCGTGGTCTGGCTGACGGTGGCCGCCCTGGGCGGCGACATCGTCTCGACCGCGGATGTGGGTCCTCACGACTTCACCTTCGGGCTGTTCGGTCACACCGTGGGCACGCTGATCAGTGGTCTGGTGATCGCTCTGCTGTTCATCGCGGCCGGGCTCGCCTGCGCTGCCGTTCTCGTCGCGGCGGTGTGCTTCACCCTTGCGGCCGCTGTCACCGGACTGAATTCCTGCTTTCGTACCGGGGACGTTCATGAGTTGCTGCCGGCCCTGCTCTCACCGCTGCTGGTCTGGTCGCTCTTCGGTCTTCAGCTCTTCGACGACGCGGATGTGGCCGCGCCTCCGCTCGTGATCTACGCCTTCTCGCTCGGCGGCCCGCTGTCGGTGTCCGCGCTGTCGCTCTGGGAAGTGCGGCGGCTGCGCACCCGGTATGGCATGACGCTCCGGTCGGTGCTGGGCCGGTAGTTCGGTCAGAGTCCCGGCTGCCTCGGCGAGCCGGGCACTGGCGACGTCCCGGGCCGCACGAGTGCCGGACACCACAGCCGGATCGTGGATGCCGCCGCCCGAAGCTAGAGCGAGACCTCCTGGCCCATTCCGCGCTCACGTGCGGCGGCCAGAACCAGGGCCGCCGCGGCGGCGTCCTGCACGGCCACGCCGACCGACTTGTAGAGGGTGATCTGCTCGTCGCCGGTTCGCCCGGTGGCTGTTCCAGCGACCAGCTCGCCCAGCTCGGCCCGCACATGCCCGGCGTTGATCAGGCCGCGTTCGATCGGCTCGGCGAGATCACGGTTGGGAGGCACCGCGGACAGCGCGGCCGAGCGCGACTCCACGAACAGCAGTGCGTCGACGACGGTCTGGTCGTCGATCTCCCGGCCTTGCGGGTTGTAGCCGACCGAGGTGATGTGGGTGCCCGGTTTGATCCAGTCACGGCGGACGACCGGCTCTTGTGCGTACGTTGCCGCGCAGACGACATCGGCATCATCGAGTGCTTCCTCGTACGATCCGACGGCCCGAACCGCCACCCCGGCGGTAGCCGGGTCGTCCGAGACCTCCTCCGCCAGCGCCGACGCCTTGGCCCGGTCCCGGCCGGCGATGCGGAGCTCGCGGATCGGTCGTACCCGGACCGCAGCCAGCGCGTGAGCGCGCGCCTGCGGGCCGGTCCCGAGGACCGCCAGTACGGAAGCGTCCTCGCGGGCCAGCAGTCGGGCGGACAGAGCCGAACAGGCGCCGGTGCGGGCCGCTGTGAGCCAGGTCGCGTCCATGAGCGCCGCCGGTACGCCGGTGTCCGGGTCGAAGACGGCCACCACGCCCTGGCGTACGGGGACAGGCCCGCCCGCGTTTCCCGGGAACACTGACACCAGCTTGCTGATCAGCGCCCGAGTCGAGGGAACGTAGGCGGGCATGTCCACCAGCATCGTCGCCGTGAGCCCAGGAACCGGCGCCGCGGTCCGCGCGGGGACCACGGCGTCCCCGGCGCTCAGGTCGGCCATGGCCCCTGCGAGCGCGTCGATCAGCGCATCGCAGTCCAGCAGCGCCGCAACGTCCTCTTGACCAAGAATCAGCATGTCTCGGCACACTACCGTGGCTTGTTCGACCCGGCATTGGGGATCGAGCGCGTGCCGTCGGCCACGCCGGGTCCGGGGACTGCCGGAAACTCGGCGTCATTTCGAGTCCAGAGCACGGTAGTTGGGGGCGAGCACCGTGCGACGCGCGTCTTCCTCCGGCAGGGTGCTTCATTGCCCACCTTAGGAAAATCAAGGCGAAGTGCAGAAATTCACCTGATCGGTGCGTGTGTATGGCTGTTTCTCACCCTGGGTGCCGACCGCCCAGTAATTTGCCTATTCCTTGCCCGGATTGAGTGGGGATGCCCGTGGCCGGAGAGAACCTCCCGCAGCACCAGTACAGCCGCACAGAGGCCACTCGCCTGCTGTGTGCCGGGGTCTACCTGGACATGTCCTTCCGTCGCCGCGTCGTGGGTGAATTGGTCGGACACCCGGAGCGGCCCGTGGCACCGCCGCTGGGCGTGGACGTCCTGCCTGTGCTGGCACACGCCCTGCGCGTCATGCGCCAGGAAACGACGACGGCGCTGCTGCTGCTCGCCGTGTGGAGCGGATTCCTGATCACCGACGTGGTGATGTTCTGGGATGCCCTGGGGGACCAGTGGGGCGCAGGTTCCGATGTGCAGTTCCATGACGTGCTGAGGGCCTTCTATTCCGGGGACGAGGCCCTGAAGCTCACCGGAGGGCTGCCGCTGCCCTGGTCCCAGCTGTACGCCATGGTCGCGGCGGCGCTGTGGTTCGCCGGCTCGGTGTCCGGGCGGGGGACTGACGGCCTCTCTGCCGGGCGGAGTGGTCAGGTGGCTCAGGCCGTGCAGGGGGCAGGACGGCTGGTGGGCGTTGGTGCCTGGCTGTTCGCCGCGTTCTACTGGTACTGGTTCGTGGCCGGGGCGCTCGACGGCACGGTGCAGACCCCTTACCCGTTGATCTTCCCGCTGCTGATTGCCCTGGTGGTCTGGTGGCACCAGCTGGAGCACAGGCGCGCGCTTGCCACCTGGCTGTCCAGGTGGACTTTCCAGGGCGCTGTTCAGCCCGCGTTGTCGGCAGGACCGCTGTTCGAGGACCTGCAGGACAACATCCGCCGGGAGCAGGCCGCCTCGCTCACCCTCTACGACGTGGACAGCCCGTTCGTGGGTGCCGGGACCCCGCGCAGACCCTGGTCCTTCGCGCTGGAGCTGAAGAGGGAAACGGAACCGAAGCGAACCGAGAACGGCGTACCTCATCAGTGGGGGCAGCCGCTCACGGCCCGGGGCGCCCTGGACATGATCAAGCCCGGGCTGCAGAAACTGCGCGAATCCGCGGCCATGTCCGGCAAAGACCGGCTGCGCGAGCTGGAGATCGAGGAATTCGTGTATCTGCCGGGCGGAGTGGAACGGGACGAGGCACTGCTGCTCGGCTCGGGCGCCGGAGCGCAGGACGAGAGTCGGCCGGACCGGCAGGGCGCGAGTGTGTACGAGCCCGGGCAGGTGGAGCGGCACCGCAGGGAGTCGGTGGACGAGGGCGGTGAAGGACGCCGGGTCTTTCTGCGCATCCGGGTGGGCGCCTGGCACGAGCAGGTCGTCGTCACCGTGCTGGTCCGGGTCCACACCCAGGGCGGCATGCTCGTCCTGGAGGTGGCGCCCTACGTACTCGGGCCCGTCCGTGCGGAGTTCAAGAAGGTCGACACGCTCATGGCGGACCTGCCGGAGGAGTGGTGGCGCGGTGCCGTACGCGCCCTGCGGGACGGGCCGGCGACGGGGCTCGCCGTGGGACTCGGGGCAGCGGTGAGCTTCGGCTCGGAGATCCGGACGGAGGTGGCCAACCGCGACCCGGCTCCCGACGTGCCGCGCGTCTCGCTGCGTCAAGTGGCCAGTACGCAGCAGTTGTCGCCGTTCCAGGAGATGGATGTCGCCCGGTACATCAAGACGATTCAGGACCGGATCGTGAACGGGATGCGGGACGCGCTGAAGAACCACGGTTACCGCACGGACCGTTTCGAACAGCACGTCTACCAGGTCAGCGGCGGAAGTGTCTTCATCGGTGAGATGTCGGGCGGCGCGGTGGCCACCGGCACTCACGGCAGGGCGTCGCACACGGACAGGGCAGCGCACTCGGATTCGGCGCCGGACACGGAGGGGAGCAGGGCATGAGCAGCACGGAGCGGGAAACCCCGTCCGAGCCCGCGGGGCGGGCAGAGACCGGTGGAGGGAGTGTGAGCATCCACGCCATGAGCGGAGGCTCCGTCTCGACGGGTTCACACGGTGTGGCGACGTCCGTCAACACCACCGCGCCGGGGCCCGGCCCGGAGCACAGGGAACTGCTCGATGCCATCCGGGCACTGCGCCGCGCACTGCCCCGGGAGGACCGCAGCGCCGCGGACACAGTGCTCGACGGTGAACTGGCAGAGGCAGAGGCCGAGATCGTCCGGGACGGCACTGCCGACCGCGGCAGTCTGACGAGGCTGCTGGTGGGTGTGCGCGGATGGCTCGGCACCAACGCGGCCGCGGCGGGAGCGGTCGCCTCGGCCACGGCTGTCGTTCAAGGCATCGCGCAACTCCTGGTGTGACGGGCGGAGGACCAATGCGGGTATTCGACGCCGACCGGCAGGAGTGGGCCGGCGACGAGCGGGAAACACGCTTCAACGGCGATCAGCAGATGCAGGCCGTCGAACAGGGGCAGATGTTGCGCCGGGCTGCCGTGGTGCTCGCTGTGGTCGGGCTCTGCTTCCTCATATGGGCGCTGGGCTGGAAGGGCGAGCCGCAGCCGGTGAAGGAACCTGCCGCCGCGCAGCCAACGGCCACCGAGTCGTGGGACGGCGACGGTGAATCGTCTGCCGAGCCGTCAGCCGAATCGCCCGCGGCGACCTCGGCCGCCACGCCCCCGCCGGGGTACGAAGTCGTGCAGGACTCCGAGGGGTTCCGGTCCGCTGTGCCCTCGGGCTGGGAGCGCACCAGCCACCCGTCGCAGTACGGCATGGCCGTGGTCGAATACCGCAGCTCCGACGGATCCCGGCGGCTCCAGGTGTTCGCGGTGATGGAGACATCGCCGTACGCCTCGCTCCAGGCGGCACAGCTCGAGAGCCGGAAACTCAACGGCTACGAGGTCATCACCTTGGAGGAAAGCTCGGGGGCCGCGCGGAAGGCCGCCACGCACGAGTACCGCGCCGACGAAGTCGCCGGGGAGTCGCAGAGCTTCACCCGGCATGTCATCGACCACCGCTTCGAAGCGGAGGACGGGCAGCGGTACGCCGTAGTGGCCTACGGTTCCGACGCCGACGGTTCCGACGACGAGCAGGAGCTGCTGGACACGGCCCTCAGGTGGTTCTGTCCTCCCCGTAAACAGTGTGCGGCGCCGACCGGCTGACGGGCGGGGCCACGGAACCGTTCACGTGCCTGCCCCATGACTGCCGACACTCCCGGACTTGGGCCGCCGCGTGACCGCGTCGCAGAGGGCTCTGGGTGATGCCCCTCGGGCGGAGTATGAAAGCGCGGCCCCGGGCTCCGTGTACGGGGGATGACACGGAGGCCGGGGCTCGCTGTACTCAACCTAGCGTTCAAGGCGATGCAGAACGTACCTGTGGCGTGAATCGGCCAATCCGGAGCCGTGGCGTCAGGGTGGTTCCAGGGTGCCGCCGGTGGCTCCGGCGGCACCCTGTGACGAGATGAGGGTTGTTCCCTCAGATGTCGCTTTCCTGATGCCTCAGGAGTCGGCTCCGCCGAGCGCGCCCCCGTCGATGCCGGGTGTTGTCCTGGCAAGGCGGGCCTTGCCGACCGGGGCGGGGAGCGTCCAGTTGTCGGCGAGTTGCTTGAGACCAGGCGTCTCGATCGATGTGAACTTGCCTCCGTCGGCCGCCGTGGTGTAGCCGCCGTTCGGCGAGCACATCAGGGGCCGATACTTCTTCGGGGTCAGTACGCATTCGAAGTCGGCGACCTTGCCGTCACCGTTGAGGTCCTTGTTCGGGTGGTCCATGCCGACCAGGTGCCCGATCTCGTGGTTGACGGCGTTCCTGGTGATGGCAGCGTTGATTGCCTTGTTGCTGCTGAACCAGTCGGGCCTCGACCAGTACTCCGTGTCGATCCAGGACCACCCGCCCCACACGCTGTGGTCACCGCTGTTGAAGCAGTGCCACGCGCGGGACATGCCTTTCCTGCCGTCGAACGGCCGGTACTTGGTGCCCAGCGTCAGGACATGGCGCGGCTGGGCTGCGCACCCCTCAGGGGAAGCCTTGAGAGTCGTCGAGACGGTGAACTTGATGCCGGTCACCGAAGTGAGCTGGGCGGCAGCCTGTTTGGCGGCCGGGCCGAGCTTGGTCCGGGCGTCGGCGCTGGCGAACTGGATCGTGTAGCCGGTGCCGTCCCCCGACAGGGAGTGGATGTTGGGCAGTGCCTTCCATCCGTTGCCCGAGTACACCTGAGTGCCGGCCGCGTCGGCAGAGGCGGCGGGAAGGAGTAGCGCGAAGGCTGTGCCAGCGGCTATGGCGAAGAGCTTGCGCCCCAGGCCGGTGTGTTTCATACGGGTCCCCGAAGTCTTCGTTGTCTCGGATGTCGGCGACTCGTGGGGCGCATACTCACACGCGGGCACAATGGCTCGCGGCCCCCCACCGAGTAGCTTCCGCGAGACATTACAGGCCAATGCTTCACGCGGTGTCACCGACTACCCGGACGGGGCAGAGCTGCCCCGCGCATCGTCGGCGTCCACGTCCTGATCGCCGTCGGCGTCAACGCCGACGGCCAACGCGGTTCCCACGGCGTCGACTTCGCCACCTGGCGGACGCAGCTGACTGGCCGATGAACCAGCCGGCACCTGTTGTCTGCCGGAGCATCAGGTCTTCGTCCGCCGGCTCGCTGCCGGCTCCGAGGCTGCGCTGATCACTGGGGCCGCGAGCGGATGCGCTGTCTCTGGCAGGTTGTTGCCACCCTGAGGCGCTCCGAAGGGGTCTGACACAGACTCCGGTCATGACCTCAGAATCGATCACCGCGGCGGCCGCGGGCACCTGGGAACTCGGCGACCTGACAGTCAACCGGATCGGGTTCGGCTCGATGCGCCTGACACAGAACGGCCGGGCGTTCGGGAACGGCATCCCGAGCGATCGTCACCGGGCAATCAGCGTGCTGCGCCGCGCCGTTGAGCTCGGTGTGAACCACATCGACACCGCCGCCTTCTACTTCTCGCCGCTGCGCTCCGCCAACGAGCTGATCAACCGCGCGCTGGCCCCGTACCCGGATGATCTGGTGATCACCACCAAGGTCGGACCGGGCCGGAATCCTTCGGGTGAGTGGCTGTGGGCCACGCCCGGGCAGTTGCGCGGCCAGGTCGAGGAGAATATGCGCCAGCTCGGCCGTGACCACCTCGACGTGGTGAACCTGCGCATCCCACGAAGCCTGGCAACCGGCTCGGTCGCCGAGCATTTCGGTGCGCTGGCCGGTCTGCGCGACTCCGGGCTGATCCGCCACCTGGGCATCTCCAACGTCAGGCCCGAACAGCTCGCCGAGGCCCGGACCATCGCACCGGTGGTCTGCGTGCAGAACTCCTACGGCGTTGGCGCACGGCCCGAGGATCACGACTTCCTGCGCGCCTGCGGGGAGCAGGGCGTCGCGTTCGTACCGTTCTACGCAATCGCCAGTGCCGGGGGTGACGCGGGTGCGAGCGCCACCGACAGCGAAGGGGTACTCGCCGTCGCACGCGCGCATGGCGCGACAGCCGCGCAGGTCCGGCTGGCGTGGACCCTTCAGCAAGGACCGCACGTGCTGGCCATCCCCGGCACCGGCAATCCGGACCACCTCGTCGAGAACGTGGCCGCAAGCGCGCTGCGGCTCTCTGCGGACGAACTGGCCCTCCTCGATTCACTCCACACGGGCGGAGAGTGAGTGAGGCTGTCCACGAACTCCACGTCTGCCTGTCGACGTATCTCACACTTCCACTTGGGCGATTCGATCCAGCAGGTCTGCGCGGGCTGCCCCTGCAGCGTCGTGATGCGGTGCCCCCCTGCGCGGCAACTGGGTCTGGCTTGGCCTCTGTTCTTCGAGGGAAGCCGCGCGTAGATTCCAGACGTCGACGTTGTGATCACTGCTGGGGGGGCAGACGTGGACTGGGGGACGCTCGTCGCGGCGGTCAGTGGTGGCTCTCTTGCCATTTCCGGCACCGTTCTGGCTGACTACCTGCGCCATCGCCACGAAGATGACCGGGGAGTCGGGGCACGGCGGCGGGCTGTGTACATCGAGTTCATCGGAGCCGCTGGGGCGTGCCACGCGCGGTTGCGCCAGATCGCGCAAGCCCCAGGTGCCGAAGTCGACCTGGGCACAGCGACCCGCGCGGCACTGAGCGATGCCGCGATCTACGAAGTACGTGAACGTCTGTTCATCGATGCGACCGCGGCCGTCGCCGGTGCCGGGCAGGTGATGTTCGAGCAGCTCCGTGCTCTTCAACGTGCGGTTGCGGCAGGGGCCTCACCGGCGTCACAGGCCTTTCATGACGTCTACCACCCCTACATCGGCGCGGTTTGGTCCTATCGGGTCGCCGTGCGCAAGGAGCTTGAAGGCCAGTCCCTCTCGCCCGCGGTTTTCGGGTGGGACGGGTGGGATGGCAAGGACCGGTGCCCGATATGCCAAGGGGCGGTCGCTGCGGGAGAGTGAACAACACGGTCCCCGCCTACGACCGAGACGCTGCACTGATCGACAAGATCGTGCCATGAGTTCTACGGACCCCCCGGTGCCCGATGCGGTAGTCGACAGGGGTGTGGCGAGTGCGAGCGGACGCAGTGTCCGCTGGTCAGGTCGTGTGGGCGACGGGCCGGGAAGGCTTTATGGCCCATCGGATCGTCGTGATCAGCGCATGTCCACCCAGTCGTACGCAGGTTTCCTCGATCCCCGGCAGATGGGGCAGCCTCAGCGGCTTGCGGGCCCACAGCGGAAGTGTGGACACCGCGTTGGCGGTGAGGACGGCGTACGGGACTCGGGCGATCCAGGGGAGGGGCGGGTGGAGGAGTATGAAGCGCGCGGCCTCGCGGGCCTCTTGGGTCGCGCGCAGTTCCGGGCGGTAGGCAGCGAGCCGGTCGGCCAGCTCGCTCCGGTTCCGTGGAGGGTCGGTCACACCGAGCGCGGCTGCGACGCGTGCAGTGTCGGCGATGTATGCGTCGCACCCGGTGGCATCCAGGGGATGCGCGCCGTAGCGCTGGTGGGCCTGAAGGAAGCTGTCTACCTCGGCGATGTGCACCCAGGCGAGCAGATGCGGGTCGGCGGCGTGGTATGCCTCCCCGGTGGGGGTGGTCCCTTTCACGCGGTCGTGCGCCTCTCGGACGCGGTCGACCGCTTGCTGGGCGTCGTCGGCGGTGCCGTAGGTCGTCACGGCGAGGAATGTGCTGGTGCGCTGCAGCCGCCCCCACGGGTCACCCTGATAGCCGGAGTGAGCTGCCACCGCGGCCATGGCCAGCGGGTGCAAGGACTGCAGCAACAGGGCCCTCAGTCCGCCGATGAACATCGAGGCGTCGCCGTGGACGGTACGGATTGGCCTGTCCGGACCGAACCAGCGAGGTCCCGGTGTGTCATGAATGCGAGCACGATTGTCCGGGCCCGCGGGGCCTGCGACGCGGGTGAAGAGGCCGCTGCCAAGTCGCTCCCGCAGGTCGAAGGCCCCGGGCACTGACACGTTCACCCAACAAGTATCCGCCTGGACACGATCCGATGGCCGGGCGCCGACGAGTGCGCCTTGAAGATCGCCGACTGGTCCTGGTCCAGCTGGCCGGCCCTGACATCGGCTGAGTCGAGGACCGAACGGTCACCACATAGGAGGCAGCCCTATTCATCCAATTCCTCGTCGAGCCGGTCAACGAGGATCATCGCCACATCGTCCGCCAGATGGCCCTGGGTGTGGCGGACCAATCCCTGATGCAGTTGTTCCAGGAACTCGGGCGGGGTGCGGTCTTTCAGCGCTTCCATGGCCGCGGGCAGAGCGAAGAATTCTTTCTCGCTGTTGCGGGCTTCTGTCACGCCGTCGGTGTACAGCAGCAGGCGGTCGCCGCATGCGAACGGATGGCTCTCCGCCTTGGCCGGAGGGCCGGTGATGAACTCTTCCAGACCAAGGGGCGGCAGTAGTGAAGCGGGCATCACGGCCTGAACCCTGCCCTCACTCAGCACCAGGGGAGGCAGATGGCCACGGTTGACGAAGTCCACTACGGGCCCGTCCGGCACCTGAGCCACGAGCGCGGTGACGAACGATTCCGACTGATCTTGCTCAGCGTCCTGTTCGATCCCGCGCGGCATGGCGCGCTCCCGTCGCAGCGCAGCCGCACAGTGGTTGATGACCTCCACCAGGTCATCTTCATAGTGCACGGCCTCCCGGAAGGCGCCCAGCACGGCTGCGGCCGAGCGCACAGCAGGAAGGCCCTTGCCGCGGACGTCTCCGACGATCATCCGGACCCCGTACCGGGTCTGCACAACCTCGTACAGATCACCGCCGATCTGCGCCCCCGTCTCCGCCGCGATATACATGCTCGCCGCCCGCACTGGGCCGAGTCGGTCGGGTACGGGCCGCAGCAGCACCCGTTGGGCCGCCACGGCAATCCGGCGAATCTGGTTGAGCTCGTTCTGCCTCTGGGTGTGCACCGCGCTACTGGTCGTGACACTGGCCGCGGAGACCAAGAAGAGAGCCAGAAAGTTGGTGTAGACCTGCTGGCTACCCCACGCCTGGTTGTAGGTGGCGGTGGCAACACTGATGGCCAAGGCGAAAGCCGCTGCCGCGAAGGTGCCTTTGGGGCCCATCGCTACCGCGGCCAACGCCGGAGTCGCGGTGAGGAGGGGACCGGTGTACAGAAAGTGCGCAGGTGAGAGCTCGATGACCACCACCAGCACTGCGATCGCGAAGGGCACACACTCCGCCAGTGTGTAGAGGACCCGGCTATGGCCGCCCGCCCCTGGTCGGGGAGAGGAGCGGAAGAGCAACCGCATGGATACAGCGTGCCTCGTCGCAGCTCCATGCTCCACTCGGCGTGTGCTGCCGCCGCGCGGCGGGGCGCCCACAGCACCCGCCAACTCACATACTGAATCGCGATGGCGCCGGTTCCCCGCGGTGATCTGCGCTGGTCGCGCCGCGCCATCGACTCGGTCCGATTTCTGCGCGCAGGCACAATGCACGTCGGCCAATCCTTGAGCACACGCCACTTGACGCGATGCGGGCTTCGTACGCGACATGAATAGGACCGTATCGGGCACCCGCCATCACGTGAGTATCCACAACCGACCCCGATCTCTGGAACTTCCTGGCCATGGTACTGAGCCTTGCATTGTGAATCCGCTGTCGGTCGGGTCGGCTTCCAGTGCACCGAACGGAGGAGATGATCGCCATGAACACATTCCCAGTCGCACTTGGCCGCGGAAGTGTGCCCAGCCTTGCCGCCGACAACGAATGGCTCACAGGAATTGCCCCGTTTTTCATTGGGATCGTTGTGGTGGCCTTCTTGATCGGCCTGGTCGGCTGGGGGATCCGGCGAGGCCGCAGCAGGCCGCCCCGTCCGGATGAGCAGCCCCGACGCCCTGCTCGCCAGACGCACATTGAGGAAACTCGCGAAGCCGACGACTTCGGCGGCGAGGGCGAGAGGCTTAGCCCGCATGAGCTGAGGGGTTTCGGGAACCAGGGTTCCCGGTCGGCTCCCGACAAGGACGTCAGGAAACGCGATGGCTGACGCCGAAGAGGCAGTCGCGGCCAGCGATGCGAACGGCCACGATCAGGCGGCCGTCCCCACCGTGGGTGTGGAGGAGGAGTACTTTCTCGTTCACCCCGGGAGCCGCTCCGTGGAAGCGGGCGGTACCAAGGTGGTCGCACGAGCTTCCTCCGTGATGGGCGATCTGGTCTCCGGCGAGTTCACGGAATACCAAATCGAAGGAAAGACACCACCGTGCTCCAGCTTCGGGGAACTCTTCAGCCGACTGGCCTGGATACGCGGTGCTGTCTCTGCAGCTGCCCAGGCCGAAGGGCTACGCCTGTGCGCATCGGGTACTCCGGTCATCGGAGGCAGCGGACCGGCCGAAATCGGAGACCATCCGCGCTATCGGGCCAGCGTGGACCAGTACCGTGCCATGCTCGACGACTTCGCCGTCTCCGCATTCCATACACATGTGCATCTGCCGGACCGAGAGCTGGGCGTACTGGTGAGCAATCACCTCAGACCCTGGCTACCGCTCCTTGTGGCGATGAGTGCCAACTCTCCCTTCCATCAAGGGCACGACACGGGGTACGAAAGCTGGCGTTCCGTCGTCAGAGGGCGTTTCCCCTGCCTGGGGCCGCCGCCGTACTTCGAATCCCTGGACCACTACGAGCGCCTCGCCGTCGCCATGCAGGAATCCGAGGCCATGTTGGACGCGGCCGTTCCTTTCTGGGACATCCGGCCGAACCCGCGTCTGCCGACGCTGGAGATCCGGTCCATGGATGTGATGCCGGACATCGATGACGCCGCAGCCATGGCGGTCCTGATCAGGGCACTCACGATGACTGCGGCGGCACGGGTCCGGCGTGGCGACCCGGGTCCGCGCCCCAGCAGTGAGCTGCTGCGCGGGGCGTACTGGCGCGCGGCGCGGGACGGCTGGTCGGGCAACGGCGTCGACGCGCTCACCGGCCGGATTCTTCCTGCCTCGGTGCAAGCCGCACGGTTGGTCGACCACGTCCGGCCCGCGCTGGAAGAGCACGGGGACATGGACCAGGTGAGGGCATTCCTGCGGAGGTTGGCGGTTCGGGGGTCCGGTGCCCAGCGCCAGCGCGCCTCTGCTGAATCGCGTCACGGTCTTGTCGGCGTCGTGGACGATCTCATCCTGCTGACGGTCGGCAGCGTTGCATCCGCCTCACAGCAAGCACCGTCCGGGTGCGACGTCAGCTTGCCGCGAGCGTGATGACGGGGAGGCGACGGGATGTGCGCGACGCCGCCGGTGCCCGCGCGTGAGCGGCCGCGCCAGGGGCAATCCGGATGAAACAGTCCATAAATTGTTCCGCTCGGTGTGAGAAGGCCGCCTCAGTGGGCACTCGCGGACTGTGACGGAATGGGCGGCTGTGAAGCACGAGGCGCCGCAAGCAACAGAGGTGACATGGATGCTCAGTCTGGAAAGGGATGACCAGGGCGGCCCTGTACTGGTTCCGCCCAGGGTCTACGCCCCGCACGAGGACACGCTCCTGCTCGCGCAGGCATTGGAACGCGAGCCACTGAGACCGGGTGCCGACGTTCTCGACGTGGGGAGCGGCGGAGGAGCCCTCGCCCTGGCGGCCGCCCGGCGCGGCGCACGCGTCACCGCGGTCGACCGGGCCTGGCGCGCGGCGCTGACCACCCGCCTCAATGCGGCCCTCGCCCGGCTGAGAGTGGAAGTGCTGCACGGCGACCTACTGGCTCCGGTCGAGGGCCGTCGCTTCGATCTCATCCTCAGTAATCCGCCCTACGTGCCCGCACCGGGGCCTGGCCTGCCGCGACGCGGCCCCGCCATGGCCTGGGACGCAGGGCGCGACGGCCGGGCCGTGGTGGACCGGATCTGCGACGGGGCAGCCGGCTTGCTCCGTCCCGGCGGGGCACTGCTGCTGGTGCACTCCGGCCTGTGCGGCGTCGCTCAGACACTGGCGCGTCTGAACAATGCGGGCCTGCGGGCGGCGGTGGTGGACCGCCGCTGTGTCCCCTTCGGGCCGGTGCTGAGCTCACGAAGGCAGTGGCTGGAGGACCAGGGGTTGATCGATCCCGGCGACCAGAAGGAAGAGCTGGTGATCTTCCATGCCGACCGAACCCACTGAGCCGACCGAACCGACTGTGCGGCGTCGCGTCACCCTGACGAGGGACGGCCCGATGCTTGTCGAGGGCCCCGTCGAAGTGGTTCTCGAGGACGGGGGTACGGCGGTGTCGGACCGTTTCACCGTTGCGCTGTGCACCTGCCGACGCAGCCGGACCTATCCGTGGTGCGACACCAGCCACCGTCGCCGGGGGAAGCGGCTAGAACAGTGAAGGCTCCCGTGGAAACCTGTGATGGCCGTCTGGCCGGGCCGGTCCTGCCGGAGAACCGGGGGAGCTCTCCTACGGAGTCGTACGCGCACTGCGTGGCCGTCCCGGCCACCCCTTGCCGGAGGGAGAGGTGGTGGCGTGCGCCCCTCCGTATGGGGACGACCTGCAACTCGCGCTCTACCTCTGCTACGAGCTGCACTACCGGGGGTTTTCCGGCGTCGACCCCGACTGGGAATGGGATCCCGGACTGCTGCGCCTGCGCGGGCAGATGGAGCGGTGCTTTCTTGCCGCGCTGCGCATGGACGCAGGGCGGCGCAGGGGGGTGCAGGAGGCGCTCGAGGACATCCTCGTCGAACCCCTCAACGGCACGGGAACGTCCCATTTCCTCAAGGACCGGGGCGAGTTGTGGCAGCTTCGCGAGTACGCAGCCCAGCGATCCCTCTACCACCTCAAAGAGGCGGATCCGCATGCATGGGTCCTCCCGCGTCTCTGGGGCAGGGCCAAAGCGGCGATGGTGGCGGTGGAGTTCGACGAATTCGGCGCGGGACGTGCGGAGCAAGTGCACGCGCAGCTCTTCGCCGATCTGATGGCGGATCTCGGCCTGGACACGTCCTACGGCCGTTATGTGAATTCCGCCGCTTCGGGGATGCTGACGAGTGTCAACCTGATGTCGCTGTTCGGCCTGCATCGGGCACTGCGGGGCGCTCTGGTGGGGCACTTCGCAGCCGTCGAGGTGACGTCGTCGCCGGGCTCGCGCCGCATGGCTCAAGCACTGCGGCGGGTCGGCGCAGGACCGGCCGCGGTGCACTTCTACGCGGAGCACGTCGAGGCGGACGCGGTGCATGAGCAGGTCGTTCGGCGGGATGTCATCGGCGGTCTGCTCGAAGAGGAACCCTGGCTCGAGGAAGAGGTGGCATTCGGCATCGACGCCACGGGCTGGGTCGATTCCCGATTCGGTGACCACCTCCTCTCGGCGTGGCGCCGCGGTCACTCCAGCCTGCGGAAGCCGCTGTGATACACCGGCCTGACCCGCGGAAGCCGCCTGGGATGACCTTCAGCCATTCGAGGGTCGCTCGTCACGGTGAACAGCACGCCGTCCGGATCGCGCAGGGTCGCCTCCACGCTACAGGGGTCGAGGCCCAGCCCAAGGACGGAGCCGCGTTTGCGCCGCTTCAGGGCAGGTCGGTTGCGGTATGAGTCACTCATTTGCTCGCTTGGGTGCCGCGTACGTGCTTTGTTTCGGCCGCGTTCCCAGGCACTTCCGCCGGCGCTCCACGTGCCGCGAATCGTGGCTTGGTCCAGCCTGGATACGCGACGAGGCGCACAGCGCGACCGGACGAAGGGCCAGGGCCATGGCGGATCCCCACAGCAGTCCGCACGACGCGGGCACGGCTGGAATACTCGACACCCAGTCCTGCATCACCGTGCGGGTGAACGGAATCTCCCAAGCAGTCACGGTCGACAACCGCGAATCGCTCCTGGACGTGCTCCGCGAACGCCTCTCACTCACCGGCGCGAAGAAAGGCTGCGATCACGGCCAGTGCGGCGCGTGCACCGTCCTGGTCGACGGCAGGCGCGTCAACAGCTGTCTACTCCTGGCAGTCGCGCAGGACGGCACTGACGTGGTGACCGTGGAAGGGCTGGCCGAGACTGCCAGTGACCGCCTGCACCCCTTGCAGCAGGCATTCCTCGACCGGGACGCGTTCCAGTGCGGCTACTGCACCCCTGGTCAGATCTGCTCGGCGCTGGGTGCCATCGACGAAGCGGCCGCGGGTCACCCTTCGTGCGCCACGGACCCGGCACATCCCACGGACGGTCCTGTGACGCTGACGGCGGCGGAGATCCGGGAACGACTCAATGGCAATCTGTGCCGCTGCGGCGCGTATCCGAACATCGTCGACGCCGTCGGGGATGTCGTCCGATGAAACCTGTCGCCTATGTCAGGGCCACGACCGTCACCGAAGCGGTCGCCGCGCACGGAGGGCGGCCCGGCGCGTACTACCTCGGCGGAGGCACGAATCTCGTCGACCTGATGAAGCTCGGTGTGGAGACCCCCCACATGCTCGTCGACATCGCCCGGCTCCCGCTCGGCACGGTCGACGAATTGCCGGACGGTGGTCTGCGGATCGGCGCGACCGTCCGTAACAGCGACCTGGCGGCCCATCCCGCGGTACGCGCTCGCTACCCCCTCCTGTCCCAGGCACTCCTGGCCGGTGCATCCGGCCAACTGCGCAACGCCGCCACGACTGGCGGAAACCTCCTGCAGCGCACTCGGTGCGGCTACTTCCAGGATCTGGGCAAGCCTTGCAACAAGCGGGTGCCCGGCAGCGGGTGCGGGGCACGCGACGGAGTGCACCGCGACCACGCCGTGCTGGGGCACTCACCGCACTGCATCGCCACCCACCCGTCCGACATGGCGGTCGCCCTCGCCGCCCTCGCCGCCACGGTCACGCTCCAGGGGAGGGGCGGCGAACGAGCTGTGCCCGTCACAGAGTTCTACCGGCTCCCCGGCGACCGGCCGGACCGGGACACGGTGATCCAGCCGAGCGAACTCATCACCGGTGTGCTGCTCCCCGCCCACCCCGCAGGCCTTCCCTCGGCCTATCGCAAGGCGCGGGACCGGGCCTCGTACGCCTTCGCGCTCGCCTCGGTGGCTGCTGTCCTCGAGGTGGTGGACGGCCTGGTGCGCCACGTGGGGCTGGCCTTCGGTGGCCTTGCCCACGTGCCGTGGCGGGCACGCGAGGCGGAGGCGCACCTCCTTGGAGCGCCGCCCACCATGGAGAACATCAGCCGTGCCGTCGATGCCGAACTGGCCGCGGCACAGCCCCTGCGCGACAACGCCTTCAAGGTCGGCCTCGCGCGCAACCTCGCGACAGACGTCCTGTCCCGGCTCGCCGACCGAACCTGAGCCGAACCGCGTCCCAGGAAGGAGCCCGCGATGGGTCACACCCCTCCGGCGCTCGGCACGCCCGCCGCGCGCAGGGAAGGCCGGGACAAGGTCACCGGCGTCGCCCGCTACGCCTTCGAACACGCCCCTGCCGGCTGCGCGTACGCATGGCCAGTGCCTGCCACCATCGCCCGGGGAGAGGTCGTCGCCATCGACGACTCCGCCGCGCTGGCCCTCCCGGGCGTGCTCGCCATCCTCACCCACGCATCGGCCCCGCGGCTCGCCGAGCCGGACGACCCTACGCTCGCCGTGCTCCAGAACGCCCACGTGCCGCACTGGGGTTGGTACGTCGCCCTCGTCCTCGCGAACTCCTTGGAAGAAGCCCGCGAAGGTGCCCGCCTGGTCGAAGTCGCCTACGACGCATCGCAGCCGCACGACGTCATCCTCACGTCCGACCACCCCCGCGCCTACACACCGGAAGAGGCCAACGGTGGCCATCCCGCGGTTCGCGAGCGCGGTGACGCCGACGCGGCGTTCGCGGAGTCGCCCGTGCGGGTGGATGCCACCTACGTGATCCCGCCGCTGCACAACCATCCGATGGAACCGCACGCCGCCACCGCGGAGTGGCAGGACGGGCGGCTGACCGTGCACGATTCCAGCCAGGGGTCGACCAAGGTCCGCGAAGCCCTGGCCGTTCTGTTCGCACTGCCCGAAGGTGACGTGACCGTCGTGTCCGACCACGTGGGCGGCGGATTCGGTTCCAAGGGCACCCCTCGGCCGCACGTGGTGCTCGCCGCTCTGGCCGCGCGGCACATCGGCCGACCGGTGAAGATCGCTCTGCCGCGGCGGCAGATGCCGACGGTCGTCGGCCACCGCCCTCCCACGCTGCACCGCGTACGGCTCGGTGCGGGGGACGACGGCGTCCTGAATTCCCTCATCCACGAGGTCACCACGCACACCTCACAGATCAAGGAGTTCGTCGAACAGGCGGCGGTGCCCGGGCGCGTCATGTATGCGTCGCCGCACAGCCGCACCAGCCACCGGGTTGTGGCGCTCGACGTCCCGACCCCGTCGTGGATGCGGGCACCCGGCGAGGCGCCGGGCATGCACGCGCTGGAATCGGCCATGGACGAACTGGCCGAGAGCCTGCACCTCGACCCGGTGGAGCTGCGTATCCGGAACGAACCCGGCACGGAACCGGACAGCGGCCGGCCCTTCAGCAGCCGGCATCTCGTCGAATGCCTCACGGAAGGGGCCCGCCGCTTCGGCTGGGCGGAGCGTGACCCGCGGCCCGCAATCCGGCGCACCGGCCCGCTCCTGACCGGCACCGGCGTCGCGGCGGCCACATACCCCGTTCTCGTGGGACCCTCCACGGCCACGGCCCATGCGCGGGCCGACGGCACGTACGTCGTCCGGATCAACGCGACGGACATCGGCACAGGGGCCCGTACCGTCCTCGCGCAGATCGCGGCTGATGCGCTGGGCGCCCCGCTGGAGTCCGTACGCACGGAGATCGGCAGCAGTGATCTGCCGTCCGCATCGCTCGCCGGCGGGTCGTCCGGGACCGCTTCGTGGGGGTGGGCCGTCCACAAGGCGTGCACCGCGCTGGCTGAACGCCTCGCCGAGCAGCCCGGATCGGTGCCCGCCGAGGGCATCACCGCCCGGGCCGACACGGCTGCCGACGTGGACCGTGCGTCGCCTTTCTCCCGACACGCGTTCGGAGCCCACTTCGCCGAGGTGCAGGTGGACACGGACAGCGGTGAGGTACGCGTTCGCCGCCTTCTCGGCATGTACGCGGCCGGCCGCATCCTCAACCCGCGTACCGCGCGGTCCCAGTTCGTGGGCGGTATGACGATGGGGCTGGGCATGGCCCTCACCGAGGGCAGCACCATGGATGCCGCGTTCGGTGACTTCGCCGAAAGCGACCTGGCCGCTTATCACGTGCCCACGCACGCGGACGTGCCGGTCATAGAAGCGCACTGGCTCGATGAGCGGGACACCCATCTCAATCCGATGGGAAGCAAGGGGATCGGCGAAATCGGCATCGTCGGCACGGCCGCGGCCATCACCAACGCCGTCCACCACGCCACAGGCACCCGCTTCCGCGAACTCCCACTGACGCCCGACCGGGTACTGGCCGGGATTCAGCTGAATTGACGGCCACTGGCTGGACTTACCCGAAGGCCTCGCTGAGGGCGGGCAGCAGCGTCTTCGCCGACCAGTCGAGGAATTCGGGCTGGGTCTCGCCACCGATCTGGACCAGCGCTACATCCGTGAAGCCCGCGTCGACGAACGGGCGTACGGCCTCTACGAAGTCTTCGACGTCGCCGCCGCACGGAATGGAGTCGGCGACGTCCTCGGGGCGTACGAACCGGGTCGCCGATGCGAAGGAATCCGGATGCGGTAGTTCCGCGTTGACCTTCCAGCCGCCTCCGAACCAGCGGAACTGGTCATGGGCCCGCCGCACCGCCGCGTCCCGGTCGGTGTCGTAGCAGACCGGCAGCTGGCCGACGCGTGGCTTGCCCTCTCCGCCGTGCCGGTCGAACGAGGTCAGCAGGTCCGCCTTCGGTTCCGTGGCGACGACGAAGTCGGCAAGGCGGCCGGCGAGGGAACAGGAACGCTCGCCCGACACGGCGATCCCGATGGGCGGAAGGTGGTCCGGCAGATCCCACAGCCGGGCCGAGTCCACATCGAAGTGGGCGCCGTGGTGGGTGACATGGCCTCCCTCGAACAGCGCGCGGATGATACCGACCGCTTCCTCGAACATCTCATGCCGCACATCCACCGACGGCCAACCGCCGCCCACGACATGCTCATTGAGGTTCTCCCCGGACCCCAGGCCCAGACGGAACCTGCCTTCGGACAGCAGCTGCATGGTCGCCGCCTTCTGCGCCACCACTGCCGGGTGGTAACGGAACGTCGGGCACGTCACGTACGTCGTGAGCGGGATGCGCGAGGTCGCTTGAGCGGCCGCCCCGAGGACACTCCACGCATACGGGGAGTGGCCCTGCGAGCGTAGCCAGGGGAAGTAGTGGTCAGACGTCACCGAGAAGTCGAATCCCGCGTCTTCGGCCTGGACGACGTGGTCCACCAGCTCGCGGGGGCCTGCCTGCTCGGTCATCATCGTGTATCCGATTTGCACCATGGTCAGTGAATTCCCGTGTTCGTTGGAGTGGTCAGCGGCTACTCGCTGTGCGACGTCGCTTCGTGTTCGGCTTCGGAGATCTCGTGGCCGGGGGGGAGCCACGCGCCGCCGATCTCGCGGTGGGAGGGCCACCGCCTGCAGCACCCGGCCATCGGCCGCAGGTTCCATGTGTGTCCGCTCAAGGAGCGGGGCCGTCCGCGTCCCCCGGCGGTTTCGTGCGTCGCGGGGCCGCCGGTGCCGCGGTCTCAGGGTGGCGAAGCCGTCGCCCCTGGCCACCAGGTCGTCCGCCGTCTCGCGAGCCTCGTCATCGGCCGGACGTATCCCTGAGCCCCGCAGCATGCACGGCAGGGTGCGGTCGAGCATGGTGCCTCCAGGAATCCGTTCCGCCGACGCCTCGTCCGGCCCCTCGTCCTGGCCGGTTTCCTCCCACAGAGCCTTTGACACTTCCGGGACGCCGACGGGCCCTCCACGCGCGCTGTCCTTCGTTCAGGGCAGCCGTCTACTCCGACTGGCTCTTGCTCGCGCCTCGCATGCGTTCGCGCCTCCTGGTGTCGCACCCGCCCTCGGCCCGCTGCGTGCGTGGATAGGGACGTGACGGCTCAACAGGGGAGCACCCTGTGGTGATGCGCGGGCACGCCCGCCGGCCGGTGGCTGTGCCCGCATGGAACGAGCCGAGCGGGGCGGTCAGTTCCAGCGGATGTTCCGCCAGGGGCTGCCCTCGTTCTCCATCAGGATCCGGTGGGACGACAGCGCGTCCTCGTAGTAGGGGCCGTACTCCTCGTCGTCGAAGCGCAGCACCCTGCCCAGCACATAGCCGGCGCAGAAGTCCTGCCACGACCCGTACGCCGCCTTGGCGAGCGCGCCCGCGTGCACGATCGCCTGCTCCGCCTCGTGGGGTGTGCAGAACCGGGCGGCCAGCCCCCAGCGGGCCACGGAGGGCGCCCGTCCGTAGTCGTACGCGGCGGCCGTGGCGACCCTGCCGTCATCGGGCAGCAGTCCGTCGGCCCGGAATCTGGCCTCGTACCGCAAGATACGGCGCACCAGCTCCTCCATGTCCGTGACGACGGACTGCGGCGCGCCCTGGTCGTGCAGCGTTCCGGCAGCGGTCTCGCGCCACAGATCCGCGGGCGGGAGCTCGCCCGTTCCCCTGCGCAGGTGCTCGCGCACACGTAGCGCGAACTCGGGCTCCGGCGGGCTGTTGGAGTAGTCCAGCAGGGCCGTCATCTGGTTGTGCCAGCTCGCGTTGTCGCTGATCGCCCAGGATTCGAGCAGCATGCGCCGCTGGGAGTAGTAGTCGAGATAGACCGTGCCGGCCTCGTTCCAGGGCACGCCGTTGGCCACAGCGAGGTGCGCCCCGCAGGCGAGCCCGAAGGCGAGCGGCCCGAACAGCGGTCCGGTGTGCAGGGCATTCAGCCGGTTCTGCGTCGTGCGGTCGTTCTCCGTGTGGTAGCGGCGCCACAGGGCGTGGTCCTGCGGCGAGGCCGGCAGACTCACGGCGGCGGGCGTTCCCGGGTTGACGGCGAGCCACACCGTGGGATCCGGCCATTGAAAGTCCGCGATCCAGTCCAGATCCACCTCATGGAAGATCCAGTCCGGGTGCCAGGGCGGCAGCATGCCTCGGGTGAGCAGGAGCTTGCAGCGTGACCCGGTCACCGGGTGTGCGACCGGCCGCCAGCGGACGATGCCCGGCTCGGCGTCGACTTCGGCCCGGTGCTGCCCGATGTACAGCTCCTCCGCCGCCAGCACCTTCAGCTGCGCATCCACGTCGCCGCGCAGCCCGGCCTCGTGCAGCAGACGCTCGACCTGTGTCGGTGGTGTCCAGTTCATGACCACGGCAGGATCCGGTAGGGAGTCTTGGGGGCCTGGGTCAGAATGCGGTGCTGGACCACCGACTCCTGGTAGGTCTGCCCGAACTCCTCGTTGTCGAAGGCGAGTACACGAGCGAGCGAGTACGCGGCGGAGAACGCCTCCCACGAGGCATAGGTCTCCCGGCTCAGCCGGCCGGCCTTGAGAACGGCCTCTTCCGCTTCCCTCGGATCGGTCAGGCGGGCTCCGAGGCCCATCCGTACGAAAGTGATGATTCGCCCGTAGTCGAAGGCGTTCAGTGAGTTGACGCGTTCATCTGCGCCGAGTACCCCGTCGGCGCGGAACTGCTCCTCGTAGCGGGCGATCCGCCCCGCGGTCCGCCGGACCTCCTCGACGGTCTCCTCGTCGGCCCTGCGCAGGACCGCGGACCGGATTACGGCATCCAGCCACTCTCCCCCGGAGGGCGTCCTGCCCAGGCGTTCGGCCAGCCCGGCACGTGCGCTCAGGGCGATGGCCTCCTCCCAGCCGGAGAGCTGGGCCCCGTACAGGGCGGCGAGCGTGCGGAGATACTGGCCGCGGTTCGTCACCTTCCACGTGTTGCGCAGCGTGCCGACGTCCTTGCGGTAGTCGAAGTACGTCGTGCCGAGTTCGTTCCACGCGATGCTGTTGTGCACCGACAGATGCGCACCGCAGGCCAGACCGTGGGCCCAAGGCGCCCTGCAGTGGGCCGCCCGCGTGCGTGACCAGCAGCCCGCGGGGTGGGCCGCCGTTCTCGGTGGTCGCCTTCAGCCATGCCTGACGGTGGGACCGCTTGGCCTCGATGCTGACGGCACACGGCGTACCCGTGTTGACCGATAGCCGCCATTTGTCGTTCGGCCAGATCTGGGCGAGCTCCGCAAGAGTGGTGGACCAGTGCACCCACTCCGGATGCCAGGGCGGCAGCATGCCCGCCGTGTGGACGGAGATGCTCCACTTGCCGGTCTGGGAGTCCTTGGCCGGAACGAACGGGACGGTGGAGCCCGGGGTGTCCGCGTAGAGGCGGCCGACCGGCAGGAAGAGCGTCGCGCGGGCGAGCACACCCAGTTCCGCCTCGACGGAGCCGGCCGCCCTTGCTTCGTACAGCAGTTGCTCGGTCTCCGTCGGCGGGACCCACCCCGTTGTCCTCGTTGTCACAGGCTCGATCTTATGAACGGCCCCCACGGTGCCGGGTCAGGGGGTCACTGCACGTATGCGTCCGGCTCCTGCTTTTCCGCACAACCCGCTCAAGGGGAACCTGGGCCCAGATGTGACGGCTTGGGCAAGCTCCCCGACGAAGTCCAGCGAGTCATCCCGCTGTTCCACCATGACTTCGGTGCCCACTGTGAGGCCGGGAGGCAACCTCTACGGCCCGCCGACCATCCTCCATACGCGACGACTTGCAGAGTTACGCAGCCGGCCCGCACCTCAGCACCATGGAGAGAGATGACAACGGTTCATACTTCGGTCGTCGTGCCCTGCTTCAACGAGAGTGAAGTGATCGACGCCTTTCACACGGCGCTGGTCGCCGCTCTCGAGTCGACTGGTACCGCCTTCGAGATCTGTTACGTCGACGACGGCAGCAGCGACCACACCCGTATGCACCTCCGGGACCTTGCGGCAGCGGACTCCCGCGTGCGCTACACCTCCTTCAGCCGTAACTTCGGCAAGGAGTCGGCGATGCTCGCCGGGCTGAGGATGTCCGACGGCGAAGTGGTCGTCCTCATGGATGCCGATCTGCAGCACCCTCCGGAGCTGGTGCCCCGCATGCTGGAGCTGCATCGGCACGGCTTCGACCAAGTCGTCGCCCGGCGCGACCGTGTCGGAGAAGGCGCGGTTCGCAGGACTCTCAGCCGCGCGTACTACGGTCTGGTGCGCCGCTTCATGGAGGTCGAGGTCGTCGACGGGGCAGGCGACTTCCGGCTGCTGTCGCGCCGAGCTGTCGACGCCGTCCTCTCCCTCCCGGAGAGCAACCGATTCTCCAAGGGGCTCTTCTCCTGGATCGGCTTCGACACCGTCAGTTTCACCTACCAGAATGTGGAGCGGGCGGCCGGGCAGTCCAAGTGGGGCGGCCGGCGCCTGCTCAACTACGGCATCGACGGGCTGCTCTCCTTCAACAGCCGCCCACTGCGCATGGCGATACACACCGGACTCTGGCTCTTCCTGTCCGCCCTCGGCTATGCGCTGTGGATCATCGCGAACGTCCTGCTCGACGGGGTGGACACGCCCGGTTACGCGACCCTGATCACTGCCATCGTCGCACTCAGCGGCATCCAGCTCGCCACGCTCGGCGTCATCGGCGAGTACGTGGGACGTATCTACCACGAGGCGAAGCGGCGGCCGCACTATGTGGTCCGGGAGACAAACCTCTCCCACACGGCGGCCGCCTCCGCATCCGAGCTCAGGGACGCTTTGTCGAGTAACGGTGTCACCCGCCATTGAGTTCGGGGCGTGCCGGCATGGTGGTTCGTTGTTTGGCGGGTGGTCAGCAGGCGACTGCCGCAGCTCGGCGTTGGTGTGCTCGACGCAGATCCGGGCTGATGACTGCCGGTCGCCGCGCTTCGCGCCAGGCGTGCTTGTCGCTAGGTGAAGGGCGCGATGGCCTTCCAGCTGTCCTCCGTGGCCATGCCGGCCCCGATGGCTTCAAGGGCTGCGTAGGCCGCCGGGAACCAAGGCTCGTCCTTGCGGAACCGCGCGGTCTCGCGCCGGGTCTCCCCGGCGATCGTGATACCGACGGCCCTGGTCCATGGCATGCCCTTCGGACGCCACAAAACAGCCACCCCACGATCAATCGTGGGTGCGACCGTAAGTGACCTTGTCCAGGTGGTAGTAGTCGGCGACACACTGTGCCGGCCAGATCCTGCGGCCCTGGTTGCTGAAGGGCTCCAGCATCCTGGCGACCGAAACGGGCGTGTACGGGGCAACCTTGGCGCCGTCCGCCGCCTGCTCGCGCAGATACCGGTCCTGACCGTCCCACTTCTCGGCCCGTACCTCCATTGCGTCCCCGAGTCCGTTCAGCGGGCCGACCAGCCCCAGCACGGCCGCGGCGCAAACCGCCGCGGCCGCCGCGGTCGCCACCCCCGTACGGCGCCCACGCAGCCGAAGTGAGCGCCCGATGAAGGCACCGACGCCGACCAGCAGCATGACGTAGAGCAGGAGGTAGTCGTTCCAGGTGCGTTCCGTCGTCACCACGTCTGCTCCGAAGACGGGGTAGGTGATGACGGTGCACAGGTAGCCGGAGACCAGGAAAGCGGCCGCGCCGAGAGTGGTGAGCAGCAGCGGGCGGCAGGGGAGCAGGACGGCGGGCCGCCGAGCCTGGCCCCGTGCCAGCAGTCCGAGCAGTACGCCGGCCGCGACAGCTCCGGCGTACTGCCAGGTGGTGAGGATCGTCTCGAGGATCTGCGCATATCCCCGCAGGGAGTCCAGCAGCGACTCGGGGGCGAACATGGATGCACGATCGGCACCGTAGTGCTCGCGGCGATTGCGCGAACCAGGAGATGTCACCAGCACGACCGTGCCGATGGCGATGCCTGCCATCCCGAGCAGCGACCAGCGGCGTGCGAAGGCCTTTACCCGCACGGTGAAGACGCGGTGCGCGAACAGCACCACACATGACAGCACCACCAGGGCGACGACCGACGCCTCTTCGGAGAGCGTGCCCATGAAGACGCCTGCCGTGAACACGATGGCCAGGGCGGCGATACGGCTGCGGCGGCCGCCTGCGCGCAGCAGCGGGATGGCGACAGCGCAGGCGAGCACCGGTGCGACTGTGTGCGAGACGGAGGCCGCGGGCCAGTAGAACGTCTTGTACGTATTGGGTGTCGCGAAGAGGAACACCGCGGTGATCATGGACGTCAGGAGCAGCGGGAGACCACGCGGCACCGCCAGATCGGCCCTGCGCAGGAGTTGAACGGTCAGCGCCCACAGCAGCGCCAGCATGAGCACTCCGCTGATCAGCCCGAACCACTGGTGCCCGGCGACGGGGAACTGCGCGTACAGCCCGACCAGCAGGCCGTTGCCGACCCGTCCGTTGTCGGTGAAGTAGAACTTCCCGATCAGCCCGGAGATGCCGTGGTCACGCACGCTCGGCAGGAAGCACCACTCGTCCGCGCTCGGGCGCACGTGGCGGCCGATCCACGACGCCATGACGAGCAGACCGAGCGGCAGCAGCGACAGAGCCAGAGGCCAGGCGGTCCGCCATGACGACGAGTTGTCCTGCCCGCCGTTCCATCGCTCATCACCGGACTCCTGGCCCCGCTCTCGTGCGACGCTCGATGCGTCGACGGCCATATCAACACTGCCTTTCGGGAAAGTAATGGTGCGTCACCCTAGAGGTGAATCCTGGGTGTGCCGTTCCATCTTCGCCGCGGCAAGATCGGCGAGTCGCTGCCCGGGCCGCCCATCTGGCGGCCGCCTGGCAGGTGGCGTAGGGGTGTCAGCCGGACCCGCTGTGACGTACTCCGGCAGGGCCGGCCCAGGTCCCCGTGGGCGCCCGGTACGCCGACCGGTTACGTCGAAGCCACAGCCCGTCGTCCAGGGGTGGCCGTGGTATGGCGGCCGGTGTTCTACAACTCTTCGTCACTTCTTCGCGGCGACCCCGTAATCAGCGGTTGGAGGAGTGGCAGAGGGTGCGGTCTCCGCTTCCGCTCAGCGGGGGCAGGGGCGGCCCAGTTTCCTGGCATCGGTGGCCATGGTGAGGCGGTGTCGAGCCTGTCCCGGGTGTTCACCAGATCACTGATCCGCTTGTCGATGCGCAGCGCCCGCACGCTCACGCCCGTTGCGGCGGCGAGTCCACCGATGCGCATAGTCGTCCAGGTCGGCACGTGCTTGCTTCAGGACGCCTCGAAGCCGGTCCCGTTCGACCGCGACCGTGGCTCCCTCGGGGTCATGCTCGTCGTCGTGGAAGTCTGTCTGCGCTGGTCAGGGGCCTGTTTTTGAGTGTGATCGGCACGCATCAGCACGCCGCCGGGGCTGGCACCAGAAGGGCCCCGGCAGGCGAGCCCACCTGACCGCCGACAGTCGGGTGCCGGACGGGTCAGCCGTGACGCACAGCCCTGCGGTCACTGCGATCACCTGGGCTTCACCGTTGAAAGTGCATCACCGGGCATGCGTCAGCCAGACATGCCGCGAGGTCCGCGGAGTCGGCGGCGGGGAAGAGCACCCGGACTTCCTTGCCGCGCGTGGGCACCCGGCGTACCTGCAACGCGCCGCCTGCCTCGCGGGCGAGGCTGTCGACGATCATCAGGCCCCGTCCGCATTCCTGTCCGGAATCGGCCGTGGGCAGGGGCTGCGGCAGGAAGGGGTGCTCGTCGTGCACTGCCAGCGCCAGCGTCGTCCCGGTTCTGGTGAGCATCACTGTGGTTCTGACCGATTGCGGGACGGCGTGCCGTGCGGCATTGCCGACCAGCTCGGAGATCACTAGCGCGGCCGTGTTCAGCCCGTCCTCGTGCAGCCCCCAGTCCCGCAGGACGCAGGTCGCCCTCTTTCGGGCGACGGGGACCTCGGCGGGTACCGCTGGCACGGTGAAGGTGTAAACGGAAACGGCGTTGCCCGGCCAGCGACGAGAGGCCGCGACACGGTGTGCGATGGTGCCGCGCCGCGCCGTGGACGGATTCAAGACGGTGGTTCGCATGGCGATTTCCCGGTGGATTTGCTCGGCAGGGTTTCCTGCGGCTGTTCAACCGCGCCCTCGGGCGTGCTCTGACCAGCGGCGCGCCACGCTGCGTCAACCGCTGCACACGATCGGCTCCACAAAGCACCCCGACCGTTGTTCGACATTGCCGAACTCTAATTGCGTTCCGCCTACGGGACAAGGGTCAGTTCTACGCATATGTGTCCCACTCGGCAGCCCGCGCCTCGCACGACCGAGACGGCGTCGGCGCCACCGCCGCCCTGAAATGCCGCGCCACCTCACGGTCACCGGCCCTGCCTCGATCAACTCGGCCGAAGCGGGGCGCACCCGCTCACGCCGAGCTCGGTCCTCGACGTTCAACCCCGGAGGAGATCGGCGACAACCGGCGCCTGGTCGGCGGGGGGTCGCTGCAATCCTCGGCTGGACCCGGCGCTGACCATCCCACTTGAGGTGGAAGCTGACCATCCCACTTGAGGTGGAAATAGTCATGTGCTCGGACTGGCTGGGAATGTGCGGCGTCAGGGACTGCCGACCCCGTGATGTGACGCTCGCTGTCCGATGCGGGGGAGGTGTCAGGGGTGAAGATCGGTGTGCGACACCGTGTGAGCCGGCGGGGCTCTGTCCTTGCCGGGAATGGCGCTGCGCAGACGCGTTGCCGCCGCAGGTATGACCGGAACAGGTAGGTGGGAACCCGCCCCCACCCGGCACATGGGGGACTGAGTCGGTGCGCCCGCAGCGGTGTTGCTTCCTCACCAGGGCCTGTCCGGCGGATCATGTGACTACTAGGCTGCGGCGATGGAACGCGTAACCGACGTGCCCGAGAGCTTCGCCCGGTCTGCAGATCGGGACCAGGTGAATGACTACGACAGTTTCGCCGAGGCGTACTCGGCGGAGAACGAGAACAACTTCGTGAACGCGTACTACGAGCGGCCCGCGATGTTAGCCCTCGCCGGAGACGTGGCCGGCCGTCGGATCCTGGACGCCGGCTGCGGCTCGGGCCCCCTGTCCGCTGCACTACGCGACCGCGGTGCGGTCGTCACCGGCATCGACGCCAGCGCCGGGATGCTGGCGTTGGCAAGGCGGCGGCTCGGTGACGACGTAGCCCTGCACGTGGTCGACCTCAGTGACCGCCTGCCGTTCGCCGACGGTGCGTTCGACGACGTGGTCGCGTCGCTGGTGCTGCACTACCTGGAGGACTGGGGGCCGACGCTGGCCGAGTTGCGGCGAGTGCTCAGGCCCGGCGGCCGGCTGATCGCGTCGGTGGACCACCCCTTCGTCGCCTACACGATCCAGGATCCTCGGCCCGACTACTTTGCGACCACCAGCTATACCTTCGACTGGACGTTCAACGGGCAGTCCGTCCCGATGAGGTTCTGGCGCAGGCCATTGCACGCGATGACCGATGCCTTCACCACCGCCGGTTTCCGCCTTGCCGTCATCAGCGAGCCGCAGCCCGACCCGGCCGCCCGTGAGCTGTTCCCGGACGACTTCCATGACCTTTCGATCAAAACCACCTTCCTGTTCTTCGTCGTCGAGGTACCGCCGTCGGCTACCGGCTCGGACGACTAGCCAGTCGGCGGATCATGAGCGGAGCCAGAGTCGGATCGAGGCGACGGTGACGGTGCCGTGGAAGATGTAGGCGCGATTGTCGAACCTCGTGGCCACTGCCCGGAAGTTTTCAGGGCGTTGATTGTCCGCTCCACTTCGTTCCTGCGCTTGTAGACCCTCTTGTCGAAGCCGACGGGTCGGCCGCCCTTGCTGCCGCGGGCTTGCCGGTTGGCCCGCTGGCGTCTTTTCCCGGCACTTGCGGAACGCTCCTGCGGGCCCCGGCGGCATGCTGATGGGCCCGGCAGATGGTCGAATCGACGCTCACCATCGACCAGTCGATCCGACCTTCCGCGTCGGCGTCAGCCAGGACGGCCGCGAAGATCTAGTCCCGTGTGCCGTCCGCCGACCAGCGTCTGTGTCGCTCGTACACGGTCTTCCACGGACCGAAACGCGCAGGCAGATCCCGCCATCCCGGGGCGCAGCCGGTACAAGATCCCGTTGATGAGCCTGCGGTGACTGGCCCAACGGCCACCACTTGCCCGGATTTCGGCAGATGCGGCCTGAGCCGAACTCACTCCGCGTTCGTCAGATCTCCCCGCCCCATGACCATGCCAACGACCCGAGACCACGACGGTCACAAGATCCGCCGGACAGGCCCTGGTGACGCGGTCCATTGTCGGAGGGGGATGGCATCGTGGGTTCCGCCGACTGATCAAGGGGGACTGAAGGACGATGGGTGACTTCTTCGAGCGGATCGTCGATGTCGAGGTGACGGCCGAGGAGGCCGGGGTGCTCGCGGAGCGGATGGTCGACTGGATGGTTGCCGAAGGCCTACTCACGCGCGAGATGTCCAGTGACGCGATGTACAGCCTGAGTGTGGACGAGGGGTACGTGCCGGGACCCAACTGGAAGCGGACTGCGGAAGATTGGGGTTCGGACTGGATACCGGGCCCGGTGGCCGTCATCGTCGGGCGGGATGACCACATCGGGGGGCAGGGGGAAAGCGAGCCGGAATCCGCCACGTGCCCACGCTGCCGGACGAAGACCGTGATCATCAGCTATCCGGAGGAGTGGGAGGCGGACGAGGAGGCCTGGCAGCCTTTCCAGGACGGCATCGACGCATGGCGGGAAACGGGGGAGGGGAGGGCCGTCTGTTCCTCCTGCGGCGTGTCCGTCCCGGTCACCGAGTGGGAGTGGCCGTCCGGCTTCGCCCTCGGTGCGCTCGCCTTCGACTTCTGGGGGTGGCCGCCGCTCACCGACAGCTTTTTCGCGGAGTTCCGTGAGCAGTTGGGGCACCGCACCGAGGAGCACATGGGCAAGTTCTGATACGTGCCATCGGCGCCTGTGGCTGTGTCTGTTTCGTCAGGTTCTGGCTCAACTCCTTCGGGACGTTGCACGAAAACAGGCCCGACCTGCGGGGGTGGCTGACGCCAGGTATCCACGGGAGCGGCGCCACTTCCGGGGCTGCCAGGCAGTCAGGTCCAGGGGAGGGCCGAGCCCACCACGATGAGCGCGGCTTCGGCGCCGGCCCGCCGCTGATGCCCCGTCGGCGACCGATCAGTAGCCGATCGTGAAGCGGCGCTGGACGAAGCGGGGCAGTTCCGCCTCGTCGACAAGCGCGACGGCGGCGTCCTCCATGGAGATGCTGCTGCGCCCGTCGGCGTCGAGTTCTGTGCAACCGCCGCAAGATGGGCGGCAAGAGCCCACGCGAAAGCCGGAAGTACCCGCAATTGCTGAGCCACCGACAACGCCGAGGAGAAGTGCGAAACCTAAATGCCCTGGACAGGGGACAGGTTCTCCTCGGCGCCCGCGCCCGCGCTCGTGGCAGCGGTACTCCTCTCCGTGCGGGTCGCCGAGCGGCAGGCGGCAGCCGCGCGCGTGCGCAGTGCGGCCCTGCGCGCGGCAGCCTCCCGCCCGCGCAGTGCATATCTGCCGCATCCACGCCACTGCGACGCTGACACGCGTGCTCGCTGCCCGCTGTGGGCGATCATCGCGTTGACCGACGTCAGAGGGTCCGAGCCCAACGCCTTGGCCAGCAGCATGCCGGCCGCCAGTGGCACCAGGACAACGGCAAGCGCAGAGCCGGTGTTGGTGACGTGCTGCATGCGGGGGTGGCGCGCTGCGTGAGGAGTCATGGTTCTCATTCGACCAGCAGCGGCGCTGGTGGGAATCGGCCGACGTACTCAGCCCGTCCGGGCTGACGTACTCACACTCGGCCGGACAGTACTGGGTGACAGCAGCCGCGCTCACCGCTCCTCACGTGACGCGTTCCGACCGCATCAGCACACACTCGGACTCGCAGCTGACAGCATCGGAGAAATACCGTCAGAAGAGTCCATCCGGCATGTGGCGCATTCGCTTTCCGTAGCCTCGAAAGCCAGCTGAACGAGGGCAGAACGCGCTGCCTGAGGCGTACGAGTGCGGCCTGTGCGAGTGCTGCCGAGGAGGGGAAAGCCATGTCTGATCTGCTGGCAGCTGCAGCCGCCGTTACCCCGTTCGTGACCGCAGCAGCGGCCACCTTCGCCGGCACGCTGACCCAGTCGGTACAGAACCGACTCGCGGACAGTGCCGTGGAGCGCGGCCGCGCCCTTCTCGGCGGACTGCTGCGCGGGCAGGCCGACGCCTCGGCGGGGAGCCCGGAGGAAGCAGCTGCCGTCGAAGCCGTCGCCAACCTGACAGCAGGCGACCGGCTGGTACTGGAGACGGCGATCGGTCGGTGGCTGGCGGAGGGTTCGCTGACGGGCGAAGCCCTGCTCACTCACGTACGACGGGCCATGGAGTCGAACCGGCCCGGTGACACCATCACGGTGACGTCCCACGGTGAAAACTCACCGGCTATCGGCCGGATCACGCACGCTGACTTCCACTTCGGCCGTCGTCCGGACGGTGGAGCCGCTTGGTGACTCCCCACCGCTCCACCGACACCTATCACGTGAACTCAACAGGCTCCGGATCGCTGACGATCGGCAAGGTCGGCAGGGTGGTCCTCACCCTCTTCACAGGTGATGTCAGCGAGTTCTCCGGCAGAGCCAAGCGCTGGAGCGGCTGGAACTGGCCACCCTTCTTTCTGGTACTGGCACTGGGCGCCACAGCGCTGATCGCGGGTCCGGCCGGACCGGCTCGTCAGTTCTCCTGGGTGTACGCCGCCATCGGTACGGCCGTGGTGCTGTCCTTCTGCCGGGTCGTGGGCGTGGTGGGCAACAGTCGCTCGCCCGTTCCGCGTGCGCTCGTGCAAGGCTTCGCCCTGCTTCTCGCGGTCCTGGGGCTCGTGGGAATGGATCATCTCGCCGAGCACGGCGAGATCGACGTCACCGGACGCACGCACCTTTCCCCCTCGGGTCCGATGGCGCACACGTCCGCCGCGCAGATCGTCGTCGACGGCTCCGCGCAACGCTCCTGGCTGCGCCTGACGCTGGCGGTCGAGGACGCCGATCCGCTGCAGCAGTCCTGCACGCCCGAGAGTGAACTCACCCTGCAACTCATCGGGGGGAGCAAGACGGGCCGGGTCGAGGGGGTGCGCGCGGGGACGCCCGTCGACCTCCCACTCGGCGGCTCACGCACCGAGGTTCGCGTCCAGGTCATCCTGTCCGCCGAAGAGGGCTGCCTGCTAGCTGTTTCCGTCGCCAGTGCGGCGTTCCACGACTGAGGGGGAGACCATGTCTCGCACACCGTGCCCAGGGCCGGCCGGTCAAATGTCACGACGGCCGTCGGCCTGCGTCGCGGCCGCGCTTGCCGTGGCGGTCACCGCTGCCCTTACGGCCTGCGGCTCGTCGTCGGGCGAGCCGCACTTCCTCGGTGCCGAGAGGGTCACCGTTGCCACGCACAATGATCTGCCGGGGATCTCCTATTCCGAGAACTATGACCGTTCGGGCATGGACTATCTGCTCTTCGAGCGCGTGAAGAAGGAATTGGGGGTCCCGTTCAGCCAGCCGGTCGACGTTTCGTCGGGGGACCGAATCGCTCAACTGGAGGACGGCACGGCGGACATGGTGATCGCCTCGTTCTCCATCACGCCGGAACGGATGCGCAAGGTTGATTTCGTCGGTCCCTATTTCAAGACTCGCCAGGGATTTCTCGTGGGCTCAAACGGCTGGGACATCACGGCACTTGAGGACCTGCGAGGCAAGCGGGTCTGCACCTGGGACGGCACCACGTCGCAGGAGGCGCTGGCCAACCTCAAGGGGATGGGCGTGGTCGTGCAGGTCCTCGACGACGCCTCCGACTGCATTGAGGCTCTGGTGGCCGGTCAGGTCGCCGCTGTCTCGACCGACCAGGCGATTCTCTACGGATTTGCCCAGCAGCACGCTGCGGACAACCTGCGCGTGCTCCCCGGGCTCACCATCGGCGCGCCTCAGCTCTACGGAATCGGGCTGCCCAAGGGCCATCGTGCAGACTGCCGGAGACTGGCCACCTGGCTGAAGAGGTTCGTGGGCACCAGCGAGTGGATCGGGGACATCGTGACGTCCCTGCCCGGGTTGCCCATCGCGGAACCCGGCTGGATCAGCACCCACAAGCCGAGCGGCCCCTCGATCGACGCCCGCTCCTGCCGTGACAAGCCGAGTCCTTGAGGGGGCCCGACCGTCCCACTCCGCCCTCGGACACGCCCTTGGCGCACCATCGTCGGCGAGGACGACGCCGTGACCGTCGCTTGGGAGCACCGGGCGGACCCTGAAGGCGTGATCGAGTTCGCCGGCCCGCAGACGGGCCGGGTGACCATGCCGACGAGCGAGTTCCTCGCCGCTGTGACCGAACTCGACCGGGCGCTGTTCGCCGCGATGGACCAGCGCATCAGCGAGCTGGAGGAGGCAGGCCCTCCGCCCGGTGTCCAACTGGACATGGAGCAGTTGCGCCGTCAGCACAGGGACCGGGCGACCTGGCTGCAGCGTGCGCGGGACCGTGACCCGGGCACTGACTGGGACGTCGTACGGGTCGGTGCGTACATGCTCCTTGCCTCGGGGGCGGCGGAGGAGGACTGAGAGCACATAAATGTCACTCCGATGAGTGACAAGTGGTGCGCGAAGCGTAATCGATATGGCGTGAACACCCCTTGAATCGGCTGGGGAGTGGAAAAAGACTGCTCCTGTGCCAAGGCGGACATGCCCCCAGGAGGGGTCGCGGCACACCAATCACTTCGCTATGTGAGGAGAGCGCCGCATGCCCGACGCCGGCCCTCGAGGCCCCGCACACCCGATCACGCTGACCGACGGCACCACCACCCGGACCCGGGAGGTGACCCCCGCCGACCTCGGGCCCATCCAGGCCCTGCACCGCCGTTGCTCGCCGGGTAGTCGAGCCTTGCGTTACCACGCGGGTAAACCTGAGATGTCTCCGGCCGGATGGCGGCTGCTGTCCGACCCGGAGCGCGGCACCACCTTGGTCACCACCACCGCCCAGCGCACGGACCGCATCATCGCCATGACCAACGTCATGCGCACCGATCAGCAAGGGGTCGGCGAACTCGCCGTGCTGATCGAGGACGAATGGCAGTCCAAGGGGCTCGGCACCGCATTGGCCGCACACGCGGCCGACGTGGCCCGCCGGGCCGGACACCACACCCTGACCGCGACGGTCGCCGCGGTCAACACGCCGATGCTCCACGTCCTGGAGAGTCTGGACGCGCCACCAGCCCGCGCCAGCGGTGCCGTCCTCGATATCCACATCCCCATCGCGAGGTACACCTGAGAGGACATGTGAGCACTGGGGCGTAGGTCCAGGTGCTTGCAGCACGGGATCCAGGAATCAGCCCGTGGGGCACGCGCACGGCATCCGTCCTGGTATGCGAGCGGACTGCGACCACCAGCCTCAAAGTTGGACCCTTGCGGTGCCGCGCCGCGGCGGCATCGCAAGGGCCGACGGCACCACGCTCGCACCGCAACCGGTGGCTGCACGGCCCAGCCCGCGCCGACTGTCGGGCAGGAGCAACCGGACACAGTGGCCCCGGTACCGCCGACGCGGTCTGCGGTGCACCAGGTCACCTCGCTGAGGACGGGCGGATGTTCTGATTGAGCCGGAACAGGTTCGTGGGGTGCACACACCATCGTGGACAGCCTCGACGTGGGGGGGGGGGGCCCCCCCCCCCCCCCCCCCCCCCCCCCCCCCCCCAACCCCCCCCCCCCCCCCCCCCCCCCCCACCCCCCCGCCCCCCCGGGGGGGGGGGGGAAAAGTGA